>NZ_JABWRV010000022.1:0-113434 GCF_014269105.1 Pseudomonas sp. SWRI77 | reverse complement strand
CTTCGCGGGTTTACCCGCGAAGCCGCCCACTCCGTCTGCAGAATCTTTCCACGGTGCCCCCTCGTTGTCGCGTGCATTTCTCGGTATGGTGGTGTCAAAGAAGGATGTTTTACCCGCACAGGAAAGACTTAGATGCCTCAACGCCATGTCATAAATGCATCCGTCAGCCCCAAAGGCAGCCTGGAGACGCTGTCGCAACGTGAAGTGCAGCAACTGAGTGAAGTCGGTACCGGTAGCCTTTACACCCTGTTCCGCCAGTGCGCCCTGGCCATCCTCAATACCGGCGCGCATGTCGACAATGCCAAGACCATCCTCGAGGCCTACAAGGACTTCGAGGTGCGCATCCACCAGCAAGACCGCGGCGTACGCCTGGAGCTGTTGAATGCCCCAGCCGATGCCTTCGTCGATGGCGAGATGATCGCCAGCACCCGCGAAATGCTCTTCAGCGCCTTGCGCGACATCGTCTATACCGAAAGCGAGCTGGCCAGCCAGCGCATCGACCTGGAAAGCTCCCAGGGCATCACCGATTACGTATTCCACCTATTGCGCAACGCCCGCACCCTGCGCCCCGGCGTAGAGCCGAAGATGGTGGTGTGCTGGGGCGGCCACTCGATCAGCACCGAGGAATACCAGTACACCAAGAAGGTCGGCCACGAGCTGGGCCTGCGCAAGCTGGACGTCTGCACCGGCTGCGGCCCTGGGGTGATGAAGGGCCCGATGAAGGGCGCCACCATCGCCCATGCCAAGCAACGCATGCACGGCAGCCGCTACCTGGGCCTGACCGAGCCGGGCATCATCGCTGCCGAGGCGCCGAACCCGATCGTCAACGAACTGGTGATCCTGCCGGACATCGAGAAACGCCTGGAAGCCTTCGTCCGCGTCGGCCACGGCATCATTATCTTCCCCGGCGGCGCCGGTACAGCCGAGGAGTTCCTCTACCTGCTCGGCATTCTCATGCACCCGGACAACCAGGGCCTGCCCTTCCCGGTGGTGCTGACCGGGCCGCGCAGTGCCGAGCCGTTCCTGATGCAGTTGCACGCGTTCGTCGGCGCCACCCTGGGGGACGCCGCCCAGCGCCACTACCAGATCATCATCGATGACCCGGCCGAAGTGGCGCGGCAGATGGTCGAAGGGCTCAAGGAGGTGAAGCAGTTCCGCCGCGAGCGCAACGATGCCTTCCATTTCAACTGGCTGCTGAAGATCGACGAGGGCTTCCAGCACCCGTTCGACCCGACCCATGCCAACATGGCCGAACTGGCCCTGCGCCGCGAGCTGCCGCCGCATGAACTGGCCGCCAACCTGCGCCGGGCGTTTTCCGGGATTGTGGCGGGCAACGTCAAGGACAAGGGCATCCGCCTGATCGAGGAACACGGGCCGTACCAGATCCGTGGTGACAGTGCGGTTTTGGCGCCGCTGGGGCACCTGTTGCAGGCGTTTGTCGACCAGCACCGGATGAAACTGCCGGGTGGCGCGGCGTATGTGCCTTGCTATCAGGTTGTGACCTGAGTGTTTGGGGGCCGCTTTGGCGGCCCCCAGCGTCAAGCGTTGCTAGCTACCCGAGCTGACCAGCGTCCGGTCAACCAGGCGAATGCTGTCGCGCCCACCGCGCTTGGACTGATACAGCGCTACATCTCCCTGCTCGATCAACGCCGCCAGGCTCGCGGGCGGCTGGTCGAACAGGTTGGCACCGATGCTCAAGGTCACGGCCTGCGGCGTGGGCACCGTTTGCAGCGCAAACTGCTGAAACTGTTCACGCAACTGGCTGCCCAGCGCCACCACGCGCTCGCTGGTCGCCGCACTGAGCAGGATGACAAACTCGTCGCCGCCAAGCCGCGCCGCCAGTGACCGCTCCGGCAACACCGCACGCATCATCTCGCTCAAGGCGATCAACAGCCGATCACCGGCAATGTGCCCGTGCAAATCGTTGACCAGCTTGAAATTGTCGATGTCGATCAGCAGCAAGGCGCCTGGCCGTGCCGGGCTCACCTCTTTGAAAAAGTGCGTCGCCCGCACTTCCAGCGCGCGGCGGTTGTACAACGCCGTCAGCGGGTCCCGTGCCGCCAGCCGGGCGATGCGCTCTTCACGGCGATAACGCACCGTGCCGGTCATCGACAGCGCAATCAGCATGATTGCCATCGCCCCCTCGACCAGGGAAACCTGGATGATCAGCCCGCCAAACGTCGCCAGGTCAATCAGCGTGCCCGGGGCAATCGCAATGATCGCCTTCGCCACATAGAACAGGCCATGAATCAGCAGCACATAACGCAACTGCACCGCGCCCACGCTCAACGACCTGCCGTGGGGCTTCAACAGAAAACTGGCTTTGAGCGTCAGCAACGCCACCAGCAACGAGTTGACCATCAGCATCACCTTCGACCACTCCGGGCCGGCGGGCAACAGCAGCAAGGCGAACCACACCCCTACCATCAGCAGCCAGGCGCGCGACAGGCGGTGCTGGGTGAAGCGCAACACCCCCAGCAGAAAAAACCCGTGCGCCACCACCAGCAAGCCATTGGCGAACCAGATACCGATCAGCAGCAAGCCGATGCCCCGCAACAGGGCCAGGGTGGAGCCGACGGTGATCGTGGCGAAGCCGGCGCTCCAGAACAGCAGCGAAGGCTCGCGAACACTGCGCCACTCGATCGCCAGGTACAAGGCAGCCGCAGCTGCCAGGGCGATGGTGATTGTCAGCATCGTTGGGGGGTCAAGCGCCATGGACGGTTTGGCCTATCTGGTTAACGTGGAAAAGGCCTGATTGTATGCGCTTGCAAGACTTTTTCAGAGCCCCCTCACCAGCGTTACAGCACCCGCTTGATCAACGGTTCCAGGCGGCTGTAGCGCAACCGCCGCAAGAACTTGCGCACTTCCTTGGGGTGCTCGGCCTTGACCCCCAGCTCGGCAGCTGAATCGATCCTGCGCGCATGCTGGCGCAACCCCGCCAACTCGGCTTCGCGCGGCACTAACCACTGTGCCTCGGGGTCATCGATCAGCAGGCCGTTTTCCAGGTCCAGGTTGAACCCTCGGGGGTTCAGGTTGTTGCCGGTCAACAGCGAGTAGCGCTGGTCGACCCACAGCCCCTTGGCATGGAAGGTGTGCCCTGGGTCGTTCCAGATACGCACTTCAAGCTGGCCACTGGCAAGGGCGGCCTGGCGACGGCGGGTGAAGGCGCGCAGGTTGTCCTCGTACAAGTAAGGCAACGCGCCGCTGGCACTGAACGGCTCGCCGGGCGCGATATAGAAGTCATTGGCGGTACGATCGCCGACAATCAGCTCCACCCGCACGCCTCGGTCGAGTGCATGGTCGATCTCGCGCATCAATACCCGTGGCGGGTTGAAGTACGGCGTGCTGATGACGATTTGCGTGCGCGCAGCGCCCAGCAGTGCGCAAAGCACCCGGTTGAGCAGATTGCCGCGCCCGACACCCAGCAGCGGGATCACCCGCAGGCCCTGCCCCGACGCGCTGGCAGGCACGTCATAGGCCATGCGCCGCAGCCGCGCGCGCAAGCGCCGGATGTCGCCGCGCAGGCTGCGGGACGAGGGCGGTGCCGGCAGGTCGAGGCGCGGCGTGGCAGTGTGGTGCAGCAGGCGACGCACCAGATCGACCATGGCATCGGCCAGGGCCGGTGAGTGGAACAGGTGGTAGCGATCCAGGCGGTAGCGGTCGAAACGGTGCAGGTAGACGTTGTTGAGACTGGCGCCGGTGTAGATCACGCAATCGTCGATGATGCTGCCTTTAAGGTGCAGTACACCAAACAGCTCGCGGGTTTGCACGGGCACGCCATGGATGACGATGTCCAGGCCATGGTGCTGGCGCTGAGCCTGATACCAGGCAGCGTTGCCCGGCTGCCGCCCTCCCCCCAGCAGGCCACGCCGGGCACGGAACCAGTCGACCACGATGGTGATCTCCAGGCCTGGCCACGCGGCTTTGGCCTGGTACAAGGCATCCAGCACTTCCTGGCCGGCTTCGTCTTCCTGCAGGTACAACGCGACGATGACGATACGCCGGGTCGCCGCCCTGATGCGCTCGAGCAGGCAGGCGCGGTAGGCCCTGGCATCGGGCAGCACCTCGATCGACGCGGGTGTCATGGCGAAACCTGGCAATGCCGCCAGCATGGATTCGGGGTTCACTGAACGTTCACCTTCTATGGGCAATCACTGTTGGCAGCCGCCAGCCGGCGGAGCCATTCCTGGCCGCTGCGCCGGGGGTGTAAGATCGACCCGGCAACGACCCATAACAACAAGAAACACGCGAGGCTTGGATTTTTCACTGCCCCTGACCAACTATGCCTCAGCTTGCACAGGAAGATCGCAATGGTCCACCCCGCTACAGCACCCGTATCACCCTGCACCGTCAAGACCTTCGGCTTTCTGATCCTGCCCAACTTCACCACCATCGGCCTGGCGTCGGCGGTGGAGACCCTGCGCATGGCCAACCTGGCCGCCCGCCGCCCGATGTTTCGCACTGTGCTGATCGCCGCCAGCCACGAGCCGGTAATGGCCAGCAACGGCATGCGCGTGCTGCCTGACCACAGTATCGACAACGCCCCTGCGCTGGACGCCCTGCTGGTGGTCGGTGCCAACCCGATCGACCGCAGCCGTGGCACCCGGCCACTGATCGACTGGCTACGCCAACTGGCCCGTCAACGCCTGCCGCTGGGCGGCATCTGCACCGGCAGCTACCTGCTGGCCAAGGCCGAGCTGCTCAAAGGCTACCGCTGTACCATCCACTGGGAAGACATGCAGACCTTGCAGGAGCAGTTCCCCGGTATCGTCATTTCCGGCCAGCTGTTCGAACTGGACCGCGACCGCTATACCTGCTCGGGCGGTGTGGCGGCCATGGACATGATGCTGCAACTGGTGGCCCGTGAGGAAGGTGGCCAGGGCATCGCCGCCAAGGCGGCCGAGCTGCTGCTGTGCGACCGGGTGCGTGGCGAGCGCGAACGCCAGCGGGTGCCGCTGCGCACGTTGCTCGGCAGCGCCCAGCCCAAGCTGAGCCAGGTGGTGGCGATCATGGAGGCCAACCTGGAAGAGCCACTGGGGCTGGAGGAGCTGGCCAGCCTCAACGAGGTGACCGTGCGCCAGTTGGAGCGGTTGTTCCATAAATACCTGCAGCGGACACCCAGCCAGTACTACCTGGAGTTGCGGCTGTCGCGCGCGCGGGAGCTGCTGCTGCGCAGCGATGTGCAGGTACGTGAGGTGGCGCTGGCGTGCGGCTTCAGCTCGCCGGCGCATTTCTCCAAGAGCTACAGCCGCTTCTTTGGGCTGTCGCCGTTGGGGGAGCGGCGCCAGGCTTCGTTGCACTGAGTGAGGTGATGCCGCTTCGCGGGTAACCCCGCGAAGCGGCCGGCAAAGCCCGCTAGTCTTTCAAGGCCGCATGCGCCGTCTCCCGGCACATCAACATCGCCACCAGCGCCACCAGTGCCGCCGCCAGCAGGTACCCGGCCGGCGCCAGCTTGCTGCCGGTCACTTGTATCAACCAGGTGGCAATGAACGGCGCCGTCCCGCCAAACAAGGCATTGGCCACATTGAAGCTCAGGGCAAAGCCGCTGAAGCGTACCCGGGTCGGGAAGATCTCCGCCAACAGGCACGGCAAGGTACCGTCGTTCATCGCCAGCATCGCGCCGAAGAGGATCTGGATGGCCAGGATCACCAGCAGTGGCTGCCCATCTAGCAGGGTGAACAGCGGCACGGTAAGCCCCAGAAACAACAGCGAGGCGATCACCAGCATGGTCTTGCGGCCGAAATGGTCAGACAGCCGCCCCATCAGGAAGATCAGGCCGATGTAGGTGGCCAGCGAGACGGTCGAGGCGATGAAGGCATCCCGCTCGCCCATGCCCAGCTCGGTGGACAGGTACGTGGGCATGTAGCTGAGCAGCAGGTAGAACGCGACCGCGTTGAGGCAGGTGACGCCGATACCGATGGCCAGGCTGCGGCGGTGCGCGGTCAGCAGCTCACGGATCGGCGCCGGGGCCATGCAGGCCTTGTTCTCCAGGCGCTGCTCCATCTCCAGAAACTTGGGGGTGTCCTGCAGGCTCATGCGGATATATCGGCCTACCAGGCCGAAGGGTGCCGCGAGCAGAAACGGCAGCCGCCAGCCCCAGCTGTGCAGGTCTTCGCTGCTAAGCACCTCATGCAGCACCGCCACGAACGCCGCGCCGAACAACAACCCCGCCGCCGTACTGGCCGGTACGATGCTGGTATACAGCCCGCGCCGGCCCTGTGGAGCGTACTCAGCCAGAAACGCCGACGCCCCCGCGTATTCGCCCGAAGCAGAAAAGCCCTGTACCAGGCGGATCAACAACAACAGGCACGGCGCCCACACGCCGATTTGCGCGTAGCCGGGCAGCAGCCCGATGCAGAAGGTCGAAATCGACATGATCAGGATCGACAACGACAGCGCGTTGCGCCGCCCGTGGCGGTCGCCGAAATGGCCCCAGACCACACCGCCCAAGGGGCGAACGAGAAACGACAGGGCAAACACCGCGAAGGTTGCCAGCAAACCGCTGGTCTTGTCGGTTTGCGGGAAAAACGTAGCGGCAATGATGGTTGCAAGGTAGCCGTAGGCGGCGTAATCGAACCATTCGACGAAGTTGCCCATGAAACTGGCGCGCGCGGCCTTGCGCAAGGCCTGGCGTTCGGCGCTAGGCGCGGAGCCGTCGAGAGTGGAAGCGTTCAGGGTGGTGCTGGACATGACGGGTACCCTCTGATTCTTCTAATTGGAGGCAGGGTCTAATGGTCATTCAGTAATTATTGTGGTGTGCGTGCCGGCCTCTTTGCGGGGCAACCCCCCGCCCAAGAAGGCCGGCACCGGGCGTTATTTGCGAATGATGTTGTGCTCCGGGCCATACGGGAAGCGCGTGATGTTCTCGGCACCGTTGTCGTTGACGATCAGGATGTCATGCTCGCGGTAGCCGCCAGCACCCGGCCGACCCTCGGGCAGCATGATCATCGGCTCGATCGACACCACCATGCCGGGCTCCAGCACGGTGTCGATGTCTTCGCGCAGTTCGAGCCCCGCCTCGCGGCCGTAGTAGTGGCTGAGGGTGCCGAACGAATGGCCATAGCCGAACGTGCGGTACTGCAGCAGGTCGTGACGCAGGAAGATCTCGTTCAGCTCACGGGCAATGTCGCTGCAGCGCATGCCCGGGCGCACCAGTTTCAGCCCTGCTTCGTGCACCTCGACGTTGGCCTGCCACAGGCGCAGGTGATCATCCGGGCAATGGTCAAGGAACAGGGTGCGTTCAAGCGCCGTGTAATAGCCGGCGATCATCGGGAAGCAGTTGAGGCTGAGGATCTCGCCCTTGCCGACCTTGCGGCTGGTAACCGGGTTGTGCGCGCCATCGGTGTTGAGCCCGGACTGGAACCAGGTCCAGGTGTCCATCAGTTCGCCGTCGGGGAAGCGTTTGGCAATTTCACGCACCATGGCCTGGGTAGCATGCAAGGCCACTTCGTACTCTGGCACATGCTCACGCAGGGCCTCGACCACCGCAGCGCCGCCGATATCGGCCACCTGGGCACCGTGGCGGATCAACGCCTGCTCTTCGGCGGACTTGATCATGCGCATGCGCATGCACGGGGCGCCGATGTCCAGCAACTCGGCCTTGGGGTAGCAGGCGGCGAGCTTGCCATGGTTCTGCAGGTTGAGGTGGTCGTACTCCACGCCGATGCGCGAGGCCAGCGGCAGCGCCTGCTGGATGGCGACGAAGTAGTTGTCGCGTTGCCAGTCGGTGTAGACGATGTTGTCGGTGCCGACCGTGCGCCGCCAAGGTTGGCCGCCATCGATATTGGCGCTGATCGAGACGACCTTGTCCTGGGTCACGACCAGCGCGTACGGGCGGCCGAACGAGCAATAGAGGAAGTCGCTGTAGTAATTGACGTTGTGGTACGAGGTGAAGATCGCCGCCTCGATGTCCTGCTCGGCCATGTAGGCCCGCAGACGGGCGTGGCGGGCTGCGTATTCCTGTGCGGAGAAAGTCGCTTTGACCTTTTCGCCGTTACGGATCTTCAGGGTCTTTGGCATTTGCATGGTCGGGTTCCTTGTCGTTGTGAGCACGCTGTTCAGGCCGGCCGCCTGAGAAGCATTGCAACAGAACGAACAAGGACGCTTTTGTATCTATCCGACCTGGAATTGGCGGGATGGCCAGGGCTGCTTTGCCGGCCATTTGCGACAAAAGGCCGCCCCCACACCCTGTGGAAGCGGCCTTGCGCCGCGAATGGGGCGCACAGCGCCCCCACGTACTGATGGCGTTACTTCAGATCAAAGCGATCAAGCTCCATCACTTTTACCCAGGCAGCAACGAAGTCCTTGATGAACTTGGCCTGGCCATCGCTGCTGCCATATACCTCGCTCAGCGCGCGCAACTGGGCATGCGAGCCGAACACCAGGTCGACGCGGCTGCCAGTCCATTTCACCTGCCCGGTCTTGCGGTCCCGGCCTTCGAAGGCTTCGTTGTCGGCCGAGGTCGGCTTCCACTCCACGCCCATGTCCAGCAGGTTGCGGAAGAAGTCGTTGCTCAGGGTACCGGGCCGGTCGGTGAACACGCCGTCCTTGCTGCCACCCTGGTTGGCGCCCAGTACGCGCAGGCCACCGATCAGCGCGGTCAGCTCGGGGGCGGTGAGGGTCAGCAGTTGCGCCTTGTCCAGCAACAGCTTCTCGGCCTTGACGCTGTAACGGTCCTTGGTGAAATTGCGGAAGCCATCCGCCAGCGGCTCCAGCACCGCGAACGACTCGACGTCGGTCTGTTCCTGGGTCGCGTCGACGCGACCGGGGCGGAACCCCACGCTGCCCGTGTAACCGGCATCCTTGGCGGCCTTTTCCACCGCTGCAGTACCGGCCAGCACGATCAGGTCGGCCAGGGAGACCTGCTTGCCGCCGTTGTTGAACTCGCCCTGAATTTTCTCCAGCGCCGCCAGTACCTTGTCCACGCCCTGGTTGGCAGCCCAGCCTTTCTGCGGCGCCAGGCGCAAGCGCCCGCCATTGGCGCCACCGCGCTTGTCCGACCCGCGGAAGGTGGAAGCCGACGCCCAGGCGGTCGACACCAGTTCACCCACGCTCAAGCCCGAGGCCAGCACCTTGGCCTTGAGCGCAGCGATGTCCTGCTCATTCAGCGACGAGGGCTCGGCTTTGGGCAACGGGTCTTGCCACAGCAGTACCTCGTTGGGCATTTCCGGCCCGAGGTAACGCGCAAGCGGGCCCATGTCGCGGTGGATCAGCTTGTACCAGGCGCGGGCAAAGGCGTCTGCCAACTGCTCGGGGTTGTCCTTGAAGCGCCGGGCGATCGGCTCGTAGATCGGGTCGAAACGCAGCGCCAGGTCGGAGGTGAGCATCGAAGGTGCGTGTTTCTTGCCCGGGTCATGGGCATCCGGGACGGTGCCGGCGCCCTTGCCTTCCTTCGGCCGCCACTGGTGCGCGCCGGCCGGGCTCTTGGTCAGTTCCCAGTCGAAGTTGAACAGGTTGTTGAGGTACTCGTTGCTCCAGCGCGTCGGCGTCGAGGTCCAGGTCACTTCGAGGCCGCTGGTGATGGTATCGGGGCCTTTGCCGGTGCCGAAGGTGTTGGCCCAGCCCAGGCCCTGCAGCTCAAGCCCGGCGGCCTCGGGTTCGGCGCCGACATTGTCGGCGGGGCCGGCGCCGTGGGTCTTGCCGAACGCATGGCCACCGGCGATCAGGGCCACGGTCTCTTCGTCGTTCATGGCCATGCGGCCGAACGTTTCGCGGATATCCTTGCCCGAGGCGACCGGGTCGGGGTTGCCTTCCGGGCCTTCCGGGTTGACGTAGATCAGGCCCATCTGCACGGCGGCCAGCGGGTTTTCCAGGTTGCGCTCGGCCTGCAGGTCGCGGCTTTGCTCTTCGCCATGCTTGGCAGGCTCGGCCACCAGGTCACCCTGGCCGGGCGTCTGGGCCTTGAGCTGTTCCTTGCCGTAGCGGGTGTCGCCGCCCAGCCAGACCTTTTCCGAGCCCCAGTACACGTCTTCGTCCGGTTCCCACACATCGGCGCGCCCGCCCGAGAAACCAAAGGTCTTGAAGCCCATGGACTCCAGCGCGACGTTGCCGGTGAGCACGATCAGGTCGGCCCAGGAAATCTTGTTGCCGTACTTCTGCTTGATCGGCCATAGCAGGCGCCGGGCCTTGTCCAGGCTGACGTTGTCCGGCCAGCTATTGAGCGGCGCGAAGCGCTGCTGACCAGAGCCTGCGCCACCCCGGCCATCACCAATACGGTAGGTACCGGCGCTGTGCCAGGCCATGCGGATAAACAGCGGGCCATAGTGGCCGAAGTCGGCGGGCCACCAGTCCTGCGAGTCGGTCATCAGGGCCGTCAAGTCTTGCTTGAGGGCCTGGAAGTCGAGGCTCTTGAAGGCTTTGGCGTAGTCGAAGTCCGGGTCCATCGGGTCGGACTTGGACGAATGTTGGTGGAGGATTCTCAGGTTGAGCTGGTCAGGCCACCAGTCACGGTTGGTGGTGCCGCCACCTGCGGTTTGATGGAACGGGCATTTCGATTCGTTCGACATCTGTGGGTACCTTTGGGTCGGTTATCCAGATTTCCGGTCTATGCCAGGTGTTCTATCAGCCGAGCACTGGGGCTCGTGCCTACCCCTCATCAGGTCGGGTCGGTCTTTTGCCGACACGGGGCTTGCAACGCTGTCACGCCATGGCGGCAGGGTCTTGAATACAGGTGCTCAGACGCCGCCCACATGCGCAATTCGCAGGGCCAGAGGAAAGACTAGTCGAGCTTGGGCAGACTTCTAATAGAGCCAGTATTCCGGCGTAATAGGCTGGCTCTGTCAGCGCCGATCCGGCCCGCCATAAGGCCGGCACATCCATACAAGGCACAACGGCCGGCGCCGTGCTTCAATGCACCGCGAACCTTCCAGCCAACGTGAGCCAAGCCCCATGAACCGCAACGACCTGCGTCGCGTCGACATGAACCTGCTGGTGCTGTTCGAAGCCCTGATGATCGAACGCAACCTGACCCGCGTCGGTGAAAAGCTGTTCATCACCCAGCCCACCGTCAGCGCCGCCCTCGCCCGCCTGCGCGAGCTGTTCGACGACCCACTGCTGATCCGCAATGGCCGGGCCATGGAGCCCACGCCGCGGGCGATGCAGATTTTCACCGAGCTGGGGCCGGCCATGGATGTGATCTCCTCGGCCATCAGCCGCGCGCGGGCATTCGACCCGGCCAACAGCTGCAATGTATTCCGCCTCGGGCTGTCGGACGATGCCGAGTTCGGCCTGTTCCCCGCCCTGCTCCAGGCCCTGCGCGAAGAGGCGCCGGAGATCAGCGTGGTGGTGCGGCGGGCCAATTTCCTGTTGATGCCGGGGCTGCTGGCCAGCGGCGAGATTTCGGTTGGGGTGAGCTATACCACCGACCTGCCCGCCACCGCCAAGCGCCGCAAGTTGCGCGACATTGGCGTACGGGTGCTGCGCGCCGACGATCGCCCGGGGCCACTGACCCTGGACGAGTACTGCGCCCGGCCGCATGTGATGGTGTCGTTCTCTGGCGACATGAGCGGCAATATCGACCTCGACCTGGCGCGCATCGGCCGTTGCCGCAAGGTGGTGCTGGCCGTGCCGCAGTTCGGCAGCCTGCGTGCGCTGCTGCGCAACACCGAGCTGATCGCCACGGTACCGGACTACGCCGCCTGCGCCCTGGCCGATGACGGCAGCCTGCGCGCCGACCCGGCCCCCTTCGAGATCACCGAAGCGGAGCTGTCCATGGTCTGGAGTGGCGCCCAGGACAACGACCCGGCCGAACGCTGGCTGCGCGAGCGTATCCTGCAGTTCATGGCGTTGCCGTGAACACGGGCAATTTCACTTGCGCCGCTGCATCCAGGCGGCGCCCAGGCCACTGAGGCAGATGATCGAGATGCCCACCAGGCTCAGGCTGTCCGGCACCTGGCTGTAGAACAACATACCGAGCAGCCCGGCAAACACGATCTGGCAGTAACTGAACGGCGCCAGCAGCGCGGGGGCGGCATGGCGAAACGCCTGGGTCAGCAGCAGGTGGGCGGTCATGCCGAACCCGCCGAGCGCCAGCATCAACAGCGCGTGGTCCCAACGCGGTACCTCCCAGAAGAACGGCACCAGCGCACTCATCGCCAGGGTGTTGCACAGCCCTGCATAGAAGTTGCTGGTGGTAGGGCTGTCGTGAGCGGCCAGAATCCGCGTCAGCAACTGATAGAAGCAAAAGCCCAGCGCCGAGCCGAAGGGGTACAGGATTGCCGGTGTGAACATTGCGCCGCCGGGGTGCACCACCACCAGCACGCCGATAAAGCCCATCACCACCGCCACCCACTGCCCCACCGTCACCCGCTCCTTGAGCAGCGGGGCCGACAAAGCCGTGACCAGCACCGGCGCCAGGAAGTTGACCGCAGTGGCTTCGGCCAGCGGCAGATACTGCAGGCCGGTAGTGAACAACAGGCTGGTGCTCAACAGGCTCAGGGCACGCAGGGTCTGCAACAGCGGGCGGCGGGTGCGCAGCACATTGAGGCCCGACTTGGGCAGGAAGATCCCGGCCATCAGCAAGGTGTGCACCAGATAGCGCGCCCATACCACCATGATGATCGGGTACAGGCCACCGAGGAATTTGGACAGGGCATCGTGACTGGCAAACAGGAACGTCGCCACCACCACCAGGGCGATGCCACGCAGCGGTTGGTTGACTCCGGACAGCGGTGTGCTGGAACTCATGGCGTTCTCGACGGCGGCGCGGCTGAATGCAGCGCCCAGGGAAAGCCGCACAGGGCTGGCCTGGCGGATGTAACAGCTGGAATTCTAGAAGAGATGCACGAGCATAAGGAAGTTCAATTGCCGCCTGTCCAGGCCAAAAGCAATTTCCGTTCGCTGATCGACCACTTTCCGCCTGCCGCGCATGGTTCGCACCGGGCTGATCGAAGACCATCCGTTACGGACTCTGTAACCACTACAAGGAATCGTCATGCGAAGGCTCACCACTCACAACGGCCTGGACCTGCCCTGCATCGGCCTGGGCACCTGGCCGATGACCGGCACCGAGTGCACCCACGCCGTGCGCCAGGCCCTGGAACTGGGTTACCGACACATCGACACCGCCACTGCCTACGACAATGAATCCGCCGTGGGCCAAGCCCTGCGCGACAGCGACGTGCCACGCGAGCAGATCCACCTGACCACCAAGGTGTGGTGGGATCGCCTTGAACCCAAAGCCATGCGTCAGTCACTGGAAGACAGCCTGCGCGCCCTGGGCACCGACCAGGTAGACCTGTTTCATATCCACTGGCCCGGCAAGGACTGGGACCTGGCCCGCAGCATCGAGACCCTGGTAGCGCTGCGTGACGAGGGCAAGGCGCGCAGCATCGGCGTGGCCAATTTCCCCCTCGGCCTGCTGCGCCAGGTGATCGAGACGCTGGGCGCGCCGTTGTCGGCTATCCAGGTGGAGTACCACGTGCTGCTCGACCAGCAACCACTGCTCGACTATGCCCGCAGCCATGACCTGCTGCTTACCGCCTATACCCCGCTGGCCCGTGGCCAGGCGGCGCAGCAGCCGGTGATCCAGTCGATTGCCCGCAAGCACGGCGTACTGCCAAGCCAAGTGGCGCTGCAGTGGCTGCTCGACCAAGACGGCGTCGCGGTGATCCCCAAGGCCAGCAGCCGCGAAAACCAACTGGCGAACCTGGCGGCACTGGAGGTACGGCTGGATGATGAAGACCGGGCGTTGATCGCAGGCTTGCCGAAGGATCAGCGCGTGGTAAGCCCCGATTTTGCACCCGACTGGAACAGCTAAGGCCAACGCCCAGCCTATACGGTTGGGCGCACCTTACTGAGCCATCTGCGCCTGCAAGAACCCAAGCAAAGCCTGCGCCGCCGGCGACAGGCTGCGGCCTTTGCGAGTCAGCATGCCAATCTGCCGCTCTACCTTCGGCGCCGCCAGGGGCAGGAATGCGAGCTTGTCGTTTTCCTGCGGGAACGCCAGGTACGGCAGGGTACTGATACCCACGCCCTCCTCCAGCATCGCAATCAGCGAAATCATGTTCGAGACAAACAGCCGGCTGTGGGCGAGCAAGCGCTCGGCATCCGTACCTTCGAGCAACCGCGAGGTGCCGTTGCGGATCATCGCCAGCCCCTGCAACTGTGACCAGTGCAGCGTCGCACCGGCCAGCACCAAGGGGTGGTCGGCCCGGCACACCACCCCGACCTGATCGTGGATGATCGGCACAAAGGCGATCTGCTCATCGCTCAGCCACAGGCTGCTGATACCAAAATCCACCTGCCGGTGTGCCAGCAGATGCTGAACGCTTTCAGCGGTGCCGTCCTGGATGCTGACCTGTACGTTCGGGTGCTCGGCCACAAAGCGCGCCAAAGGCCCCGGCAGCAGGCGGCTGGCCACCGATGGCACGGTGGCGATACTGACCTGGCCGATCTCGTGCCGGGCCAGCAAAGTGGCCTCCCGAGCAATGCGGTCGTGGTGCTCCAGCAGGCCACGAAACAGGGGCAGGCAATGCTCGCCGAACGGCGTCAACTCGACCCGACCACCGCCCTTCTCCACCAATGCCTGGTCAAGCTTTTGCTCCAGCTCACGCACCGCCAGTGAAATCGCCGGCTGGGTGCGGCAGGCCTGGCGTGCGGCGGCGTGGAAGCTCTTGAGTTCAGCGACCAGCACAAAGTAGCGCAGCTGGGTGATTTTCAGCTCGGGCAACATGGTTAGCTTTCCTTATCGAAGCATTTTTTTTATTAATTTTTATTTGGGCCATATTGCTCGCAAGATGAACGCCAGGCAAACAGAGGCTTTCATCCATGTCACACAACACCTACAAAAACTTCATCGATGGCCAGTGGTGCGAAGGCCAGGCCACCCTTGCCAACCACAACCCCTCGGACATCAGCGACCTGATCGGTGACTACCATCAAGCCAGCACCGAGCAGCCCCTGCAGGCCATTCAGGCGGCCCGAGCCGCACAACCACAGTGGGCGGCCATTGGCCTGGAGGCGCGCCAGCAAGCGCTGATGGCGATTGGCGATGAGTTGATCGCCCGCAAGCAGGAGCTGGGTGAACTGCTCTCACGTGAAGAAGGCAAGCCGCTGGCCGAGGGTATCGGCGAGGTCAACCGCAGTGGTCAGTTCTTCCATTACTACGCCGCCGAGGTATTACGCCAGATGGGCGAAACCGCAGCGTCGGTGCGCGCGGGCGTAGACATCGAAGTGCACCGAGAACCGGTGGGCGTGGTCGGTATCATCACCCCCTGGAACTTCCCGATGGCCACTGCCGCCTGGAAGATCGCCCCGGCCCTGGCCTTCGGCAATGCCGTGGTGTTCAAACCCGCCAACCTGGTGCCGGCCAGCGCCTGGGCACTGACCGAAATCATCAGCCGCCAGCAGTTGCCGGCCGGCACCTTCAACCTGGTCATGGGCAGCGGCGCCAGTGTCGGCGAAACCCTCGTGCAATCTGCTGACATCGACGCGCTGACCTTCACCGGCTCACTGCAGACAGGCCGGCGGGTCGCCGTGGCCACCGCAGGTAACTTGGTGCGCTGCCAGCTGGAGATGGGCAGCAAGAATGCCCTGGTGGTGATGGATGACGCCGACCTTGAACTGGCTGTGGACTGCGCCCTCAACGGTGCCTTCTTCGGCACTGGCCAGAAGTGCACAGCCTCTTCACGGTTGATCGTCTGCGACGCTATCCACGACCGCTTCGTCGAAGCCCTGCGCTTGCGCATGCGCCAGCTCAAGGTTGGCCATGCCCTGCACGCCGGCTCGCAGATCGGCCCGGTGGCCGAAGCACGACAGCTGGAGCAAAACCTGGAGTACCTGCGCCTGGGCCAAGCCGAAGGCGCGACCCTTATAGAAGGCGGCGAACGCCTGCACCTGGAAACTGACGGCTACTACATGCGCCCTGCGCTGTTCATCGACAGCCGCAACGACATGCGCATCAACCGTGAAGAAGTATTCGGCCCGATCGCCTGCGTGATCCGCGTCAGCGGCTTTGAAGAGGCCGTGGCGACCCTGAACGACACCGAGTACGGCCTCACCGCCGGCATCATCACCCAATCGCTGCGCCATGCCAGCGCGTTCAAGCGCCGCGCCCAGACCGGCTGCGTCATGGTCAACCTGCCGACCGCCGGCACCGACTACCACGTGCCGTTCGGCGGCCGCAAAGCCTCAAGCTTCGGCCCGCGCGAACAAGGCCAGTACGCCCGCGACTTCTACACCGTGGTCAAGACCACCTACCTGCGGCCCTGAAGGAGTACGGACCATGCACGACATCCTGATGATCGACGGCCTGCAATACTCCAACTGGAGCCCGGAAATATTCCAGCAGATGCAGGCCGGTGGCCTGAGCGCCGTTCACGCCACCATTGCCTACCACGAAAACGCCCGTGAAACCCTGTCACGGCTGGGCGAGTGGAACCGCCGTTTCGAGACCTGGCCCGAGCTGATCCGCCCGGTGCGCTCGGCAGGCGATATCCGCCTGGCCCAGCAGGAAGGCCGGGTGGGCATCTTCTTCGGCTTCCAGAACTGCTCGCCGATCGAAGACGACATTGCGTTGGTAGAGGTATTCCGGCAGCTCGGCGTGTTCGTCATGCAGCTCACTTACAACAACCAAAGCCTGTTGGCCAGTGGTTGCTACGAGCACGAGGACAATGGCATCAGCCGCTTCGGCCGCCAGGTAATCGCCGAGATGAACCGGGTCGGCATGCTGATCGACATGTCGCACAGTGCCGAACGCAGCACCCTGCAGGCCATCGAGCTGTCCAGCCGCCCGGTGATCATCTCCCACGCCAACCCGTCGAGCTTCCATGCGGCCAAGCGCAACAAGTCTGACGCCGTGCTGCGTGGTATCGCCGAATCCGGCGGCCTGCTGGGCTTCAGCACCTACCCGTTCCACCTCAAGGGTGCTTCGGACTGCAGCCTGGAAAGCTTCTGCGACATGGTCGCGCGCACCGCCGACCTGATGGGTGTGGACCATATCGGCATCGGCACCGACCTGTGCCAGGCACAACCACTGGCGGTGCTGGAGTGGATGCGCAACGGCCGTTGGAGCAAGGACAAGGACTACGGCGAGGGGTCCAAGGACAACGCCAACTGGCCGGCGCCCCTGCAGTGGTTCCGTGACAGCCGCGACTTCCCCAACATCGCCCGGGGCCTGCGTGCCAGGGGCTTTGCCGAAGACGAGGTAGGCAAGATCATGGGGCTGAACTGGTTGCGCCTGCTGGAGACCGCCACCCCGGCGCCAGCTTGAGCTCTACACACGGACAGCATCAACAATAACAACAATCGCAGGTTCCGGAGGCATCATGAAAAACCCCACCACCCTGCCGGCCGAAGGCCAGGCCATGCGCCTGCCACTGGCACGGGACATCGACTGGCCGCTGTTCCTGATCAGCGGCGGCTTTCTTGGCGCATTCCTGATTGCGGCGCTGGTCGACATCGATGCGGTGTCGGCGTTGGTCAACACGCTGTTCGCCTGGTCGACCAAGTTCTTCGGCCTGTACTGGCAGGTGCTGATGCTGGCGACCTTCGCGGTCAGCCTTGGCATTGGTTTCTCCCGCTGCGGGCGGGTGCGCCTGGGCGGTGTGGCCCAGCGCCCGGACATCAGCACCTTCAACTGGATTGCGGTGATCATGTGTGCGCTGCTGGCAGGTGGCGGTGCCTTCTGGGCCGCCGCCGAACCGCTGATGCACTTCGCCAGCCCGCCGCCCTTGTTCGCCGGCGTACAACCGCACAGCGCAGCCGCAGCAACCGCAGCACTGGCGCAGTCCTTCGTGCACTGGGGCTTCCTGGCCTGGGCCGTGCTCGGCAGCCTGTTGGCGATCGTGCTGATGCACCTGCACTACGACAAGGGCCTGCCACTGGCGCCACGTACCCTGCTCTACCCCCTGTTCGGCGAGCGTGCATTGAAAGGCCCGATCGGTACCCTGGCCGACGCCACCTCGATCATTGCCGTGGTCGCCGGCACCATTGGCCCGATCGGCTTCCTCGGGTTGCAGATCAGCAGCGCCCTGCACGCCGTATGGGGTGTGCCCAACGGCATTCTCACCCAGTCACTGACCATCGTCCTGGTCACACTGATGTACACCGTATCGTGCCTGGTGGGGCTCAAGGGCATTCGTTTCGTCAGCGAGATCAATGTCTGGCTGATGATCGGCCTGGCGCTGTTCATGGTGGTGTTCGGGCCGACCCTGTTCATCCTCGGCGGCTTCCCGGCAGCGTTCGCCCTGCACGTGGAAAACTTCATCCCCATGACCCTGTTTCGCGCCGACCCGAAATGGCTGGACTGGTGGACGGTGTTCTACTGGGGCTGGTTCATCGGCTATGCACCGATGGTCGCGCTGTACGTCGCCCGAATCTCGCGGGGGCGCACCATCCGCGAGATCATCATGACGCTGTCGATCATCGCCCCGCTGGTGACCATGTTCTGGTTCACCGTGGTGGGTGGCACCGGCATCGGCCTGGAACTGCAGACACCGGGCATCGTTACTGCCCATGGCACCCAACCGGAAGACTTGCTGCTGGGGGTGACGCAGAACTTGCCGCTGGGCGGCCTGATCAGTGCGCTGTTTCTGTTCTTGAGCTTCATCTCGGTGGCTACCAACGGTGATGCCATGGCCTTCACCGTGGCCCTGGCGATGTCCAGCAACGATAAACCGAAGAAGTGGCTGTGCGGCTTCTGGGCCATCGGCATGGGCCTGGCGGCGGTGGTGCTGATCACCATTGGCGCGGGCGGGGTGACGGCCTTGCAGTCCTTTATCGTCATTACTGCGGTGCCGGTGTCGCTGGTGATCCTGCCAGCGTTGTGGGATGCGGTGCGCATCGCCCGCCACATGGCCCGCGAACAAGGCGTCTGAACCATGAAGCATGCAGGTACAACAACAATGTCCAACCCCGTGTTTGCAACCGCCCCACTGCGCCCGGCCAGCCAGGTCATGGACCTGGCCCGCCTGGGCAGCCACTTCCAAAGCCCCTTGAGCTTCGTGCGCAGCAGCATGCGGCGGATGATGACGCAGCGCTGGCAAATCCGACGCTGGCGCTTCGACCTCGACCACCAGGGCTTCGGTACCGCCATCTACCGGATCGACACGCCGCACGCCCATTACCATTGCGTGCTCTTCTCGGCTTACCTGCCCCCGGAAAAGCGCAGCGACCGGGTGATCGCCGACCAATGGGACGTGACCTTCGTGCTGGTTGCCGGCGATGTCGATGACGCGCAATTGGCCGACCTGCAGCGCAATGTGCCCTTGCAGGAAGCCGGTCGCTTCGACGCCCGCGTACTGGTGCTGTCACGTGCCAACCGTAGCCTGCGCAACTTCGACCGCTTCCTCGTGGCGTTAGCCGAAGGTCACCAGCCTGCCGCGCAGCAACTGGCCGAGGTCGGCTACCTTTATCGCACCACCGCCGTGTACGGCAATGGCAAGTTCGGCATCGCCGACTTCGCCTGCCTGCAAGGCAACGCAGACTTCAATCAGCCTTTCAGCGCACAGATGTTCACGGTGTACCTGTTGCGCCATTTCAGCATCGAGCAGATCGAGCACATGGCCCGTGCGCTCAATCCGCATCGCGCAGCCCCCCTGGATGTAGCGTTGCAACGTTACCTGGGGGTGGGCAATGCCACCGGGCTGGGCATGGCGCCGTTCCTGATCAACCACCCGCAACTGGTCGAGCGCTGGGTCCACACGCGGGAAACCGCCTTGGCGCGGGTACTGGCTCAAACACCTGCGCCGGCAACGCTGGCCCGCCTGCACAACCTGCTGGCACGTGCCCGTGAGCATCTGCAGCAGACCCGCACCGAAGATCAGCGCCAACATCAACAGGACCAACAGACCCTCGTCGAGCTGGCTCAACTGGCCGACTGGCTCGCCTGCCAGCCTTGCAGCGAAGGGCTGTGGCAACGCGTGCAGGCCTGGGGCGAGGCACACGCGGGGCTGGGCTGCCAGGAACTGCTGGTGAGCGTACTGCTGGAGCTTTACCCCGAACAGGTTGCACCGCTGGCCGAGCAAATGGGGGTCGTCGAAGGGTGGCGCCTGGATGCACAGATGCCGCTGGGGCAGTTGCGCGAGCTTATCGAAACGCACTATGCCTGGGCCTTGGCCTACGACTTTGACAACGTCGAGGCCGAGCACTTCTTCTGGTACCGCTCAGCAGAAAAGGAAGAGCCACGCCTGGGCATGCGCAGTGAAGAACCTGGCGCCGAGAAAGAAATGCAACTGGGCATCGCGCGCAATATCCAGCGTTGCCACCGCGCCCTGCTCGCACACCTGCGCGCACAACCTCAGGCACTGACGGCACACTTCCTGATCGCCCAGCCGGGGTTCAAGGGCACGGTGCGTCGCCTGCAAGGCATGGCGCAGAGTGCCTATGGCGAAATACGCGCCAACCTGCTGGCCAGCGACATGCTGCCCATCCACCTGCTGCGCTGCAAACTGGCGTTTTTCGGCGCTGGCAAGTTCGACCCCAAATCAAGCCGTTGGGTGCGCATTACGCTGTTCCAGGGCGCGCCCCTGGTCAGTGAAATCGGCCAGCCGTTCGACGACGACTGGAACTTCGCCGTCATGCCGCACGGAGGCCTTTGACCATGCGCGTGTCACTCAACGAAATCCAGGTGATGTGCCGCAAGGCCTTCGAAGGCATGGGCTTTGCCGCCGGCGACTGCGAGGACGCCGCCGAGCTGGTCGGCTGGCTGCACCTTCAAGGGCTGGACGGCTTGGGCACGCTGGAAAAAGCCCTGGACTACCTGCACCACGAAGCAGCCCAGCCCTACACCCTGTGCCTGGAAGACAGCGCCCTGCTGGTGATCGACTGCCAAGGCCAGAGCGTGCTGCGCTGCGCGGCGACCGTGGTGGAGCTGGCCATGGACAAGGCGTTGCAGGTTGGCCACGGCGTGCTGCGCATCCAGCACTGCCACAACCGCCTGTTATTGCTGGGCTACCTGAGCCGGGCCGCCGAGTTGGGCCTTGAGGTACAGGCGCGGTGGGGCGATGCGCGCCAGCAGCATGCGGCGTTCTTCGCCGCGGGTGCCACCCGCCCGCAACTGCTCAGCGACGACCAGCCTTGCCCCGGTGCAGCAGTCGACCAGAGCATCACGGTGCTGCTCGATCGCCCTCTGCAAACGGCCCACCCGGTTGCCCCCCATGCCCCGGTCAGCCTGGGGTTCACGGTGCAAGCGCACACCTGGCAGCGCCTCAAGCAGCTTGCCGAGCAGATCCTGGTCGAGAGCACCGATGCCTCGCGTCAGCATGGCGCAGGTGGCGGTAGCGATGCCGACTGAGCACTTCGAACACTCAAGGAATTACCCATGAAACATGCCATCAAGACTGATCTGTATGCCTCCAAAGCGCCGCTGGAATGGGCGGTGGTGGGTAACGGCACGCTGTACACGGCACAAATCCCCATCGACGCCCAGGGCCAGGTGGTCGCCGGTGGCATCGAGGCGCAGACTCGCCAGACCCTCGACAACCTGCGCCACACCCTGGAGGCTGCGGGCGCGTCACTGGACGCCGTGACCCAGGTGCTTATCTACGTTACCGACCGCAGCTACCTGGCAACGGTCAACAGCCTGTATGCCGAGTATTTTCAGCCGCCCTACCCTAACCGGGCAGCGGTCGTGGTGGCGGGGTTGGCGCGTGAGGAAATGCTGGTGGAGCTGGTGGTGTATGCCTGCGTGTAAGGCGTCAGGCTAGGAGGCCTCAAGCCGGGGGGCTCAAGCCACAGCCCCCTCGGAGACGCGAACGAACACGCTGTACTTGCCCCCCTCCATCTGCTCGAAGGCAATCAGCTTTTCCACCAACGCCGTACTCAGCACCTTGCCGGCATTGAGCAAGAGCATGCCGTTGTCCGCATTCAGATTGCGCACCAGGACCATGCCGGCGGCCAGGTCGCGGGTACCGAGGGCCTGCACCGTCGGGTCGGCCAGGGTCACATCGCTGAGAAACTCCGCGCAGACGTTTACAAAGTCTTCCACAAGCGCCGGGTCATACAGCTTGCCTGCGTATTTGCGGATGTACATCAAGGCCTCATCGCTGTTCATCTGCCGCTCCAGCACCAGGCCGCGTTGCAACTCGATGAAGTCCACGGCCAGCTTCAACCAGCGCGCCCCAAGGGGGATGGCCTCGCCCTTGAGATGGTCGGGGAAGCCGCTGCCATCCCAACGTTCCTGATGGTGCAAGATCAGTTGCGCCGCTTCTTTCATCGGCTCCAGGGTCATCACCAGCGATTCGCTCTGTTTCGGGTACGACCGGTACAGGTCGCGCTCGGTATGCGGCAGCAGGTCTACCGGGCAGGTCAGCATGCTGTCGGTCCAACTCATCTTGCCGATGTTGTACAGGGCGGCAGCCATGGTCAGGTCGCGGCGGCTGGCTTCGTCCAGGCCATGGCGGGTGCAGTACACACGAATCAGTTCGATGACCTGGCGGTTGGTCTGCTTGGGCTTGGGCAGGCGCAGGTTGGCCAGCAGCGAGAACACCTCGGTGCCGGTGACGTAACTGTGCTTGAGCTCTTCGTAGGCAAGGTCGAGCATGTCGGCCGTTTGCTGCAGCTCGGCGGTGCGCGCCGCGACACGCTGTTCGAGGCTGGCATTGAGCACCTTCAACTGCTGGTTCTGTGCCTGGGTCAGCGCCTCCAGGCGCCGTCGCTCGCTTTCCGAGTGTTGCAAGGCCAAAGCCTGGCGCACGGTCACCAGCATCTCTTCGTCATTCCAGGGTTTGCTGATGTAGCGGTGAATCTGGCCGTCATTGATTGCCTTGGTGATCGTGGCCATGTCGGCATAACCGGTCAGCAGGATGCGCAAGGTGCCGGGAAAGCGCTGGTGCACCTGGGCCAGCAAGGTCGCGCCATCCATGCCGGGCATGCGGGCATCGCTGATCACCAGGTTGACGGGGTGTTGTTCAAGCAGCTCAAGGGCCTGAGCGCCGCTTTCGGCCAGCAACACATCATAGGGCTGGCCACGCAGCAGCCGGCGCAGGCTGTTGAGAATCGAGGCCTCGTCGTCGACCAGCAGCACAACGGCTTTCTCACAGGCGCTGTCGGCCACATCATCCATTACCGGTTGTTCCATGGTCCCCTCCGTGCACCGGGTAATCAAACGGGTCCTTGATTACAGGCTAGATGACATTTGCCCCACCGGTTAGCGCTGGCGCACGGCACTGACTATTCTCAGCGGCATAGCGCGTTGTCACCAGGGAGGGTTGCCCGATGCCTATCCACCCGCCGTTTCGCACGTGCGCGGGCGTGCTGTTGCTCCTGGTGCCTTCGATTGGGTTGGCACAGGCCATTGGCGGGCCCCTCACCCCATTGCCCGCGGTGCCTGCATTAGCGCCTGAGCGGGTCGAACTGGGCCGCAAACTGTTCAATGACCCGCGCTTGTCGAGCAACGCCAGCCTGGCCTGTGCCAGTTGCCACCGGCTTGACCAGGGGGGCGCCGACGGCCAGGTGCGCTCGCTCGGCGTCGATGGCAAGCCCTTGCCGGTCAATACCCCCAGCGTGTTCAACGCCAGCCTGAACTTTCGCCAGTTCTGGGATGGTCGTGCGCAAACCTTCGAAGAGCAGGCCCACCTGGTGGTCCAGCGCCCAGGCGAAATGGGCAGCGACTGGCAGGTGGTTGTGCAGCGCATCGCCGCAGACCCAAGCTACCGCGCAAAGTTTGCCAAAGCTTATGGCAAGGCGGTGGATGAACACACCCTTCAGGACGCGCTGGCCACCTTTCAACGCACGCTGTTGACGCCGGGTTCACGCTTTGACCGCTACCTGCAGGGCGACACCGAGATCCTCAGCAAGGACGAAAAATACGGCTACGCGCGGTTTCAGGAGTACGGCTGCATTGCCTGCCACCAAGGCGTCAATATCGGCGGCAACATGCTGCAGAAGTTCGGCGTGCTGGGCGATTATTTCGCTGACCGCGGCAACCCTATGCCTGCCGACCTGGGGCGCTTCAACGTGACCGGCGATGAAGAAGACCGGCATGTGTTCAAGGTGCCCAGCCTGCGCAATGTCGCGGTCACCGCCCCGTACTTTCACGATGGTTCGGCGCCGACCCTGGAAGCGGCGGTGGACGTCATGTTCCGCTACCAAGTGGGGCGCACGCCAAGCACCGACGACAAAGCGCTGATCATTCAGTTTCTCAAGACCCTGACCGGTGAATGGAAGGGCAAACCCCTATGAGGCTGACCCGCCGCCGCAGCTTGCTGTTGTTGACGACCAGTGCCGTGTTGCTGGCCTCGGTGCTGATCTACCTGTACTTGATGTCCAAGGCCGACGAGAGCGGTACCTACACCCAGGCCCGTGACCTGATCCGGCAGATCAAGCAAAACGACTCGCAATGGGAAAACGAAATACTCAAGGCCCGCACCAGCATCAACTACAACTACGACCCCTTGGTCTGGCCAGTGGTCGAGATGAAGCGCCTGTGGCGGGCTTTCGAAAGCATTGAAACCCGCAACCAGCACGGTGACTCCCCGGCATGGCGCCAGGCCTACGCCGACTACCAGCAGGCGTTCGAGGAAAAGGCAAACTACGTCGAGCGCTTCAAGTCGCATAACGCCGTGCTGCGCAACTCCCTGGCGTTTCTGCCCGCCGCCGCCGACGGTATCCAGGCACAACTGGGGCAGTTGGCCGATGCCGACGCACTGCGCTTGCACAACATTTCTACCGACACCTACGACCTGATGCTCAGCAGCCTTGAGTTCGCCCAGATGACCACGGATGACAAGGCGGCTGACATCCTCGTCGGCCTGAACAAGCTGGCGGTCAACAAAGAGCGCCTGCCGCTGGAGTTTCATGCGCCCATCGACACCCTCAGCAACCACATTGCGTTGATCCTGCGCGAGCAACCCAAGGTCAATCAATTGCTTGAGCAGATCGGCGCCTTGCCGGTCGCCGCGCACCTGGATGCCATTGCCATGATGCTCGACCGTGACGAACGCACGGCGCTGCTGGTCAATCAGCGCTACCACTTCTACCTGCTGGTGTTCTCTACCCTGTTGGTCTTGCTGTTGCTGTACATGGCGGTGTGGCTGTTGCGCAGCTTCGGCGAGATAAACCGGGTCAACCGCGCCTTGGTGGTCGCCAACGATGAACTGGAACAACGGGTCGCGCGCCGCACCCAGGCACTGACCCAGGCCAGCGCGGCGCTGCAGCGCGAGATCGATGAACGCAAACTCCTCGAAAGCCAGCTGGTGCAATCAGAAAAACTCGCCTCCCTTGGCCAGCTGGCGGCGGGCATCGCCCATGAGGTCAACAACCCGATCGGCTTCGTCTCCTCCAACCTGGGGGCGCTGGGCAGCTACTTCGCCCGCTTGCAGGACATGCTCAAGGCCTACCGTGACGCAGAGCCGGCCATCGGCCCGGCGACGCTGCAGGCGAGCTTGGTGAAGCTGCGCAGCGAAATGGAGCTGGCATACATTCTCGACGATATTCCGTTGCTGATCAGTGAGTCCAAGGACGGCATCAGCCGCGTCGGGCAGATCGTCAGGGACCTCAAAGACTTTTCGCGGGTGGACAGCAGCCAGGATTGGCAATGGGCCAACTTGCACCAGGGCATCGACTCGACCCTGAACATCGCGGCCAGCGAGCTCAAGTACAAGGCTGACCTGGTCAAGCAATACAGTGTGCTGCCAGAGGTCGAGTGCCTGCCGTCACAAATCAACCAGGTGATCATGAACCTGGTGGTCAATGCCGCCCACGCCATGGGCACCGAGCGTGGCACCATCACCGTGCGCACCGGTTGCGCCAACGACGACAAGGTGTGGATCGAAGTGGCCGACAATGGCTGCGGCATTCCTGCACAAAGCCTGCAGAAGATCTTCGACCCTTTCTACACCACCAAGCCGGTCGGCCAAGGCACCGGGTTGGGGTTGTCGCTTTCGTACGGCATCATCAAGCGCCACTGCGGCGAGATCCATGTGCACAGCGAGGTCGGCGTGGGCACCACGTTCAGGGTCGAACTGCCGGTGCGCCAGGCACAAGCGGCCATTCGTTGATCAAGGCAGGCGCTTTTCCATCGGCTGATAGACCAGCCCGGCAATCTCGCCTACATCCCCTGCCAGTGCGAATCCGTAGCGTTGGTAGGCGGCCACCGAGCTCAACGATGCGCTGACCGTCACTACCGCCGCTCTCGCCTGCTCCAGTGCTGCGTTCATCAGGCGCGTGCCCACGCCCCGACGCTGCCAACTCGGCGCGACAAACAGCATCGCCACGTGGCGCCCTTGCTTGAGTTCGATCAGCCCGGTGATCACGCCCCCTGCGACACAGACCAGCATCAGGTTGTCGCCGGCCATGCGTTCGGCAAACGCCTGCGCCGTAGCTACCTTGGCGAAGGTTTCCACCCCCTGTGCCGACAGCGAGGGCGCAACGGCCTGGGTGAATGCATCCAGGCACAGGGCGCTGGCGTGGGGCAGGTCATCGTGGGTCAGCTTGCGTACTTGCACGGTCGTCGTCCTTGTCTTGTCGAAACCGGATAATGCATGCATTCACGGGTGCGGCGCACGCCCTACCTGTGGCTCAGCCTTGGCCGTTGGCCTCATGTCGGGAGATAGGGCGATGGCGGCTAGGTGCCTGTCTTAGTTTTTCGGGGGGCGGGCTGCCCTCGATCTCCGCCCCACCGCCAACCCCAAGCCAGGCGCCGCATACGTATGAACTGGCCTGCGTCACGCGCGCAGCTGATACCAAGTGGTCTTGAGCTGTGAGTATTTGTCGAACGAATGCAACGACAGGTCGCGACCAAACCCCGACTGCTTGCCCCCACCAAAGGGCACCGTGACATCCAGCGCATCCACCGTATTGACCGAAACGGTGCCCGCCTTCAACGCCCGCGCCACGCGATGCACCTGGTTGAAGTCATCGCTCCATACCGACGCGGCCAGGCCATAGACACTGTCGTTGGCCAAGCGCACGGCCTGCTCCTCGCTGTCGAACGCGCTGACCGCCAGCACCGGCCCGAACACTTCCTCCCGGGCCAGGCTCATGCTCGCCTCGACCCCGGCAAAAATGCTCGGCTCGATGTAGTTGTCCGACCCGCCCTGGGTCAGGCGCCGGCCACCACACACCAGCCGGGCGCCCTGCTCGTGCGCATGGTCGATGGCGGCCTTGATGCGGCCGGTCTGCTCGGCATCGACAATTGCACCCGCGCGGCTCGCAGGGTCCAGCGGGTTGCCTGGCATCCATTGGCGGGCCTTGGCTTGCAGGCGTTCGATGAACTCATCGTGGATCGAACGCTGCACGTACAGGCGCGAATTGGCCGAGCACACCTCACCCTGGTTGAAGAAGATGCCAAATGCCGCTTTTTCCGCCGCCATGTCCAGGTCCTGGCAGTTTTCGAACACCAGGTTCGGGCTCTTGCCGCCACACTCCAGCCAGACCTGCTTGAGGTTGGACTGCGCCGAGTACTGCATGAAGTATTTACCGACCTGGGTAGAGCCGGTGAACACCAGGCAGTCGACGTCCGGGTGCAAACCCAGCGCCCGACCCGCCTGTTCACCCAGGCCAGGCACCACATTCAGCACGCCTTCCGGCAAACCGGCCTCCAGCGCCAGTTGCACCAGGCGCAGCGCTGAGAACGGTGACTGCTCGGCAGGCTTGAGCACCACGCTGTTGCCGGCGGCCAGCGCCGGCGCAAGCTTCCACGCGGCCATGTCGAGCGGGAAGTTCCACGGCACCACGGCGGCGACCACGCCCAGCGCTTCGCGGGTGATCGTGGCCAGCGCGTTGGGCGCCGTGGGGGCCACCTGATCGTACAGCTTGTCCAGCGCCTCGCCGTACCAGGCGAAGACATGGGCCGAGCCAGGCACGTCGAGGGTGTAGGCATCCATCACCGGTTTGCCCATGTTCAACGAGTCCAGCAGTGCCAGCTCTTCGCGATTGGCCATGATCAGCTCGGCCAAGCGCAGCAGGACTTTCTTGCGCTCGACCGGGGCCATGCGCGACCACGCGCCCTGTTCGAAGGCCCGCCGTGCGGTGGCCACCGCGAGGTCGACTTCGGCCTCAGCGCAGGCGGCAACCTGCGCCAGCACCTGCTGGGTGGCCGGGTTGATGGCCGCGAAGGTGGCGCCGGAGTTGGCGCTCACCTGCTGGCTACCGATCAAGGCCTTGTCGATAAAACGCAGGCCTGCGGCGCGGGTTTGCCAGTATTCGAGACTTTTCATTTGCGCTCCATACGACTGTCTTGGATTTTGCGGCTGCCTTGCGGCCCCAGATACTCAGAGCCTGCCCACCAACTTGGCAGTGCGGTCCACGGCAATGCGGGTCTTGTCGACCAGCTCGTCCAGCTCGGCGCGGTTGGCCACCAATGCCGGCGCCATGATCATCCGCCCCAACGTCGAGCGAATGATCAAGCCTTCCTCGAAACCGAAGGTGCGGCATTGCCAGGCCAGGTCGTTCTCGTTGGCAAAACGCTTGCGGCTGGGCTTGTGCTCGGCAAACTGCAGCGCCGCCACCAGGCCGGCACCCTGCACCTGGCCAATCAGCGGGTGGTCGGCGAACACTTCGCGCAGGATGCGCTGCAAGTACGGTCCGGTGTCGTCCTTGACCTGACGCACGATGCCTTCGTCACGCAGCGCCTTGAGGTTGGCGATGGCCACCGCCGCCGCCACCGGGTGGCCCGAATAGGTCAGGCCGTGGGCAAACACCCCGCCGCGCTCCACCAGTGCCTCGGCGATGCGCTTGCTCAACACCAGGCCACCCATGGGCACGTAGCCGCTGGTCAGGCCCTTGGCGATCGACAGCGTGTCCGGCTCGAAACCGAAATACTCATGGGCAAACCACTCGCCGGTGCGACCAAAGCCGCCGATCACTTCGTCGGCACACAGCAACACGTCGTACTGGCGGCAGATGCGCTGGATCTCGGGCCAGTAGCTTTCCGGCGGGAAGATCATGCCCCCAGCGCCCTGGAAGGGTTCGGCGACAAAGCCTGCGACGTTTTCCGCGCCCAGTTCGAGGATCTTCTCCTCCAGCTGCAGCGCGCAGCGCCGGCCGAACTCGGCCGGGGTCAGGTCACCGCCCTCGGCGTACCAGTACGGTTCGTCGATGTGCGCCACGTCCGGGATCAGCCCGCCCATCTCGTGCATGAACTTCATCCCGCCCAGGGCCGTGGCCGCCAGGGTCGAGCCGTGGTAGCCGTTCCAGCGGCCGATCATGACCTTCTTGTTCGGCTGGCCGACCACCTGCCAGTAACGGCGCACGGTGCGGATCAGCACTTCGTTGGCCTCGGACCCGGAGTTGGTGTAGATCGCATGGCTGTAGTGGCCTGGCAGCAAGCTGAACAGCAATTCGGACAGTTCGATCACCGCCGGGTGGGTGGTGTGGAAGAACATGTTGTAGTAGGCCAGTTGGTCCATCTGTGCGGCGGCCGCGGCGGTCAGGTCCTTGCGGCCGTAACCCAACTGGGTGCACCACAGGCCCGACATACCGTCCAGGTAGCGCTTGCCCTCGCTGTCCCACAGGTGCAGCCGTTCGCCACCGACCATGACCCGCGGGCCTTCGGCATTGAGCGCCTTCTGGTCGAGGAAGGCATGAATGTGGTGCGCCGCGTCAGCGGCCTGGTAGTCACGGGTCTGGCGTTTGGGGGCAAAAGGCGCGTTCATTGGCGGGTTTCCTTGTGGTTATAGGGGCGGGCGAGGCGACTGCGCTCAGCGCAGCTTGCCCATGTAGCTTTCCAGCGGGTCCTTGCCCAACACGCCCTGGGCATTGGCCAGCGCGTCGATGAACAAGGAGAACAGCTCGGACTGCGTGCCGATGTCGAGCTTGGCGTAGACATGCTTGCGGTGTGACTTGATGGTGTCTTCCGAAACCCCCAGGCGCTCGGCCAGGGACTTGGTCGAGTGGCCACGCAAGATGAGCTGGGCAATGCGGCATTCGCGCATCGTCAGCAACGAACTGCCGAAGTTGTTGAGGGCGGCATGGATGCGTTGCTCCAGCACATTCTCGAAACGCCCACCGCGGCTGCCCAGCCCGGCAAAGTGCTTGCTGAGTACCGCCAGCACCCAGGGCGTGATGCGCCCGAACAGGTCGCGGCTTGGGGCGTCCAACTTGTCGGTGAAGGCCAGCGACACTGCCAGGCTCTGGCCGGGCGCGACCTGCAGGATGTAATTGAGCTCATCCTCCAGGTGTGAATGGCGGTAGAACGACTGGTAGTACTCACTCACTTCGAAGTGGTCGGGCGCCACGTCGAACAGGCCATAGCAGCCAGACGCGACCTGCTCGACGCAGGCGCCGTAGAACGGGTCGAGCAGATAGAAGCCGGAAAGGTAGCGGCTGACGTTGCCTTCTGGCTGCCAGGGAGCCTTGTCATCCTGCTCGAACAACGCGCATGGCATGCCGTCATGCGGGTAGAGGTAGACCGTGGTGGCCTGGATGGGCCGGATCACCCCGAGCGCTGCGAACAAGGTGGCGGCAAAGCCCGGTTGGCCGATCATGTCGGTAACCCTGGCAATGTGCTCGAACCACTGTGTTGAAGCCAATTGATCACTGGTCACTGGAAATCTGCCGGTAGCGGGAAAACGGTATCGCCGTCGGGGCGGCGCGTTGTTTCCAGATACTCCCATGGCCAGGCGAAGACCGAAATCACCCTTTGGGGTGAGCGTTTTCAGGCGACCAGCGGCTCACCCCAAAGGGTGATTTCGAGCGGGCCCGGGGTATGGGAGCATCGTCCGGCCCCACCCCTGAGGGCTGCGCAACCCAAGCTGGCCCAGCCTCCTTTCATGGCCCCTCAACAGTATCGAGCCCGCTCGCATACTGCGGCGTCCTGCATCCGATTTCAGGAGTTCGCAATGCATACAACAACAACTACGGCCCAGACCCACTCCGCCAACGCCTCGTCACCCTCCGCGTCTTCCGGCCGCTTCAGAAAGTCCATGGGGCTCAGCGCCCTGGTGCTGTTCGGCCTTGCCTACATGGTGCCCCTGGCGGTGTTCACCACCTATGGCCTGGTCACCCAAATGACCAAGGGGCACCTGCCCACCGCCTACCTGCTGACCCTCGCCGCCATGCTGTTGACTGCCTACAGCTACGGCCGCATGGTGCAGGCGCACCCCTACTCCGGCTCGGTGTACACCTACACCCGCAAGGCATTTGGCACCCACATCGGCTTCATGGCCGGCTGGACGCTGCTGCTCGATTACATCTTTTTGCCGTTGCTCAGCTACCTGCTGATCGGCATCTACATGTCGGAGTACTTCCCGGCCATCCACGCCTGGGTATGGGTCGCCGGCTCCATCGCTTTGGTGACCTTCCTCAACCTGATCGGCATCGAGTCGATTACCCGGGTCAACTGGATCCTGGTGGTTGTGCAACTGGTGTTCATCGTCGTGTTCGTCGGCTTGTCGATCAACAACCTGGCAGGTCAATCGGCGCCGGTGTCACTGCTTGCCCCCTTCCACCACGAAGGGTTCAGCGTGCCGCTAATCATGACCGGTGCCGCGGTGCTGTGCCTGTCGTTCCTTGGTTTCGACGCGGTCTCGACCATGGCCGAGGAAACCAGCAACCCGACGTTTCGCATCCCACTGGCGATCATGGCCGTGTCGCTGATCGGTGGCCTGCTGTTTCTGGTGGTGTCGTACTGCGCGCAGAGGGTCTTCCCCGAGTGGGGCGCCTTCGCCGACCCCGATTCGGCCTCGGTGGACGTGATGCGCCGGGTCGGCGGTGAACTGCTGGTGACGGCGTTTACCGCCACCTACGTGGCCGGCTGCTTCGCCTCGGCCATGGTCTCCCAGGCAAGCGTGTCGCGGGTGCTGTTCGCCATGGGCCGCGATGGTGCGTTGCCAGGGGTGTTCGGCCAGTTGGTGACGAAAAAACGCGTACCGGCTGCGGCCATCATGCTGGTCAGCATCCTCTCGCTGATCGCCCTGGTCATCACCCTGGACACAGTCGCCAACATGATCAGCTTCGGTGCGCTGTTCGCCTTTTCGGCAGTCAACCTGGCGGTGGTCAAGCACTACCTGGTCGACCAGAAGCTGCGCGGCACCCGCAATTACCTGCTGTATGGCGCGATTCCGGGGTTGGGGTTTCTCAGCACGCTCTGGCTGTGGAGCAGCCTGTCGAGCCTGTCGTTCACCATCGGGCTGTGCTGGATGGCCGTGGGCTTCCTCTGCCTGCTCGGGCTGACCCGGGCGTTTCGGGTGAAACTGCCCGAGTTGCAGATGGCCGAATGACGCTCAGAGCGTCATGAGCATTTCGTGCCAGGCCATGCCGCCGTGGTCGGACGGCGACGGTTTAACGTAGGCGTAGCCGAGCTTGGCGTACAGCGCGACATGCTGTTCCTTGCACATCAGGTGGATGGTCTGCTTGCCTTGCGCCTTCATGCGCTGGATGAACGCGCCCATCAGCAGCTTCGCATAGCCTTTGCCCTGATGGGCGGGGTCGACCACGACCGACATGATCACCACGTTGGGCGCCGCCGGGTCATGGCCGACCAGTTCCTTGAAGGCTTCGTCGGACATGACCACGTCATGGGCACAGCCACTGTTGATGAAGCCGACGGTTTCACCCTCGGCTTCGAGCAGCAGGAACCCTTCGGGGTACTGCGCGATGCGGGTGCGGATTTTTTCCAGGGTTGCCGCTTCATCCCCTTCATAGGCACCGATTTCGATCGCGTAGCAGCGTTCAGCGTCGGTGGGTTCGGGGTTGCGGAACTGGGGGGCGCTCATGCGCTGACTCCTTTGGGACATGACAACAGACTGCATGATAAATCACTGCCGTTTATTTTCGGCGTGACAGGATCGTTTCCTAGGCTGAGTGATCTTATTACCATGCTCCTTTTGCCACTTCGACATGGAAATCCCCGATGACTGCAACCGCCACGCGTCTCACCGTCCCCGGCCGCTGCGCGCGCCTGAAGGCGTCCAGCAGCCGCGACCACGACAGTGTCGATGAACTGGTCATGGCCGCACGCCCCTTCGAAGACCGTGAGCGCTATGCGCGCTTTCTGCAGGTGCAACACCGCTTCCATGGCAGCCTGCTGGCGTTGTACCACGATGAGTTGCTCAACGATCGCCTGCCAGGGCTGATGCAATTGTCGCGCTTCGCGGCGGTCGAGCGCGATCTGCTTGACCTGGGCCTGGCGCTGCCTTCGGCGCCGCCGACGGTCATTGCCAGCCCGGCCCAGGCTTTGGGTTGGCTGTATTGCAGCGAGGGGTCGAACCTTGGGGCGGCGTTTTTGTTCAAGCAAACCCAGCGCCTGGGCCTTGACGGCAACCAGGGGGCTCGGCACCTGGCGCCCCATCCCGACGGGCGTGCCCTGCACTGGCGGGAGTTTGTTGCCAGGGTTGATGGCCTGGCACTTGATGCCGGGGAAGAGGCTGAGGCGATTGTAGGGGTGATTGCGGCGTTTGACAGTTATCGGGGGCATTTGCGTGCGGTGTTTGCCGGGGGTGACGGTGTGGGGGGCTGACTGGTGCCTGGCATTGGATCTCACAGGCGCTAAAAACCTCAAGCCAGGAACCCCCAAAACACCGCGCGAGCACCCGAGCCCAAGACAACCATCAAACCTACCTCACCAGAACTTTTCCCAATTTAAAGGTCTATGTACTCAGGAAAAATGGTTTACCAGAGGTTGCCTTCGCTGATGAAAATGCATGTCGCACGGTTGATGCTTCTCGGCCTGTTCACCTTCGCGGCGGTGGGCTCGGCATCCGCATCACAAATGAAAACCCCGAACGCTGCCTCGCCTGTCGCAGCCCCTGCCGAATCCCCTTGGCCCAGCGTGGCCAGCCTGGCTGGCGAGCACTCAGCGCCCTTGCTCGCCCATGATGACCGCTACCGGCACGACGACCGTTGGCACGATCACCGAGGCGACTGGCGCCGGGACCAGTGGCGCCGGGAACAAGCCCGCCGCGAAGCCGAGCGACGTCGCGACTGGGAACGCCGGCGGGACTGGGAACGTCATCATGAGCGGGCGATGCGTCACCGCTACCAGGACGACCATCGTTACTATCGCCGTTGATACGTCCAGCCCTCACCCGCTCAGCTCTGGGCGTCTACAACCGCACCCTCGGCAGCTTCGGCTGCCAGCTTCAACCGGTCGGCTTTACTGATGTACTTGGGCTTGCTCTTGGGCGCCAGCTTGGCACTGGCCTTCTTGGCATGCGCCTGCATCAACTGTTTGATCTTTTTACGACGGTTCATATTCCACTGCGCCTGTAGGTCTGGTTACGCTGCCGACATCATACCTGCACGCGTGGCGGGGACCACGGGTTAAGTTATCGCACCCATTACAGGACAGGCGTTGGCGCCCTTGGCAGTTCGCGCAATGGCGCAATACGGCTGGGCCTCCTTGCCAACGGCATTGACGTTATTTTCACAGCCATCAGATTAGCGTCACGCCCTTTCCGGCCGCCCGCACATTGGGTGGCTGCCAAGGTTCAACGAGGCATACGTGTCAGACACTACAACAACCCCCTCCCCGAGCAAACGGGTGGACTGGGCCGGCCTGGGCTGGCTCCTGCTGTTCTTCTGGTATTTTTCCGGCGTAACCCAAGCGCTGCTGCTGTTCAGCGGTACCACAGGGTTTGCCGGTTTTCGCGATGCGCTGTTCCTCAGCAGCCTGTGGCTGGCCCCGGTGCTGCTGCTGCCGCGCTTCACCCGGGCCACTTCGGCGGTCATCGGCCTGGTGCTGTGGGGCGCTTCGCTGGTAGGCCTGAGCTACTTCGGCATCTATCGCCAGGAGTTCTCGCAAAGCGTCATCTTCGTGATGTTCGAGTCCAACACCGCCGAGGCCGGCGAATACTTCAGCCAGTATTTCAGCCTCTGGCTGGGCCTGGCGCTGCTGCTGTACAGCCTGGTTGCCGTGGTGCTGTGGAAACGCGTGCGCCCGGTCACCTTGCCTATGCGCAGCCGAATCCCGGTAGTTGTCCTGCTGTTGCTGGCCAACCTGGTCTACCCCTTCTACAAGCAGATGGTTACCCAGGAACGCAACTTCCTCGACGCCGCAGAAAAGGTCCAGCAGCGCATGGAGCCCGCCGTGCCCTGGCAACTGCTGGTTGGCTACAAGCAATATCGCCAGCAACTGAACAACATGCAGCAGCTGCTGGCACAGAACGCCGCGCTGCCGCCCTTGCAGAACCTGCGCAACAGCAGCGGTGACACACCGCGCACCCTGGTATTGGTGCTGGGCGAATCGACCACCCGAGAGCACATGCACTTGTATGGCTACCCGCGCGATACCACACCGAATCTCGACGCGCTGGCGGCCAGCGACAAGGGCCTGACAGTGTTTCAAAACGTCGTTTCGCCGCGCCCCTACACCATCGAAGTGATGCAGCAGATCCTTACCTTCGGTGACGAACAGCACCCGGACCGCTTCCTCACCGACCCGTCGCTGATCAACCTGATGAAACAGGCGGGGTACAAGACCTTCTGGATCACCAACCAGCAGACGATGACCAAGCGCAACACGATGCTGACCACCTTCTCCCAGCAAACGGACGCACCGGTCTACCTGAACAACCAGCGCAACCAGAATGCCAGCCAGTACGACGAGGTGGTGCTGGACCCGTTCCAGAAGGCGTTGCAAGACCCTGCACCGAACAAGTTCATCATCATCCATCTGCTGGGTACGCACATGGATTACCGCTACCGTTACCCGAAAACCTACCAGCACTTCAGCGATCGCCAGGGCGTACCGGCCAAGCTGACGCAGAGCCAGGCAGAAACTTACAACTTCTACGACAACGCGGTGCGTTACAACGACCACGTCGTCGCCAGCCTGATCAAGCGTTACTCGGCCAGTACCCCCAACGGCTTCCTGCTGTACCTCTCCGACCATGGCGAAGATGTCTACAGCTCTGGCGATCATGACCGCCTGGGGCGCAACGAAGGTGCCCCGACCCGGCCGATGTACACCATCCCGTTCCTGCTCTGGACCTCGCCGAGCTGGCAGGCGGCCCACCCACGCGACCTGCAGGCCATGGCCAACCGCCCCTACAGCAGCTCGCACTTGATCCACACCCTGTCCGACCTGGCCGGGCTCAGCTATGACCACTACGAGCCGGCAAAAAGCATCGTCAACTCGCAGTTCGTGGTGGCGCCGCGCTGGATCGGTGACCCTTACCGCAACAACGGCCTGCGCGAGTTCGACAAACTGCCCCAGGACAAGGCCGCACGGGTGCAGGAGACTGCCAGTAGCGCCAAGGCGCAGCCAGGCAACAACCTCAACTGATCGACCGGTGCTATCAACCGGTGCAAGCGCCTGGCAGTGCCGCACCGGCCACCGCGCCCAGGCGCCGGTAACTGCACAGCGCAACCAGTGCAACGGCAACCCCTGCGGCCACGGCCACCTGGTAGCCCGCCGTGGCCCCCAGCAGGTCGACCACCTGCCCTGAGGCCAAAGCCCCCAGCGCGACGCCGACATTCAGCCCGGCCAACAGCCAGGTCATGCCTTCGGTGAGCTGGTGCGCGGGCACGCTGCGCTCCACCAGTGACATCGCCACGATCAGGGTCGGTGCGAAGAACAGGCCTGCCAACAGCACGGCGCCTGCAAGCGCGAAAACGCTGCCCGCCAGTAGCAACGGCAGGGTCGTCGCCGCCGTCGCCAGGCCGCCGAGCAGCAACAGCCGGTGCGGCGGCATTGGCAATTTCAAGGCACCGAACACCAGCCCCGCCGCGCATGAGCCAATGGCGTAGCACGCCAGCACCAGGCTGGCCGCGGCCGGCATGCCGGCCTGTTCGGCGAATGCCACACTGACGATATCGACGCTGCCCACGATCACCCCCATGGCTACCATCAACAGTGCCAGCAACTGTACCTCCAAGCGCCGCAACACCGACCCCTGACCATTCAAAGCGCCTGCGTCTGCGTCCACCGCTGGCTCGGTGCCGGTTTGAACGACCAGCGCGAACACCCCGATCGCCAGCAGCACCGCCGCAGCCAAGGGCCCGGCCTGGGGCGACAGCCCCACGCACAGCCCTACCGACAGCGGTGGCCCAGCGATGAAGGTGAGCTCGTCGAGTACCGTTTCCAGCGAATAGGCCATCTGCAACTGCGGTGTACCCCGGTAAAGCGCCGTCCAGCGCGCACGCACCATCGCCGACAGGCTGGGCATCAAGCCTGCCAGCGCGGCCCCGATGAACAGACTCCAGTCAGGCGCCTGCCACCCGCTGCACGCCAACAGCAACAGTATGCCCAGCACACTCAAGGCGGCAGCGACAGGCAGCACACGGCGCTGGCCGTGCCGATCGACCAGGGCGGACACCTGAGGCGACATCAGCGCATAGGTCAACACGAACGTCGCCGCCACGGCGCCCGCCAGGCCATAGCTGCCGCGCAGTTGCGCCAACATGGTGATGATGCCGATGCCCATCATCGGCAAGGGCAAGCGAGCCACCAGGCCAGCCAGGGCAAAACCTGCCGTGCCTTTGGCCTGGAACAGTTGGCGGTAGGGGCTGAGCATGATCGGCTCTCCTTAGGAAAAAACGTTTACATACACTCCGTATGATTATGATCTTATTATCATACGCAATGAATGTAAAACGGCCCGCAAGTCCGAGAGCAGTCGGTGTTTTGTTTCGCACGGACTATCCTGTGAAAGGGGGTCACGCCCACAGGAGGTGTGCCATGCGTTCGTTTACTTGGAGTTACCTGCTGGTGCTGCTATGCACAGCACCTGCCGCCCAGGCGCAGACAGTGGTGCCGCTGAAGGGCCAGAGCAGCCAGCAGATGCAACAGGACATCAATGAGTGCAATAGCGTCGCAACCAATGCCGCGAACAGCACCGCGACTTCCAGCGATGCCCACGTCGGTGGCCGGGTTCGCGGCGCAGCGGCAGGTGCTGCCGCAGGTGCCGTAGGTGCGCAGGTGCGTGGCAATCAGCATGACGAGGTGTATGACCGGGCCAGTGACGATGCCAAGCAGGCGTACCGGCAGAACCGTGCCGGTGAAACCGCCGCCGCCGGGGCTGCGGTCGGTGGCATGCGCCAGCGCCAGGACCGTCGAGAGGATCGGCGCACGCAGGACCAGGCGCAGAGCTCGGCCCATGCCAGCGCGTACAGTGGTTGCTTGCAGGGGCGCGGGTATCAGCTCAACCCTTGACCCTCAGGCACGGTCAGCCCAGCGGCGCGCATCAGAATTTGGCCAGTTCTTCACGGCAGAACTCCACGAACAGCTGCGCCGGTTTGGTCAGCTGTACCCGCTTCAAGCGGGCTGCCGCCAGCCCTGACAACGCCACCGGCTCGGCGATGTCCACCATCGCCAGGCGCTGCCCGTCGTAGGTGCACTCCGAATGCGGGCGTGTCACCAGCAACGAAAAGCCGAACCCCTGCCCGACCATGCCGCGCACCATCTCGATCGACGGCGAGCTGAAGACGATGTTGGGGGTCAACCCCATTTCGTTGAACAGGCTGACGAAGTAGGTACGGCTGGGTGCCACGTCCAGCAGAATCATCGGCTCGGGGCAGAGGTCGCGCAGCGACACCTGGCTTTGCCCGGCGAAGCGGTGCTTTTCGGGCAACAGCACATAGGGTTTTTGCGGCGGCATCAGTGGCTCGGCCTCGATCGTGCCATCCAGGTCGTGGTCGTAGAGAAACACCAGGTCGAAGGTGCCGGCGGTCAGGCCCTGGATCAGGTCCTGCTGCTCGCCATCGCGCAGGCGGATATCGACGCCCGGGTAACGCTCGCGAAAACCGGCGATCAGCCGCGGCAGGTACAGCGGGGCCACCGTTTCGAAACAGCCGATGTCGATCTGCCCGGCCACGGTGTCGTTGTCAGCCAGTGCGTTCTGCTCGAACTCGTGGGCCATTTGCAGCAGCGATTTGGTCTTGGCGTAAAAGCGCTTGCCGCTGGGGGTCAATGACACACCTTGGGCGTGGTGGCGGATGAACAACTGCACGCCAAAGCTTTCTTCCAGGCTCTTGATTGCCGTGGAAATCGACGGCTGGGCGATGTACAGCTGGCGCGAGGCCTCGGCGACGCTGCCGGCCTCCACGGTGGTGACGAAATACTTGAGTTGTCGCAAGGTATAGGAAGCCACAGGTACCTCTCTGGCGCTGTCTGGGCGCTCGGGGATTTTGCCTGTCACTGTAACGTGCGGCCTGGCTGCCGGGGGATCGGCCGATGAAGGATTTACCTATGGCTTGAGCATGTTTTTTGTAGCCGGCGACTGGCGCCCTGTGAAGCCTGCCACTGGTCAAATAGGCCCGAGCGTCTTTACTAAGAGTGAACGAGCCCCGCAAACGGTGTGTGCCTATGAAGATTGTGGTCACCAGCATCCTTGTCGACGACCAGGCCAAGGCCTTGGCTTTCTATCACTACGTGCTCGGCTTCATGCCCAAACATGACATCCCCCTGGGCCGGCACCGCTGGCTGACCCTCACCTCACCTCACGACCCCAATGGCGTCGAGCTGCTGCTCGAACCCGATGCCCACCCCGCAGCCAAGGTGTACAAGGCAGCGCTCAAGCAAGACGGCATTCCCGTCACCTCATTCGGCGTGCGCGACATCCAGGCCGAGTACACCCGGTTGTGCGCGGCCGGCGTGCAATTCACCCAACCCCCCACAGTGGTGGGGCCGGTCACTGTGGCAGTGTTCGACGACACCTGCGGCAACCTGATCCAGATCGCCCAGAAACATTAGCAACCGCCCGCCCGGCGGGCACCTGTGGCCCGCCCTCCGCTAGCGTTGCCATTGCTCACTTGCGCACCTGACAAGGAAAACAAATGCGCCACGAATTCAGTGAAGTCCTCAACGACCTGATCGATTACTTCCTGGTCGGTGACATCCAGCTACTCGAACGCTTCAAGCAGGAAAACGGCCTGGCCGACGACCTGGCCCACGCATTCACCCATGACGACAGCGGCGATCAGGCAGTACGCGAAGGCGTGGTGCTACCCATGGCGGGCATCGACAACCTGCCCTACCGGATCATCTTCACCCTCGATGGCCACCCACCCGCCCTGCGTGAACCGGGCAGCCGGCTGAAGCATCAGCGTTCTGGGTATGTACTGCACGTCGAGCACCGTGCGGTGATGCTTTATACCTGGCGCATCCTGCAGCACTTCACCAACAAGACCCTCGGCGACCTGCTGGCACGCTACCAGGCGCCGGGGAGGCCGATCATCGAGCTGGAAAATGGCTGGTACGACGTGGAGGTGCTCGGCGGTGCGGTGGTGCGCGACGGGCTGTACGAGCCGGCGTTCGAGTTCGTCTTGAGCAAGCGCTGGAGCCGGGCTGAAGCCGCAGAGGTAGATACCGGGTACGCCTTTACCCTGCGGGGCTATTTCGACTGACGCCGCTTCCCGCCATGCGCCCTTGCAGGGGCGCCCGTGCCAGGGCGCTCCTGCATACAGCGACAGGATCAGGTGTGGCTGATGTCCCGGTCCTTGGTCTCCGGCATGAAGAAGATCCCCAGCACCGCCGTCATCAGCGCGATCACGATCGGGTACCACAAGCCGTAGTAGATATCCCCGGTCGCCGCCACCATGGCAAACGCCACCGTCGGCAGGAAGCCGCCGAACCAGCCGTTGCCGATGTGGTACGGCAGCGACATCGAGGTGTAACGGATGCGCGCCGGGAACAGCTCCACCAGCCAGGCCGCAATCGGCCCGTAAACCATGGTCACGTAGATCACCAGGATGGTCAGCAGCAACAGCACCATCGGATAATTGATTTTCGCAGGGTCGGCCTTCTCGGGGTAGCCCGCCTCTTTCAGCGCACCGCCAAGGGTGGCGGTGAAGGCATCGTTCTGCGCCTTGAAGTCGGCTGCGGCCAAGCTGCGGCCGTCAAAGCTCGGGATCACCCGCTCGCCGATACGGATCTGCGCCACACTGCCAGGCTCGGCTTTTTCGTTGGAGTAAGGGATCGCGCGCTTGGCCAGCACACTCTTGGCAAGGTCGCAGGAGCTGGTGAATTTGGCCTTGCCCACCGGGTCGAACTGGAACGCGCACTGGCCGGGGTCAGCCACCACCACTACCGGGTTCTGCTCCTGGGCGACGAACACGTCGGGGTTGCCGTACTCGGTCAGCGCCTTGAAGATCGGGAAGTAGGTCAGCGCCGCGATGATGCAGCCAGCCATGATGATCTTCTTGCGCCCGATGCGGTCCGACAGGCTGCCGAAAATGATGAAGAACGGCGTGCCGATCAGCAGCGAACCGGCAATCAGCAGGTTGGCGGTCTGTGGGTCGATCTTCAATGTCTGCAACAGAAAGAACAGCGCATAGAACTGCCCGGTGTACCACACCACGGCCTGGCCGGCAGTACCGCCGAGCAGCGACATGATCACCACCTTGAGGTTCTCCCAGCGGGCGAACGATTCGGTCAGTGGCGCCTTGGACGCCTTGCCCTCGGCCTTCATCTTCAGGAACACCGGCGACTCGTTGAGCTGCATACGGATGTACACCGAGATGGCCAGCAACAGGATCGACAGCAAGAACGGAATGCGCCAGCCCCAGGCTTCGAAGGCCTCGGTGCCCAGGGCCGTGCGGCAAGCCAGGATCACCAGCAGCGACAGGAACAGGCCCAGGGTAGCGGTGGTCTGGATCCAGGCGGTAAAGAAGCCACGCCGGCCCTTGGGCGCATGTTCGGCCACGTAGGTTGCCGCCCCTCCGTATTCACCGCCCAGTGCCAGGCCTTGCAGCAGGCGCAGGGTGATGAGGATGACCGGCGCCGCCACGCCGATCGTCGTATAGCTGGGCAGTAACCCGACCAGCGCGGTGGACAGGCCCATGATGACGATGGTGATCAGGAAGGTGTGCTTGCGCCCGATCAGATCGCCCAGGCGGCCGAACACGATGGCGCCAAACGGCCGCACGGCAAAGCCTGCGGCAAACGCCAACAGGGCGAAGATGAACGAGGTGGTCTCGTTGACGCCGGCAAAGAAGTGCTTGGCGATGATCGCGGCCAGTGAGCCGTACAGGTAGAAGTCGTACCATTCGAACACTGTGCCCAGGGACGAGGCGAAGATAACCTTGCGCTCCTCCCGGGTAATACCGCGTTGGGGCGCGCTACTGCCCGTGGATGCGCTGTCGATAACCGCCATGGGTTGCCTCCGTCTTGTTGTTATCCCAGGCCGGAGCACCTCACACCCATTTCACCGTCGCACCCAGGCCCTAGGGCTTTCATTGGTTGCGCGAAGCACGACGAGGCGGGCCGCCTCGGATCGCAGCAAGTATCTGAAGCATAATCGGCTTTACCGGGATATCCACCCGCCGTGATGGCGAACTGGCACAACGGGCGCGTCATTGCCTTTTCGGCGCCTCGGGCGACGGAATCGGCCCTTTGAGCTCGACCTGGTTGCCGTCCGGGTCAAAGCAATACAACGACAACCCCTCGCCCTCGGCGCCGTAGCGCTTCTCGGCAGGCTCCACCTGCACCCCCGCAGCGCGCAGGTAAGCGGTCAATGCCTGTTCATCGAAGGGTTCGATACGCAGGCAGAAATGATGCAGGTTGCGCCCCTCTGCGCCCGGCGCAGCGCCACCGGGCTGCCCCAGCACACCGTCCAGCGTGACCAGGTCGATCATCGCCGCCCCCGTGGCCAGGTGGACCATGCCCAGGTCTTCACGCACCCTGCTGACTGTGCAGCCGAGCACATCCACATAGAAGGCGATGCTGCGCGGCAGGTCGCTGACCCGCAGCACAAGGTGGTCGATGTGCTTGATGGCGAACGGTCGCATGTGGGGGCTCCTTGTGGCGTCTGCGCGAGGTGAACCGCCACCATAGCCCAGTACCCGGCGCGCTGGCCATTGCCCGCTACTCGTTGACCAACCGCTGCAGTACCCCGCCTTCGTGCCGCGCCAACAACCGCAGAAGCTGATCGACCAGGGCCCGATCGGGCGACTCCAGGTGGAAGTGGTGCCCGCCGGGGTGCCAGGAAACCTTGGCATGGCTGGGCAAGGCCGCCTCACGCTGGGCAAAGGCGTTGCCGCTGAAAGCGCCTTGCCGACCGAACATCAAGTACAGCGGGCAGCGGATCTGGCCGAGCAGGTCACAGGCTTCGCGCTCGGTCAACGGCATAGGCTCGGGCAGCACCAGGCGCGGGTCGTGGCGCCAGCAATAGCCATCGCTGAGCTGCAACAGGTCGCGTTGCGCCAGCAGCCGTGCGGCGCCCTCCGACAGCTCGCCATCCAGACGCGTGCGCCGCTGCTCCAGGGCAGAGGCGAGGCTGTCGAAACGGCTCGCATCGGGCTCGGAGAAACCCTGCAACTGGCTGCGCTGAACCATGCGCTTGAGCCGATAGGCGCGGGCCAGGTGCTGTACGCGGTCATCCTCGGCGACCGTGAACGGCGCCCCCATGCCATCGAGGAAAACCATGCTGGCGATACCGCTGGTCATGGCCGCCAGCAGCGATGCGACGCCGGTGCCCATGCCGTGCGCCAGCACATGAAATTGCGCCAGTCCCAGGGCGTCGGTCACCGCCAGCATGTCCTCGGCGTGCTCCCACAGGTAGTAGCCACTGTCGTGGCGACGATGGTCCGAACGGCCATGGCCGACCAGGTCGGGGGCCACCACGAAACAGCCATCGAGCATCGGTGCCAGGCGCTCGAACGAGGCGGCGTTGTCCAGCCACCCATGCAGGGCCAGCACGGGAATGCCGTCCTCCGGGCCCCAGCAGCGTATGGCAATCTGGATGCCATTGAGGTCAAGCAGGTGATCCTTGGGTGTTGCACGCATGGGTACGCTTCCTGACTTGAAGCCTGGCACGACCCCACCAGGCCGAATACGCCGCCGGCCTCTTCGAAGCAGATCGCCAGCGACAACCCTTGCGCCGGGCCGCACGGGGCTCCGACAGGTTACCTTGGCGTAACGGCAGGCGATTGATTGGCCCGTCACCGACTGTGACTTAGCCGTCACCGACCCTCAGGTTCAAACCCGTGCACCCATGCACGTCACTGGCCGCGCAGGTCCTCGAAGAAGGCCTGCCGGCCATCCACCTGGCCCGACGCCCGGGGCGCCGCCGGCGCTTCGCTGTTGGCCGCTTCCACATGCCAATAGCAGTGCCTGACCGCACGCGTGACCGCCACGTAGGCCAGCCGCTGGACCTCTTCCTTCTGCGCCGTATCGAATGCCTGGGCATCACCGGGCTTACCAAGGCCGGCCAAGCGATACACCTGGTTCTTGTAGGGCGAACTGGTCAGGTATTGGCAGTCGCCGAGCATGAACACCGCATCGGCCTGCAAGCCTTTGGCGCTGTGATAAGTCAGCTGCCGCAGCCGACGCTGCTCGGCGGGCAATCCAGCCTCGGCGTGCAGCACCGCTTGCAGGTGTTCGTTCATCAGGGCTTTGTCGCTGCCCTTGCGGTACAGCATCATCACCGACTCGCCACGTTGATAATGCTCGATCAGGGTCTCGCCCAGCGCCGCCTCATCACGGTCGAACACCTTGACCGGCGAGCCCGGCAACTCGGCTGCAGGCCCACTGGCCCGGGCCTTCTTGCCGGTAATCGCCGGGGTGCCCTTGACCAGGAACTCGGCAGCGTCGATCACCTGCTGCTGACAGCGGTAGTTCTCGACCATCATCACCCGGGTGTTGGCCGGCGACACGAATGCCTTGGTGAACTCCATGAAGTACTTCGGCGAACTGCCGCGCCAGCCATAGATCGATTGCCAGTCGTCCCCCACACACAACAGCGAGGAATGCTGGGCGTTACGACCGGTGTGCATCGACGGCCCGCGCCGGCGGATCTCGGCAAGGCTGGCACGCAGCCAGCTGACGATCTGCGGCGAAACGTCCTGGAACTCATCGATCATCAGGTGCGCCAGCGGCCTGAGCAAGGGGTCGGGCAGCAGTTGCAGGTTTTCCGGGTTGTTCTCGCCAAACAGGGCGAACATGCGGTTGTAGCTCATCACCGGTGGCGACTGGCTCAGCAGATGTGCCTCCAGGGCTTTCCAGTACAAGGCCAACGCTTCGAAGAACAGGCCGTCGCTGTCGCCTGCCGGGAAGCTCATCGCCGCCACGGCGCTGCTCACGTCAAGGCCCAGGTTTTCGATGAAGTTGGCGGCGCCGACAAAGGCGTCGAGCAGCGGTGCCGGGGCCAGTTCACCCTTGACCTTGTATTCGAACCCGGGGCCGGCCACCGCATCACCGGCCAGGGACGCAGCCAAACGCCGGGCGGCTGCATAGTTGTCCAGCCAGATCAGGGGCTTGTCGCAGAACGCCTGCAACAGGGTGCGCTTGACCGCCCACTCGGCACGCACCGCCAGCTTGGCGCCGGGGCGCTGGTACTGCGCGCTCTCTGCGGGGTCGAAGCCCAGCACCACCCAGGCACCCTGCCCCTGCAGGCGGCCATGCACATGGAAGCGGCTGCCGCGGATTTCAAGCGTGTCGCGACACGGCTCGATGCCCTTGATCGGCCAGGCACCTGCAGCGAACCACAGGTCCTCGATCACATCGCACAGCTCTTCGTCGCGCTGGGCGGCCAACTGCGTCACCTGCGCACGCTTTTGCACATCGGGGTGGTTGGGGTCCAGCGGCTTGAGCTGCAACGCCTCGCTGCGCAACAGGCCAACAAGCTCGGCGAAACGCGGGTTCTCGCCCAGCAAGGTGCTGTAGCAGAGGTTGAGCTGCTGGCGTTGCGCATCGTTCAGGCGCAGGTCGAACGGGTTGCTCTCGGCCTCGGCCTCACGGCCGGCCGGCATCTCGTTGCCCAGCGTCTCGAACGCACGCACCTGGCCAAAGCCTGGCAGGCTGCGTACCAGCGGCAAGATGCGCGAATGGAAGGTGCGCACCAGCTCACGGGCAAGCGCGGGCTGCAGGTCGATCTGCCACAAGGCGAACACCTGCAACAGGCGCTTGATGAAGTCTTTGCGCGACTCGCGGGTGAAGGTGACCACGGTCATCGCATCCAGCTCGTAGCCCAGGTAATGGCGCAGCAGCAGAATCCGCAGTACCAGCGAGGTCGACTTGCCCGCCCCGGCCCCGGCCACCACACAGGTGGAGGGGGTGTCGCTGAAAATCAGCTTCCACTGCGCCGCACTGGGTTGCGCTTCGGCCGGCAGGCGCTGCGCCACATCTGCCTTGAAGCGCTTTTTCAGTTCGGCGGTCAACGGCAGGCGCCAGTCGTCGAAAAGGTTGTTGTCCTGGCCGGGCACGGCGGCGGTATCGGGGCGGGTATCGCGAATGACCAGCACCTGTCGCCCCGCCTCGTAGCCTTCTACCCGCCCGCGCTCGAAGCCTTCACGCACACCGTCTTCATGGCCACTGCGCTGCCCCGTGGCATGGCCGAGGAACCAGGAGTCGCGATGCTGGGCTTGCAGGCGGCTCAGGCCTCGGCCCAGCAGGCGGGCGGCCAGGCGGCGAAACCAGGGTAACTGGGCAGGTGGGGTCAGGTCGGCAGGCGCCTGGGGATGCTCGTGGGCCACGGTCACTCCGATGGAAAACAAATCAGCGTGCCATGTTCGCCGCATCTACTAAAAATCACCAGCGAATGCTTGCAGATCAGTGGATTAGGCGATGAAACGGATAAAACACCGCACCCAGAACAATCAATTTAATTGATTATATTTAGCCGATATTTACGCTTATTTTCGATCTTTCTTTGACGCATCATGGCCCCATTCCACCCATTCAAGGAGCACGACCATGCTGCAACTGCGACCCTTCGAAAGCCTCGGCCACGCCAACCACGGCTGGCTCGATGCCCATCACCATTTCTCGTTTGCCGAGTACTACGACCCCGCCCGTATGCACTGGGGCAACCTGCGAGTCTGGAACGACGACCTGATTGCGGCTGGCAGCGGTTTCCCGTCGCACCCGCACCGGGACATGGAAATCATCACCTATGTCCGTGAAGGCGCGATCACCCACCAGGACAGCCTGGGTAACAAAGGCCGTACCGAAGCGGGTGATGTGCAGGTAATGAGTGCAGGCTCCGGCATCGTCCATAGCGAGTACAACCTGGAGGACGTCGATACGCGCATCTTCCAGATCTGGGTGGTGCCTGAGCGGGTGGGCGATGCGCCGACCTGGGGCAGCCGGCCCTTCCCTAAAGGAGAACGTGGCGAAGGCTTCGTGACCCTGGCCAGTGGGCGTGCAGGTGACGAAGACAGTTTGCAGATTCGTACCGATGCACGGTTGGTGGCTGCGACGTTGCAGGCGGGGGAAAGCGCCGAGTACCGCTTTGATGCCGGGCGCCGTGGTTATCTGGTGCCGGCCAAGGGGGTGGTGGAGGTCAACGGCGTGCGCGTCAAGGCACGTGATGGGCTGGCCATCGAGCAAGAAGCGGTGTTGCGGGTTACGGCCATCGAAGACAGCGAGATCGTGCTGGTGGATGTTGCCTGAGGATCTGGGGCTGCGAAGCGGCCCCAAAATTCCGCCTCAACACAATCACCGCAGGGGCATTGGCGCCAAACGCCAGCCTGCACTAGCGTTGTGCTATCCAGCCAACCCCCTGCCGTTGATGCGGAGCAAACACCCAACATGCCGGATATGCGCCCGAACCCGACGCAGAACCTGGAATATCGCGCCGAGCGCCCGATCTTTCACGCCTTTGTGGAGCAAGCAAAGCACTCGCCCGATGCCACCGCCATCTTCGCCCACGACGCCACCTGCAGCTACGGCCAGCTAGACCGCATCAGCCAGGGCATTGCCACGTACCTGCTGGAAAACGGCGCCAATGGCACCGATCGGCTGGTAATCGTCGCCAGCCGTGGTGCCGCGCTGGTGTATGCCATGCTCGGCGCCTTGCGCGCCGGGCTGACCTTCACCGTAGCCGACGCCGCTTACCCTGCTGCGCGCATTGCGCAGATCATCCACACCCTCCAACCAGCCTTTGTCTTGCGCTGTGGCGATGCCCAGGTCGAGCCAAGCCTTGCCCGCACCGTCAACGTGCCGCCCTGCCCCGACCAAGCACTGCAACACATCGCCAGCAAGCAGTCGCCCCTGCCTGAGGTTAGCCCCGCGCAGCCGGCCTATATCACCTTCACCTCAGGCAGCACTGGCGAACCGAAGGGCATCATCACCCACCACGCGCCCCTGGTGCATTTCATCGACTGGCATGTGCAGCAGCAGGGTTTTACCCGCGGCGACTGTTTTTCCCTGCTCTCGGGCCTGGGCCACGACCCGGTCTACCGGGACGTGTTCACGCCGTTGTCGATCGGCGCAACGGTCGTCTGCCCGGCCCAGGCAACCCTGACCGACCCGTCGCGCCTGGCCGCCTGGATACACCACCACGGCCTGTCGGTCATCCACCTGACCCCGCCCCTGGGCAAGCTCATCGAAACCGGCGCGCGCATGAACGGGCAGGTGTTCGAGCGCCTGCGCTACCTGTTCTGGGGCGGCGATGCACTCAGCCCTACGCTGTACCAGCAGGTGTGCGCGATTGCGCCCAACGCCAGTAGTGTGAATTTCTACGGCACCACCGAAACGCCGCAGGCCATGGCGTACCACCCACTCGACCCGGGCGCCGACAACAGCCGCATCCCTTTGGGCAAAGGCATAGACGGCGCGCAGCTGTTGATCATCGATGAAGCCAACCGCTTGGTCGAAGCCGGCGAAGTCGGGGAAATCCTGATCCGCAGCCCCTACCTGTCGCTAGGCTATTGGGGTGATCCGGCACTGACCGCAGAAAAGTTCGTGGCCAACCCCTTCACCGGCGCCCAGGCCGACCGCTGCTACCGCACTGGCGACCTCGGCACTTACCTGGCCGATGGCAGCGCCAGCTTCCTGGGGCGCGGCGACAGCCAGGTGAAAATTCGTGGCCACCGCATCGAACTGGCGGAAATCGAAAATGCCCTGTGCCAGCATCCGTGCATCAAACAGTGCGTGGTACTGGCCAACCACGACAACGCGACGGTCAGGCTGGTTGCCTATTGCGTTGCCGAGCACCCCGTAGCCACCGCTGAACTGCGCCAAGCCATGGCGGGCATGCTGCCCGACTACATGGTGCCGGCGATGTTCCTGTTGGTGCCCGGCATCCCCCTCACACCCAACGGCAAGGTCGACAAACGCGCCTTGCCAGCGGCGTTCGACAGCAGCGACACCCTCGACAACGCGGCCACGCGGCCCCTGTCACCGCTCGCCCTGAAACTGACCGACGCTTGGTCACAGATCCTGCAGGCCCCGCGCATCGATGCCCGGCTCAGCTTCGTGGAGCTCGGCGGCGATTCCTTGTCGTTCGTCCGCGCGTCGATGGTGCTGGAAGAACTGATCGGCCACCTGCCGGATCGCTGGGAAATGATCCCGGTCCAGGACCTGGCCGAACTGGCCGAGCAGCGCAGCAAGGCATCGAAGTGGTCGATGCGGGTCATGGAGGTGCCGGTTTTCCTGCGGATGATCGCCATCATCCTGATTGTGGTTGGCCACCTGGAGGTGTTTTCCGAATGGCGGATCGCAGGCGAGACGTCGGTGCTGTTCCTGATCTCTGGCATCAGCCTGGCCAGGTTCCAGTTCAAGGCCATCGACGAGCGCGGTGACGCCCGTATGCTGGTCAAGTCGGTGGCAGCCATCGCAGTGCCGACCATTGCCTATACGGTGTTGGTTCAGGCGCTGTTCGACCAGGTACATTGGCAATCGCTGCTGTTGATCTCCAACTGGTTCCCCCCCGACAAGGTCGGTATCTTCGCCTACTGGTACATCGAAGTGCTGGTGCAGATGATCCTGGTCATTGGCCTTGTGTTGTCGTTCAAACGCGTGCGCAAGGCGATCCTTGCCAACCCGTTCCGCTGGCTGACCATGGCCGCCTGCGCGCTGGTGGTGGCGGATCTGCTGCTCAGCCATTTCGTCTTCGACGCCACGGCCCTGCTCAACCGCGTGCCCCAGCATTACCTGGCGGTGATGGTGCTAGGCATGGCGATTCACTACGCCGACTCGACGCTGCGCAAAGGCGTCGCCAGTGCAGTGGCGGTACTGCTGATTGCCGAGCTGGACCTGGTGGCCATTGCCGGCATCGGCTGGCAGGCGTTTGCCAGCTACATCGATATTGCCCTGCCGGCGATGCTCGCCTTGATCTGGTTCCGCGCTGTGCCCGTGCCGGGCGTGGTTGCCAGGGCGGGGGCGATGATCGCGTCGTCGACCTTGTTCATCTACCTGACGCACTTCCAGTTCCAGTCGCTGGCGCGCCACATCTACGATCAGCCGTTGTTCGCGGTGGCCCTGGCGCTTGTCGGTGGCGTGGTGCTGAGCTACTGCTGGAACACCCTGCTGCGCGGCGTACTGACACGCTGGCACGTGAGCAGGAAGGCGCGCGCAGCGCAGGCCTTGGAACGCGCGACCTCCTCATGAACAAGGCACTGCCCGCCCGCTGGTGATTGCCAAGCCTGAAACACTTTGCATAAAATGCGAACCATTAACATTTGCAACTCTTTTCAGGCGGCATGGATGAGCACCCCGGACGTAGCCCTCAATTCCCAGGTCAGCCAGCTCTACCGTGCGCAGAGCAAATGGCTGCACGGCTGGCTGACACCTCGGGTCAACTGTACCCACCTGGCCGCGGACCTGGTCCAGGACGTGTTCGTTCGCGTGATGACGGCCGCCGATGCGGCGGCCAAGCTCGAAGCGGTCCGCGAACCCAAGGGCTACCTGGCCACGATCGCCCGTCGCCTGATGATCGACCACCTGCGCCGGGTGCACCTGGAGCGGGCCTGGCTGCAGGTACTGGCCGAGCAACCCGAAGCCTTGGATATCTCGGCCGAACAACGCTTTTCGCTGCTGCAAACGTTGTTTGAACTGGATGCGATGCTGGCAGCGCTTGGCGCCAATGTGCGGGAGGCATTCTTGCTGTCGCAGGTCGATGGCATGCCGTACAAACGCATCGCCGCCCAGTTGGGCGTCTCTGAAGTGACGGTGCGCCGCTACATTGCCAAAGCGGCGGAACACTGCATGATCTACAGCCTGACCCACGGCCAGTGAGCATGGCTTTGAGTGCCGAGCAGCGCACAGCCCTGCGTCAGGCCGCGCATTGGTACAGCCAGCTCAACAGCGGTGAAGTGCAGCCCAGCGACCATAGCGCCTGGCAGTCATGGCTGAACGCTGCGCCCGCCAATGCCTGGGCCTGGCAGCAGGCCGAACGTTTGCAGACCCGCATGAGCGCAACCCCTGCCCCGGCCACCAGCCGTGTACTGTCGCTGGCGGCGCATGGCCGCCACGCCACCCGCCGCCGCGTGGTCAAGGCCGGGCTGGTACTGCTGGGTGGCAGTGCACTGGGCTTGGGTAGCTATCGCGAAATGCAGTATTCACCGTTGCTGGCTGATGTACGCAGTGGCGTGGGTGAACAGCGCTCACTGACCCTGAAAAACGGCAGCACGCTGCTGCTCAACAGTGCCTCGGCAGTTGATATCGATGACACCCGCGAACAGCCGTATGTGCGGCTGCGCCAGGGCGAGATCATGGTCGAGGTGCCAGAGCAGCAACGCTGCAGCGTGGTGACCCGGCACGGCAGCATCGCGGCTGGCCACAGCCGCTTTTGCGTGCGGCTGTTCGATGACGCCAGCAAGCTCGATGTGTTTGGCCAGCAGGCACGTGTGACGCTCGCCTCGGGCCAGGCCATGGAGGTGCACGGCGGCCAGAGCTGCCAGTTCGATGGCAAGGGCTTTTCGGCTGTGCAGACGCTGGCCAACGCCGCAGACGCCTGGAGCAGAGGCTTGCTGATCGTCAATGACCAACGCCTGGACACCTTCGTCACCGAGGTTTCACGGTACCGGCCAGGTTGGCTGCACTGCGCGCCGTCGGTGGCTGGGCTGCGCATCAGCGGCACCTACCGGCTCGATGATACCGAACAGATCTTGCGGGCACTGGCTACCTCCTTGCCGGTGCAGGTGCAGCGCCGCACGCGTTTCTGGGTGACGATTACCGCCGCATGAAATAAACGCAAAATGCCTGATCACTTTCGCGCGGCTCATCCGACTCATAGGTAACCCCAGCTGTGGCTGCCTCTTTACCTTTCCGAGACCTCGACGATGACCTGCCGCTTCACTCTCAGGCCCTTCAGCGCGCCAGACCTGCGCACCTGCCTGCTGTTGACTGTTCTGCTCGGTGGGCCGGGCGCAGCCTGCGCCGCGCAAGCGCATGACTACCACCTGCCGCAAGGGGACCTGGGCGAAACATTGACCCAGTTCGCTGCAGAGTCCGGCATTGTGCTGTCGTTCGACACCCAGTGGACACGCGGTAAACGCTCGCCGGCCTTGAATGGCCAGTACCCGGTCGACCAGGCCCTGCAGATTCTGCTCAGCGGCACAGGCTTGCAGGCCGTCAAGGAAAGCGACGGCCGCTACTCGCTGCTGCTCACCACCCAGCAGGGTGACGTGGTTGAACTGGCCCCCAGCCGCATCGACGGCCAAGGCCTGGGCAACATCACCGAAGGCACTGGCAGCTACACCACCGGTGGCTCCACCACCGCAACCAAGCTGCCGCTGACCCTGCGCGAGACGCCCCAGTCTGTCAGCGTGATAACCCGCCAGGCCATCGACGACCACGGCTCGCAAGACATCGGCGAAGTGCTGCGCAACACCCCTGGAGTTTCGGTGCAGGCGTATGACAGCGAGCGCATGGAGTATTCCGCGCGCGGCTTTGCCATCACCAACTACCAGTACGATGGCGTCAACACCATCTATGACGGCGTCTACGACGAGGGTGCGACCCATGTCGACATGGCCGCCTACGACCGCGTGGAAGTCATCAAGGGCGCAACCGGGCTGATGACCGGCTCCGGCGACCCCTCCGCCACGGTCAACCTGATCCGCAAGAAGCCTACCCACGACTTCAAGGCCTCGATCACCGCCAGCGCTGGCTCCTGGGACAACTACCGCACCGAAGGTGACATTTCCGGCCCGCTCAATGCCAGCGGCAACGTGCGCGGCCGCTTCGTCGGCGCCTACCAGGACCGCAAGTCGTACCTGGATCACTACAAACAGAAGAAGGACGTCTACTACGGCATTCTCGAAGCCGACCTGACGCCCGACACGCTGCTCACCTTCGGCATCGACAACCAGACCACCACCCCGCGCGGCTCGTCCTGGACCGGTAACCCGACGTACTTCTCCGACGGCAGCCGCACCGACTTCTCGCGCTCGCACAACCCGGGGGCCGACTGGAGCCGCCGCGACTTCCAGTCCACCACCTACTTCGGCTCGCTGGAGCAGGCGCTGGCCAACGACTGGAAGGTCAAGCTCAGCCTCAACCACATGATCAGCGACCATGACACCCGCCTGGCATCAGCCAGTGGGGGCAACCCCGACGCCACGACCGGCGAAGGCATGTTCTTCTATTGGGGGCGTTGGGAAGGGCATCGTGTGCAGAACACCGCAGACCTGAGTGTGTCGGGGCCCTTCACCCTGTTCGGCCGTCAGAATGAGCTGGTCGCAGGCTTCATGACCTCGCATTCGCGCCTGACCGGCGACACCTACGACGGCAGCGCCTTCGCCCAGGTACCGGGCTCGATCTTCGACTGGAACGGCAAGGTTGCGGAACAGGACTTCCCGAAGAACGGCGATTACACCACCACCCAGAGCCAGAACGGCGCTTACGTGGCCACCCGCCTGAAGCCGACCGACAACCTCTCGGTGATCCTCGGCACCCGGGTCAGCACCTTCAAGTACAACGACGACCAGGACTACTACCCGACCTCGCCCCTGGATGACACCCACGCCAGCTACAAGCAGCACGGCGTCGTCACCCCTTACGCCGGCGTGGTCTATGACCTGGACGACACGTACTCGGTGTACGCCAGCTACACCTCGATCTACCAGCCGCAAGTCTACAAGGACGTCAGCGGCGCCACCCTCGACCCGGTGGAAGGCGATGGTTATGAGGCAGGCCTCAAAGCCGCCTATTTCGATGGCAGGCTGAACGCCACGCTGGCGTTCTTCCGTATCGAGCAAGACAACGTCGCCTCTTCGGTGGGCACCAACCCGGTCACCAACGAGGGCATCTACACCGCCATCGACGGTGCCACCACCCAGGGCGTCGAACTGGAACTGGCAGGCGAACTGGCCCCGGGCTGGAACATCACCGCCGGTTACACCTACGCCCGTACGCGCGACGCTGACGACAACCGCCTGTTCGGCTTCCCGCTGGCGACCACCAAGCCTGAGCATGTGGCGCGGCTGTTCAACACCTACCGGTTGCCCGGCGCATTGGACCGCATCACCGTCGGCGGTGGGCTGCGCTGGCAGAGTGGGTTCTACGGCAGCATCTACAGCCCGGCCGCCAACGACTACACACGCATCAAGCAAGGCGGTTACACCCTGGTGGACCTGATGACCCGCTACCAGTACAGCGAGCACCTGAGCTTCACGGTCAATGCCAACAACGTGTTCGACAAGGTGTACCTGACCGGGCTTGGCAACTTCGGCACCACCTACTATGGCGAGCCACGCAACCTGATGGTCACCACCCGCTGGGACTTCTGAGCAAGCCCCCACCTGCAGCGCCCCTCATGAATCAATGGCTACGTATTGATCCAGGAGGCGGCGCTGCAGGGGCGGCCAGATTGGGCTAGCTGGCCTGTACGATGATCTGGCTCTGCAGGTCCCTGACCATCGTCTCGATGGCCGGCTTCATGGCGGCAAAATCTTCAGGTGAGCAGACCACATCCGGGCGGCTGAACTTGAAATGCCGCTCGATCACTACGGCATTGCCCTCCTGGGCATACTGCGCGCTGTACTCAACGTTGGCGTCCTGCAGACGCACTTGTTTGGGGATCGCCAGCACACTGACCTCAGGCGGGAATTCGAAGCGCGACTTTTCCACGGTGTCATTGGAAATGCACACGAAGCGCTGGCTGCGTTCCTTCTCCATGGCAAAGCTGTAGACGTTCTGCGAGATACCCCCCGCCAGGCTGCTCAAGGCCACCATGCCCACAGGCCCTGGCAGGTTGACGAGGTTTTCCGTGCGCCCATCGACGGTGCTGACAAAGTCGCCATTGGCGTTGCTCGGGCGCACCTCGAAGGTACCGCTGCCACGCTGCCCATAGGCACCGAGCACCTTCTCGACGAGCAGGTCGCGGTCCGCCGGTTTCATCGATTTCACACCATAGCGGCTGACCTCGCTGGCCCAACCCTGCACGGTCGCGACGTTGGTGAAGTCTGCGCCACCATCGCCCTTGACCTTGAACTGCAAGTCACTGGAAACCTTGTTGAGCTGGATGGCCGGGGTTCGCCCGAACTCACCCGTCGCGGTCAGCAGCACCCGCTTGTTCAACACGGCCAACGGCAGGTAGCCCGCGGCGATCGACGGGTCGGTGGAGTCCAGGTACAGGTCCAGGCTCGGCACATAGGTGATCACATGGTTCAACACCCCCAGCGCGGGCACCTTGGGGAACACGTAGGCGTTGCCCAGGTTGATCAGGGCTGGCGTGCTTTTGATCCCCGCCGCCGTCAGCAGCGCCTCAAGCAGGGCAACATGGTCCTTGCAGTCACCGTAACGGTTATCCAGCACGGTTTGCGCCGCGTGCGGCACTACCCCACCGGCGCCGACATACACGGCGACATAACGGATGTTTTCACGCACCCAGTCACTGAGCGTCAGTGCCTTTTCCCGCGTGGTGGGCAAATGGGCCGTGAGGCGTTGCGCCAACTCGCGGATCGGTGCCGTGACCTCGACCTTGGCGCGTGCCTGGTAGGCCTGGGCGAACGCTTTGAAATCGGTGAATGTCGACACCGCCAGGTAGTGCCCGTAGTCCAGGTAGGACACCGCACTCGCCTCGATCCGCGCACGGTCCGCCGGCACGTAATCCCAGCGATAGACCTTGCGCCCTGGCGCAGCCGCCGGCAGCGACGCCTTGAAGTTGCGCGCATCAGCCTGCAGGGGCATGCCCTCAGGCATGTCATAGATGAGCGTGAACTGCCCGACCGGGTGGAATTCCGGCACGGTGATGTCTTCGAACTGGCCAGGGAACAGCGGCGTGAAGCGGTTGCGCTGATAACGCAGCACCAGACGGTCCCCCACCGCAACCTCAGGGAAGATGATCACCTTGTTGACGCTGTCCTGAAACATCGGCGCCTGCGCGGATGCCTGCTCCTGCTGCTCCTTGATGTGCGCGGCATCCACCATCACCTTGCGCCCATCGGGCTTTTGCGTGTACGCCTCGATCACATCCAGGGTTTCCAGCGACCGGTTGTAACTCACCGGGCGCTGGGCACTGGCCTTGATCGCGCGCTCCTCGTTGATCAACAGCACACTGTCGACGTCCAGACGATTACTGCCATCCATCTGCACCACGAAGGTCTGCTCGACCTTTTCCAGGGTCGCGGAGTGGTCGGTGCCGTCGGTGAAGGCGTGCGCCAGGGCGCACCAATTCATGGCAACCGGCAGCAGCACAGCCACAAGGTAAGACTTTTTCAGCATGGAGATCCTTCTCGATCCAGGTGTATCAAAGTTGCCATCAATCGACAATGATACTCATTGACGAATGACGATGGCAAAATGATTGCACCGCTAGCGCCTTTTGCCCTCACCCGTGCAGCGAGGCCAGCACTTCAGCAGCGGTCGTCACTTGGCCAAAGTGATGCTTCCACAGGTCGATGCCCAACTGGCCGGACCTGTCCAGCGATGACCCTACCGTCATGTCGGTCACCAGCGTAGGCGCCAGCCCTGCATCGAACAGGGCGAAGCCAGCGGCAAGCACGCAGGTTTCGGTTTGCATGCCACACACCAGTACCCGCTCCACGCCCAGCTGCTTGATGTACTCGAGGGTTTCGACGGTCTGCCCGTAGCCATGCTTGACGAACACCTGGTCCGCCTCGATCAGGCTCTCGTCCTCGGCCGCCGGGTGCCAGCCAAGCTGGCGCTGAAACGGCGTGACCTGCTCATCGTGCAGTTCGACCGAGGCGACGGTCGGGATGTTCGCCGACAACCGCCGCAAACCGTCTACCAACCATTCGGGCGGGCTGAAGGTGGATTGAACATCGACGATAAGCAAAACCTGGCGCATAGGGCTCTCCGGCCACGGGCAAAAGGCGCCAAGTATAACGTGGCGCCCGTGCTGGGGTTTGTTGATAGCACGGGCGCTCTACCCTCATCGAGGCTGCCGACGATGCGCCCTGCATCGTATACGGTGCATTTTTCTGAAAACTGCCTTATATGCATCGTATTTGATTCATAAGAACCTGCAGTTTTTACATCGCGCACGCACGCGTAGAGGTGAACAATAATGGACTTGCGATCAACCATACGACTCGCCCAGCCCGAGGACGTCGAGGCGCTTTTTGCGCTGGACGCGATCGCTCGGGGTGATCGGCAACGGCAAACATTCATTGCAGACGCGGTCGCCTACGGCCAATGCTGGGTGGCCGCAGACGCGCACGATACATCCCAGCTGACAGGGTATGGCGTGCTCAACGATACCTTCTTCGATCAACCGTTCATTGCGCTGGTCGTGGTGAAGGAATCGGCACGCCGCCGCGGTATCGCGGCGGCCATCATGCGCACACTGGAGTCGCAGTGCCGGGGTGGCAAGCTGTTCACGTCGACCAATGCTTCAAATGCGCCGATGCAGGGTGTGCTGGCTCAACTCGGTTTCATCAGGAGTGGGCAGATCGACAACCTGGATGACGGTGATCCAGAGCTCATCTTTGTCAAATTCCTCTCCTGAAATCGCGCCGGTCACCAATCGTAGGTCATCTCCACCGAGGCCACGCGCTCCTGGCCGTAGTAGCAACCGAACGCATAGTTGCAGTCCGACACGTATTCGCGGTCGAAGATGTTCTGCACGTTCACGCTGGCCTGCAGACCGCGAAGGCTTGGGTCGAGTTTGCCCATGTCGTAGCTGACGGTGGCGTCGTATACCGCATACGCCGGTACGTCGAACGAGTTGGACGAGTCACCCGGTTTGCGGCCGGTATAGCGTGCGCCTGCGCCGAATGTCAGGCCATTGAGCATGGCCTGGGTGAAGTGGTAATCCACCCACAGCGAGGCCGAAACCGGCGCTTGCGATTCGCTGCGGTTACCTTGGTCGCCATAGTTGCTCTTGGTATAGAACGAGTCGATGTAGGTTGCAGCGGCCAGCACATCGATATTGTCGAGGGTGGACTTGAGCTCCAGTTCAACGCCGCGCGAACGTACCTCGCCATCCTGCGCCTGGTACTGGGGGTTGTCGTCGTCCTGGGTCAGCACGTTCTTCTGCGTGACCTGAAACACCGAGGCGGTCAGCAATGTGCCCTCGGCCGGCTGGTACTTCACCCCCACTTCGTACTGTTCACCCTCGGTCGGTTCAAACGACTTGCCAGCGGAGTCCGTGCCCAGCGTCGGCAAGAACGACTGCGAATAGCTGACGTAAGGCGCCAGACCGAATTCGGTGACGTAGGTCAGGCCGATACGGCCGGTGAACTTGTTGTCACGCTGCGAGGCGATGCTCTTGGCCAGCAGGTCCTTGTTGTCGATTTCGGCCCAGTCCTGGCGGCCGCCCACGGTCAGGATCCACTGGTCCAGCTTGATCTGATCCTGCACGTACACACCGGTCTGGCGAACCGTGTTGTCCCATTGGGTGTCCAGCACCGGGGTCACGCTGCTGGTGTCGTAGTTGTTCTTGCCATACAGGTCGACCGGCAACACGTTGTAGGCGTTGTAGCCATCGTATTTGCGCGAGAAGTGGCGGTAGTCCACACCTGCGAGCGTGGTGTGCTGCAGCGCGCCGGTGTTGAACCTGTATTCCAGGTTGTTATCGAGGGTGTAGGCGATATTGTGCTGGCGCCAGTCGAGCTTGACCCGGTTGGCCCGGGTGTAATCGACGCTGTCGCCGTCCGAGACGAAGCTACGCAGGTAGAACCCTTTGTAGCGATCCCGCACATCGGTGTAACGCGCCGTCGAACGCACGGCCAGGTCATCGCTGAAGCGGTGAGTGAAGTCATAGCCGAAGATGTACTGGTTGCGCTTGTAATCGTTGTAGTGCGAGTCGCCCGAGAAGAAGTCGCGGTCGATGTGCTGGCCCGTCGGGCCACGCTTGAGCGAGCCGATCATCGGCAGCGACTGGTAATCGGCAGCGCCATCGTCACGCTGCACCTGCGCCAGCACGGTGAAGGAGGTGTCCTCGTTCGGCGACCAGGTCAGGCTGGGTGCCAGCAGCAGGCGTTCGCTATGGGCGTGGGCCACCTGTTCGTTGCCCTTGTTGGCAACACCGACCAGGCGATAGGTAAACTCGCCCTGCTCATCCAAGGGGCCGCTGGTGTCGAAGGCACCGTTGGCGCGGTTGTAGCTGCCGGCGCCCAGCTTGACCTGGCTACGCTGCTCGCGGGTCGGGCGCTTGGAAACCATGTTGATCAGCCCGCCCGGCTGGTTTTGCCCATAGAGCACCGACGAGGGGCCTTTGAGCACCTCGATGCGCTCCAGGGTGTAGGGGTCGATCTGCGGTGCACCGCCCAGGCTGCCGGCATACGGCACGTATGCGCCGTCCAGGTACAGCGGGGTCGGGGCAAAGCCACGGCTGGTGATTTCGTCGGCAATGGTGTTGCGGTCGGTGAAGCCGCCCGTGGCCAACCCCGGCGTGTAGCGCAGTGCCTGGGTCAGGTTGCGCGCGCCCTGGGCCTGCACCTGGTCGGCGGTGATCACGTTGATGGCCTGGGGTATTTCCAGGATCGGTGTATCGGTCTTGGTGCCTGTCGCACTGCGGGTGGCGACATAGCCGTTTACCGGGCCATGGGCCGATTCCACGGCGGTGCCGGTAATGCTGGTGCTGTCCAGTTGCAGCGTCGCGGCATCGCCGACCATGGGCAGCAGCGAGTAGCTGCCATTGGCCTGGCGCAGCACCTGCAATTTGCTGCCCACGAGCAGTTGGCGCAGGCCGGCCTCGGCACTGTAGCGGCCATGCAAGCCGGGTGAGCTCAGCGATTGGACGTAGGACGGCTCGAAGGAGACCGTCACCCCTGCCGCTGCCGCGAACTGGGTAAGCGCCGAGCCCAGCGGGCCGGCCGGGATGTCGAACGCGGCATCGGCGCGGGCCTGGGCGACGGCGGGCTGGGCAATCATCACCGCAGCCAGCGGGGTCGCCAGGGTGATGCTGAACAGTGCGCGATGGACTGAGCGGGCCAGTGCGGTTTTGGCGGAGTTGATGAGGATGACGGGGGTGCGAGTGTCTGTGGGGAGCATGGTATTCCTTTCGCCCTGCGGCAGTTTTTATGGCGTCTGAGGCGCCTCTACTTACAAGTCGAATGAGAATCGGAATCGGTAACCCCCCTGATGTAAAAAAGGGCGCGTTTATGGAATGGGGCTTGGCTGCGATTTTCGGGTTGGGAGATGGGTAAAGGCGACCCTGTGTTTGCCACGGCATTTTCAGCGCCTGTGAGATCGAGCGCCGCAGGTGCCAGGCTCGGCATTTTCGGCGCCTATGAGATCGAGCGCCGCGCGGGCGGCGCATCGCGACGCAAGGCCGCTCCTACATTTATTTCGGGCCAATTATTCCTGGGGGATTGGCGCGCGGCCCCTTGGTGCCCCCTCAATATCGCGTCGTACAAACAAGGCGGTCGCGCGCAAATGCCACTGGCCTCACTGGCCCGAAACAAATGTAGGAGCGGCCTTGCGTCGCGATGCGCCGCGCGGGCGGCGCTCGATCTCATAGGCGCCGAAAATGCCGAGCCTGGCACCTGCGGCGCTCGATCTCATAGGCGCTGAAAATGCCGTGGCAAACACATGGCACCCCCTCAATACCCTCACCCTCAAACCGACTCAACACGCGCCCAATACCGGCTGAACCGACGAACACGCACCGGCAAGGTAGTCGTGAGGTTATCCAGCACAGTGTCGATATTGCCCAAATGAAAAGCCCCAGACAGCCGCAGCTCACTGACCGCCTCATCACACCCCAGGTGCCCAGGCCGATAGCGTTGCAATTCGCTGACAACATCGCCAAGGCGCCAGTCATCCACCAGCAGCATGTCGCGGGTCCAGGCGTCAGGCAGCGCGGTGGCGGGCTGCACCAGCCCTACGCCATCGGCGCGAAAACTCAGTTGCTGGCCGGCCTCGACGCGCGTTGCGGCCAACGCATGCGCGCTGCGCACCTCCACGGCATGCTCCAGCACACAGACCCGAGTGCTGTCGGCATCGCTGCGCACGGTGAACCGTGTGCCCAGGGCACGGATGCTGCCTTGATCGGTATGCACGATGAACGCTCGGGCCTGCTCGTCGCGGGCAGTTTCCACCGCTATCTCACCGCCCAACAGGTGCAATGCTCGCCATTGGGCGCTGTAGCGGATATCCACCGCCGTGGCCGTGTTCAACTGCAAGCGGCTGCCATCCTGCAAGCGCAGCGAACGGCGCTCGCCAACCCCTGTGCGCTGGTCGGCCATCAACCGCGCAACGCCCCCCTCATTCCAGGCTAGCCCCCCTGCCCCGCCCGCCGCCAGCACGATCGACATCACCTTGAGCACCTCGCGGCGCTTGGCCCTGGCAGTGCTCAGGGTCGGGCGGGCGATGCCAGGTGCCACCTGTTCGAACGTGCCCTGCAAGCGCGCCAGGCGTTCCCAGGCCTGCAGGTGCAATGGATGGCTGTGCAACCAGCGCTGGTGCGCCGCGCGCGTGCTGTCATCCGCATCGCAACGCAACTCGACATACCAGCGCGCAGCGGCTTCGAGCACACGCCGGTCCAGGGGCTGAGCCTCTGCCACGGTTCAGTCCTCGGCCAGCATCAGGCAATGGGTCAGCGCACGCACGGCGTGCTTCTTGACGGTGGTGACCGAAACGTCCAGCCGCCGCCCGATCTCGACATAACTCAGGCCATCGAGTTGCGCCATCAGGAAGATTTCACGGGTGCGGGCGCCCAGGCCGTCGAGCAGGCGATCGATCTCCAGCAACGCCTCGATGATCAACGTGCGCGCTTCGGGCGAAACCTCGAACTGCTCGGGGCGGGCGGCCAGCGTTTCCAGGTAGGCCTGTTCAACGGCGCGACGCCGGAACATGTCGATCATCAGGCTGCGCGCGATACTGCTCAGGTAGGCCCGCGGCTCACGCAGCTCGGCCGCCTTGCGCAGGGTCAGCACGCGGATGAAGGTGTCCTGGGCCAGGTCTGCGGCATGCTCGACACAACCGAGCTTGTTGCGCAGCCACCCACACAACCAGGGATGGTGCTCGGCGTAGAGCGTGTGCACGGTTTTTTGCAGGGAGGGGTCAGCGCAGGACATGGAGTGAACCGGCAAGGGCGTCTTTAATAATGACTCTCATTTAACCTGAGTCATCAGGGGTTTCGCAACTCTCATTGAGCCTAAACCTGCGGCCCGGAACACTGTCTCCTCGACGTGCTCGTGCAGGTTCGGCACACCGGCAAGGCCGGAAAGGGGCGCACAGCGCCCCCAGCGGTCACAACGAAAACGGATAACTCACGATCAACCGCGTCTGGTCGAAGTCACCACTGAAGCTGCGCCGGTTGCTGGCGTTGTTCAACCGAATGTTGAGGTTCTTCAAGGTGCCACTCTGGAAGGTGTAGTTCACCTCGGTGTCACGCTCCCACTCCTTGCCATTGCTGCCCGCACCCGTGGTGGCATTCTCGCCGTGCCCATAGCGCACCATCGCCAACAACCCTGGCACGCCCATCGCGGCAAAGTTGTAGTCATAACGCACCTGCCAGGAACGCTCGTCGGCGTTGCTGAAGTTGCCATTGAACATATCGTTGCCCAAGGTCCGGCCACTGCTGCCATATACCGACATCCACTGGCTGTCGCCGCTGACCTTCTGCAACCCCAGGTACACCGTGTGCCCGCTGTGCGAAGCCGACACCAAGCCATACGCCGTGCGGCTCTGGATATCGCCAATGCGCGCCTGGCCGTCTTCCTTGTCGATGAAATAACCCAGGTTGGCCGCCAGCGTCCAGTTACCCAGCGGCTGCGTGTGCAGCAGGTTGAAGTAGCTTTGCTGGTAGATGTCTTCGAGCTGCGAATGCCAGGCACCGACCAGCGTGCGCTGCTGGTTGAAACGGTACTCGGCACCGGCGTAATTGAACCCGTCAGCCATCACCCCCGGCGCCGCCCAGGCCGACAAGTCCTGCATGTTGGACGAGTTGCGCAGGCTCACCTCACGGTACTGGCCAGCCTGCAGGCTCAGGCCTTCTATCTCGCGCGAGTCGAGCATCGCCCCGCGAAAGGTCTGCGGCAGCAAGCGGCCATCGTCGTAGCGCAACAGCGGGATGTCGGGCATCAGCTCGCCCACCTTCAGCTCAGTTGCCGAAATGCGCAGCTTGGCCGCCAGCCCGGCCCGCCCATAGTTGTCTGCCGCACGCCCGTCATCGTGCACCGGCAGCAACTCGGAGCCACTGGCATCGCGGCTGCTGTCCAGCTTCATGCCGAACAGGGCAATGCCATCCAGGCCGACGCCGACCAGGCCAGGGGTATAGCCGGAGGTGAACTTCAGAATGAAGCCCTGGGCCCACTCGTCGACCTTGCTCTTGGCCGCACCCGAATCGCGAAAATCCCGGTTGAAGTAGTAGTTGCGCAGCGTCAGCCCAGCCTTGGTATCTTCCAAGAAGCCGCCCTCCTCGGCCCAGGCAGGCAGGCTCAGGCCTGACACCAGCGAAACAGCAACGGCCGTACGGGCCAGGGTGCAAGACGTGTCGATCATTATTATTGTTCTCCGCTTTTCATGGACGCAGCCGGCCCCAGCGGGCGGCTCGGCGCCCGTCATCGGGTGGCTGCTGGGGTGCCCGGCCGGGCCGGGCAGCACTCAGGGGTTCAGTGCATCAGAAGGGGTACGCGCGCGGCGTGTGCTGCACGCTGACCCAGTGATCGCGGGTGAACTCATCGATCGCCCAGTCACCGTTGAAGCGCCCGAGCCCCGAGTTTTTCTCGCCCCCGAACGGCGCATTGGCCTCATCGTTCACCGGGATATCGTTGATGTGCGTCATGCCCGCACGCACCTGGCGGGCAAAGCGCACGGCACGCTCCAGGTTGCGGCTGAACACCGCGCTGGAAAGCCCGAACTCGCTGGCGTTGGCCAGCGCCAAGGCATGGGCTTCATCGCGCGCACGCAACAGGCCGACCAGGGGGCCGAAGATTTCATTGCGGGCCAGGTCCATGTCGACCGTGACTTCGCCATACACATGCGGCGCCAGCAGGTTGCCGGTCACCCCACCCTCGTACAACGGCTCGGCGCCCTCAGCCCGGGCCAGGCTGATTTTCTCTTGCAGGCCCTGCAGTTGCCGGGCGTTGATCACCGGGCCGATCACCGTTGCCGGCAAATTCGGGTCCCCCACCACCAGCGCTTTGACGCGTGCGACGAAACGCTCGGCAAACGCGTCGTAAAGGCTGTCATCGATAATGATCCGGTTCACCGCCATGCAGATCTGCCCCTGATGCAGGAACTTGCCGAACACGGCAGCGTTCACCGCCTGGTCGAGATCGGCATCGTCCAGCACCACGAACGGGCTATTGCCGCCCAGTTCCAGCGCAACATGCTTGAGGTGCTGGCCACCGCTGGCGATACGGCCGATGCCGCGCCCCACTGGGGTGGAACCGGTAAAGGTGATCAACGAGGGCAGCTCATGCTCGACAAACGCATCGCCGATTTCACTGCCTGCACCGACCACCACGCTGAGTACGCCCGACGGCAGCCCGGCTTCTTCGAAGATGCGCGCCAGCAGCAAACCGCCGCACACCGGCGTATCGCTGGCGGGCTTGACCACCACGGCATTGCCCAGCGCCAGGGCGGGGGCAATCGAGCGTTGGCTCAGGTGCAAAGGGAAGTTCCACGGGCTGATGACCCCGACCACGCCCAAGGCGCTGCGGTACACGCGGCTTTCCTTGCCCGGCACGTTGGAGTCGACGATACGCCCGTGTACCCGCGACGGAAACGACGCAGCCTCCAGCGCAATCGCCCGCGCCGCGCCCCATTCCAGTTGCGCCTTGAGCCGGGTGCTGCCGGACTCGCGAATGATCCACTCGACGATCTCTTCGCGGCGACGGTCAAACACCGCCACCACCTCATGCAGCACGGCCGCCCGCGCCCCAGGCCCCAGGCCCGCCCATTGCGGCTGGGCCTGGGCGGCAGCGCGGTAGGCCGCATCCAGGTCATCACGGTTGGCCTGTGGAATCTGCAGCAACAAGGCGTCGTCGAACGGGTTGTGCACGTTCAGGGTCTTGCCGGCAGCGCCGGCGCGCCATTGGCCGGCAATCGGCTGCAGGTGAAGGTCACGGTAACGCGGGCAGGTATCAGACATGAAAGGCTCCTTGGTCAAAACGTAGGTTTGTTGGCCGCAACCGGCGCGTCGGCCGGTTGCGGTGCACGCACGTGGATGCAGACGATGGCCAGCGCACCGATCACCCCCGGCAAGGCGAAAGCCAGGAAGTTCTGCTGCAACGGCAACTGCATGGACAACAGGCTGCCACCGAGCATCGGCCCTGCAATCGCACCCAGGCGGCCGATGCCGGCGGCCCAGCCGACACCGGTGGAGCGGATGTGCGCGGGGTAGGCAATCGAGGCATAGGCGTGGATGACTGCCAGGGTGCCGATGGTGGTGGCCCCGGCAACCAGCAACAGCAGGTTCAGCAGCACAGGGCCAGGCTGCAGGCCCAATGCCGCCAGCGACAGGGCGGCCAGCACGAAGAACAGCGCCAGGGTGCGCTGCACCCCAAGCCGGTCGGCCAGCCAGCCGCCGAACAGCGCACCCAGCGTGGCGCCGATGTTCAGCGTCACCAGAAACGCAAGGCTCGAGCCCAGCGGATAGCCACCCTGCGCCATCAACTTGGGCAACCAGGTGTTGAGGCCGTAGCTCATCAGCATGCACATGGCGAAGGCCACCCACAGCAGCAAGGTTGCCAATGCCTGGCCCTTGCCGAACAACTGCGCCACGCGCGCCGTGCGCACCGGCTGGCCGGCGCCCTGCAGGCGCAGCTCGGTACCTGGGCGAAACGCCGGGTCGACCTTGACCAGCAGCCGATCAAGCTCGTCACGGCGGCCCTTGAGCTCAAGAAACGCCGCCGACTCAGGCAAGTACCGCAGCATGAACGGCACCGCCAGCACCGGCAGCACGGCCACGTAGAACACCGCCTGCCAGCCCCATTGCGGGATCACCACGATCGCCAGCAAGGCCGACAGCACCGCACCCACCGAGTAGAAGCTGGACATTACGGTGATCATGGTGCTGCGCCGTCCTTGGGGGGCGAATTCGCTGATCAGGTTCACTGCGCTCGGCACCAGTGCCCCCAGTGCCAACCCCGTCACCAGGCGGCATGCACCAAGCTGCAGCGGGGTGCTCGCATGCCCGGTCATGAAGGCGGCGCAACTGGCCAGCAAGGTGGTCACGATAATCAGCTTGCGCCGCCCATAACGGTCAGCCAGCGGCGCCAGCAAGGTGCCGCCGAACAACATGCCGAACAGTGCACAACTGCCCAGTGTGCCGGCTTCGATTGCACTGAGTTGCCACTCTTGCATCAGGCGCGGCACCACCGAGCCGTAGATCACCATGTCATAGCCGTCGAACAGCATGATGAAACAGCCCCACAGCAGTATCAGCAGGTGGGTGCGATTAAAGGGTGCAGCATCGATCACTTCACTGACGGAAGTCGTCTTCATAGCCACCTCGGTTTTTTATTGTTGTTGTGTTTCGCGCCAGGCGCGGCGGTTGCCCGATGCTTCAGGGAGCAATGGTCTGGGTCGGTACCTCGATCAGCACGGGGCGGTTACCCGCCAGGGCCGCGCTGAACGCACGGGCGAACTCGGCGCCGGTTTGCGCCTGCACAGCCTGCACGCCGTACCCCTGGGCGATGGCGCAAAAGTCCAGGCCTGGCACGTCCAGCCCTGGCGCATCGCTCACGTTCAGCACATCGGCAAACCAGCGCAGCGCCCCATAGGTGCCGTTCTTCAGAATGATGAACACTACCGGGATGTTGTACTGCGCAGCCGTCCACAGCGCGGTGATGCCGTAGTTCGCCGAGCCGTCGCCGATGATGCCGATGACGCGCCGCTCGGGGGATGCCAGCTGCACGCCGACCGCCGCTGGCAGGCCGAAACCCAACCCCCCTGCGGCCGGGAAGAAGTAGCTGCCCGGCTCACGCATTGCAACACGCCGCCAGAAGGCACCGACCGTGGAGGTGGACTCCTTGACGTAGATCGCGTTGGCGGGGGCCAGGCGGTCGATCAGCTCGAAGACCGTTTCCGGGTGCAGCAGCCCGCCGTCGTCGGCCACCGGCTCCGGCTGCGGCAAGGCCACCGGCATGGGCCGCTCGCTCGGCGTCACGCCCGCCACCAGGGCTTCAAGTGTCAGCGCGATATCCGCGACCAGGGCATCACCCATCGGAGCGCGCGCGGCCTCGCCAGGGTCGCAGGTCAGGTGCAGCAGCTGGCAGTCGGCAGGCAGGTAGTCGCCCGGTGCATATTGGTGATAGCGAAACACCGGTGCCCCCACCACCAGGATGAGGTCGTGCTCCGCCAGGCAGCGGCTGATGCCCGCGATCGAAGCCGGCAGTACCCCACGGAAACACGCATGCCGCGTCGGGAACGGGCAACGTGAGGCCGACGGCGCCACCCAGGCGGTCATGCGCAGCTTTTCCGCCAGTTGCACCGCCAGGCCGTTGGCCCCGCAGCCATCGACATCCGGCCCCAGTACCAGCACGGGGTTGCGCGCCGCCGACAAGCGCTCGCACAGCCCCTGCACCTGTGCCGGCGAAGCCAGCCCGGCACTGGCTACCTGCCGACGGGCCAGATGCTCGACGCCCTTCGGTGCTTCGCAGGCCCAGTCGTCATAAGGGATCGATACATACACAGGGCCGCGTGGCGGCAGGCTGGCAGCATGGATCGCCTGGCTGAGGGCACGCGGCACATCCTGCGCCGAGGCCGGTTCGTGGCTCCACTTGACCAGCGGCTTGGGCAACTGCGCCGCGTCCACATTGGCCAGCATGGCCTCCACGCCGATCATGCTGCGTACCTGCTGGCCGGCGGTGATCACCAGCGGGCTGTGGGAGTACCAGGCGTTGGTCAGTGCGCCCATGCCATTGCCGGTGCCGGCGGCGGCATGCAGGTTGACGAACGTCGGCTGGCCGCTGGCAAGCGCATAGCCGTCGGCCATGCCCACTACCGCCCCTTCATGCAGGCCCAGGACATAGCGAAAATCTTCTGGGAAGCCCTTGAGAAACGGCAGCTCGTTGGAGCCAGGGTTACCAAACATCGTGGTCAGGCCATGCTGGCGGAGGATGTCGTAGGCGGCGCTGTGAACAGTTTTCATAAAGACCCTTGCAGCTCGTTTTTAGAATTTGGGTTACTTTTGCAGCCGCTACCAAATTGATCAAATCGATACTATCTTTGACAAAAATAAAACTGATCTATATGACCACGCACGACGCGAGTGCCCATGAGCCACATTGACCTGAACCTGATCCGCACCTTCGTCACCCTTTACGAAGCCCGCAGCGTCACCCTCGCCGCCGAGCGTTTGTTCGTCACCCAACCTTCGGTGAGCTATGGCCTGGCGCGCCTGCGCGAGCTGTTCGACGACGCCCTGTTCAGCCGCACCCGTGACGGCATCCAGCCGACGTTCGTTGCCGACCAGCTGTACGCGACGCTGCGCGATGCACTGACGCGCATCGAAAGCGCCGTGCAGAGCACCCGCCAGTTCGACCCTGCCAGCACCGAGCGCAGGTTTCGTATCGCCCTCTCCGACCTTGGCGAAATGGGCTTTTTACCGCTGATTCTGGCGCGCCTGAACCGCGAGGCACCGCAGGCCGAGGTCGAAGTGCTGCCCTTGCAGGTCGACCAGGTGGGCGAGTGGCTGGCCAGTGGCAAGATCGACGCTGCGATTTGCCGCCCACCCGTGCCCGGCACCCGCAGCCAGGTGCTGATGCACGAGCGCTACGTCTGCCTGCTGAGCAGCGCCCACCCGCGCATCGGCGACAGCCTCAGCCTTGAGCAGTTCGTTGCCGAGCGCCACATCACCGTCACCCGCACCACCGGCCACGGGAGCGTCGAGGATGTGCTGAACAGCATGCAGGTGCAGCGCCGCATCAGCCTGCACGTGCCGCACTTCTCGGTGCTGCCCAAGATCATTCCCGGCACCGACCTGCTGGCGGTATTGCCGGCCCAGATCGCCAGGCTGTTCATGCAGGACGGCGGCTTGAAGATGCTCGAATTGCCCTTCCAGGTGGCCGCGTTCGATGTCTCCCTGAACTGGCACCCCAACAGCGACAACTCTGCCGCCCTGCAATGGTTTTGCGCGACGGTCGCCGAGGCGATCATCGATGGCCAGGCCTAGGCGTCGACCAGGGCGGGCTGCGCCGGCCTTGCCGCTGGCCGGAGCAACAGCAGGCAACCTGCGGCCAGTACGAAGACAATGGCGAACACCCCGTACAGGTGCAGCGGTTGCCAGCCCCCATCGAGCAACACGCCGGCCACGGTCGGCGACAGGATGGCGCCGATCCGGCCGATGCCGATGCCCCAGCCCACCCCGGTGGCGCGCACTGAAGCGTCATAAACCACCGGCGACAGGGCATACAGCCCCGCCACGCAGCCGTTGGAGAACAGCCCGATCAGCAGCCCCAGCGCCAGCGCTGCGCTGACCGATGAACCGCTCGCCACGAACAGCACCAGCAGCCCGGCGGTGATCAGCATGAACATCGACAACACGCGGCTCAGTGGCCAGCGCGACGACAAGCCACCAATCAGCGCCGCCCCGAGGATGCCGCCAACGCTCAGCAGCACCCCGCCGGTGATGCCCTGCTGCGCCGACAGGCCTGCGGCAACCAGCAGTTTTGGTGTCCAGCTCATGACGAAATAGAACCCGAACATCACCAGGAAGAACAGCAACCAGATCACCAGGGTGGTGCGGCGCATGTCGGGTGTCAGCAACTGCCTGAACCCGGTGGCAGCGCCTGGCACCTTGAGCTGTGGCGCCGGCAATGCTGACAGTGCCGGCTGCCCCAGTTTGGCCGCCAGGCGGTTGACCCGCGCCAGGGTATTACGCGGGCGACGCGCCAACAAGAAGTCCAGCGATTCCGGCAGCCACAACAGCACCAGGGGGATCACCAGCACGGTGACGATGCCACCGAACAGAAACACCGAGCGCCAGCCCCAATGGCCCAGCAACCATACCGCCAGCAAGCCGCCAAGCGTGGCGCCCAAGGCATAACCGGTGGACTGCAGGCTCACCGCCAGGCCGCGCCAGCGTTTGCTGGCATATTCGCTGGCAATCACATTGCTGCTCGCCAGAATGCCGCCGATGCCAAGCCCGGTCAGGCCGCGCAGCAGCGCCAGTTGCAACGGGCTCTGGCTCAAGGCCGAGAGCAGCATGCCAATACCGGAGAGCGCAAGGCAGAACAGAATCAGCGGGCGGCGGCCGAAACGGTCGGCCCACGGCGCGATGAACAGCGACCCGGCCGCCATGCCGAACAGGCCGGCGCTGAGCAACAGCCCCACCTGCGCCCCGCTCAGGCCCCACTCTGCAGAAACCGAAGCCGCCGTGAAGGCCATCACCAGCACATCGAAGCCATCGATCATGTTCAGCACGATGCAGATACCAATGGCCACGCACTGGAATCGGCCCATCGGGTCATTGTCCAGACGCTGCTTGAGGTCGGTGTTCATGGGGTCACCTGCCGGCCGATGCTGACCACAGACGAGAGAGAAGACGTGCACACGCAAGGCGAGCAGCAGAAACCGTGACGGTTCCACGCCCGTGATAAGCCATTCATGACTGGACCCTTCTTGTAATTGTTGTCGCGCACGGCCGGAGGGCTCTGGCCGTCGTCAGGCGCTAATCAACCAGATAATGGATCCATAGACAATATGGTGAATTTTGGCTAAACCACCACATGGCACAGAAATTGGCATTCACCAAATAATATTTACTATTTTTATCAGCATTTTCAATTAATTATGAATTTAGCAATTTTTAGTTTTTCCGTTCGTTTACCGCACACCTGTTTTTATGGATCCACAAAGTACCTTTCTGCGAGCCATTCATCACGCCAACGAGCGCAGCCATGAACAAATCTTCATGTTGCCCGTAAGCACCCTGATCACGGGGGCCAACGGCCGATCGCCAGCCCCCGCCAACGCCTGCCTGCCTTGAGGGAAAAGGACGCGTTGCGTAGCATCGCCGGCCCTGGGGCCGCTGCCCGGCCACACCGCTACCCCTCAGAGTTCCCCATGCCCCAACCCATCCCCCTCAAGGACCACGAAAAGGAAAAGCACCTGGTCAATCGCCGGCTACTGGCCTGCGCTGCCCTGGTCTTCAGCCTGGTCGCGGTCCTGGTGGGCCGCCTCTATGTGCTTCAGGTCGTGCAGCATGACCAGCAAAGCGCCGTGTCGGAAAACAACCGCGTGCACGTGCTGCCCATCGCCCCCGAGCGCGGGCTGATCTACGATCGCAACGGCGTGGTGCTGGCAGACAACAAACCCAGTTTCGACCTGACCATGACCCGTGAACGGGCAGGCGATTCGGCCAAGGTGCTCGATACCCTGGCGCAGGTCCTGAGCCTGACCGAGGATGACCGTAAACAGTTCGACAAGGACCTGCGCCGCGGCCGCAAACCGTTTGAACCGGTCACCCTGCTGGTCGGCCTGAACGAAGAACAGATCGCCCTGATTGCGGTCAACCAGTTCCGCCTGCCAGGCCTTGATGTAGAGCCGCAGTTCATTCGCGAATACCCCCTGGCCGAGCATTTCGCCCATTCGGTGGGGTATGTCGGGCGCATCAACGAAAGAGAAGCCAAGACCCTCGACAGCACCGAGTACCGGGGCACCCAGTCGATCGGCAAGACCGGCATCGAGCACTTCTACGAAGGCCAGTTGCACGGCCAGGTGGGCTACGAAGAAGTCGAGACCAACGCCCAGGGCCGGGTCATGCGTGTGCTCAACCACAAGGCACCGACCCCCGGCAAGGACATCATCCTGAGCCTGGATGCCCACCTGCAACTGGCCGCCGAAAAGGCCCTGGGCGATCGACGCGGCTCGGTGGTGGTACTGGACCCGGCCAACGGCGACGTGCTGGCGATGGTCAGCAACCCAAGCTTCGACCCCAACCTGTTCGTCAAGGGCATCAGCTTCAAGCAGTACGCCGCCCTGCGCGACTCGATCGACCGCCCGCTGTTCAACCGCGTATTGCGCGGCCTGTATGCGCCGGGTTCGACGGTAAAACCGGAAGTGGCCATCGCCGGCCTCGACAGCGGCGTGATCACACCTGGCAGCCGGGTGTTCGACCCGGGCTACTACGAACTGCCCAACTACGCGCACAAGTACCGCAACTGGAACCGCAGCGGCGACGGCTGGGTGGACATGTACACCGCAATCATGCGGTCCAACGACACCTACTTCTATGACCTGGCGCACAAGCTGGGGATCGAGCGCCTGCACGATTACATGGCCGAGTTCGGCCTGGGGCAGAAGGTGTCGCTGGACATGTTCGAAGAAGCGTCCGGGCTGATGCCGTCCGCCGAGTGGAAGCGTGCCACGCGGCGCCAGGCCTGGTTCCCCGGCGAGACGTTGATTTTGGGTATCGGCCAGGGTTACATGCAGGTCACCCCGCTGCAGTTGGCCCAGGCCACCAGCCTGCTGGCGAGCAAGGGCGTGTGGCACCGCCCGCACCTGGCCATGACCGTGGGCGGCGAGACGCCGGTCGACCCCAACCCCATGCCCGACATCGTGCTGCACGACAAGCACGCCTGGGACCAGGTCAGCCAGGGCATGCAGATGGTCATGCACGACCCACGCGGCATCGCCCGCGCTTCGGCGGCCGGCGCTCAGTACCGCATCGCCGGCAAGAGCGGCACGGCGCAGGTGGTGGCGATCAAGCAGGGCGAGCGCTACAACCGCAACAAGACCCTGGAGCGGCACCGCGACAACGCCCTGTTCGTCGGCTTTGCCCCGGCTGATCACCCGAGTGTGGTGGTGGCAGTGATGATCGAGAATGGTGAAGCGGGCGGGCGCGTGGCGGGGCCCGTGGTGCGTGAGGTGATGGATGCCTACCTGCTGGATGAGCAGGGGCATCTGAAACCGGAGTATGCGGGGAATGTGGCGAGCAAGGCGGTGCCGCATAGCTAGAGGTGGTTGTCGCGCAACATCACACGAACCCGGCTGATTGCGATTGGGGAATTGATGGTGAACAAGCGGCGTGACCAGGTGCAGCAGGCGCTGGATAACCGGGTGGTGCGACTGTCGATCTGAGAGGTGCGTTGAGGGGATTGTTATTGGGGATGGGCTTGGGCGCTGAATTGTGGTTGTTTTGGTGGGGGTTCGCCATGACGGTTTCAGCGCCTATCAGATCGAGCGCCGCCCGCGCGGCGCTTCGCGGGGCAAGTCGGATCGCCGCACCGCCGCTCCCACATTTGTTTCAGGCCAGTGAGGCCTGTGGCATTTGCGCGCCACCGCCGTGTACCCACAAAAAAGCCCGGACCCTCCCCGCACGGAAAGGCCCAGGCACAAACGATAAATCCTGTAGAAACGCGCTTGCGGTCATCTCACAAGCGCACGCAACCCCTGATCTCAGCCGTCTTGCAAGGCACGCGGCCGATGGCTGCGGATTTCCGCCTCAGGCGCCTTGGCAGGCTGCAACTGGAAGTCGAACGCCAGCTCGGCAAAGCGGTCCCCTTGCACGCCTCGGTCACGCGCCGTCGCTGCATCCTCGACAAAGCGCAGGTCACCGATCAGCCCGTCGCGGGTGGCATAGGCAAAGTCATCCCACAGGTACTGATCACCCGCAAAGTTGATCTGCGTGGTCAGGTGGCGATGCCCCGGTGCCGAGATGAAGAAATGCACGTGCGCCGGGCGCTGGCCATGGCGGCCGAGCAGGTTCAGGCATTCCTGGGTCGGCCCTTGTGGGTCGCAGCCATAGCCGGACGGCACGATCGAGCGGGCGCGGTAGCGGCCTTCAGCATCGGTGATGATGCGCCGGCGCAGGTTGTACTCGGACTGGCTCGAATCGAAGTACGAGTAGGTGCCCTGGGTATTGGCGTGCCACAGGTCGACGGTAGCGCCCGCCAACGGCTTGCCCTCGGTGTCGAATACCTGGCCCTGCAGGAACATCACCACGCCCGGGTCGGTGCCGTCGTCCATGCGCGCTTCGCCTTGGCTGACAGGCGCACCGGCAACATACAGCGGGCCTTCGATGGTACGCGGGGTGCCGCCGGTGAGGCCGGCTTCGGCATCCTTGGCATCCTGCAGCAGGTCGATGAAGTGCTCGATACCCAGGCCCGCCGCCAACAGCCCTGCCTCATTGCGACCGCCCAGGCGGTTGAGGTAGTCCACGGCATGCCAGAACTCATCCTCGCTCACTTCCAGGTCTTCGATCAGGCGGGCAGTGTCCTGCAGCACGCGCAGGATGATCTGCTTGAAGCGCGGGTTACCCTCGGCGTGCCCAAGGCCTGCGGCCCTCTCGAAGAACGACTGGATCTCGGCAGTGTGGGAAATCTTCACGGTCATTTTGCTTACCTCGTATTGTTCTTGTCAGGTAGTCAGCGACGACTCAACGGTCGTCGCTGTGGATCGACGAAGGGTGCCGGCACAAGCCGTCCACTTCAATCTCCATGTAGGGGAACAGCGGCAGTTGCATCAGGGTATCGTGCAGGGCCTCGACGCTGGGGACGTCGAACACGCTGTAGTTGGCGTAGTGCCCGGCGATGCGCCACAGGTGGCGCCAGGTGCCATCGCGTTGCAGGCGCTGGGCCAGTTCCTTTTCGTCGGCCTTGAGCTGGGCGGCCTTGGCCGGGTCCATGTCGACCGGCAGTTTCACGGTCATCTTCACGTGGAACAGCATGCGGGTTCTCCTTAGGCGTTCAGTTTCAAGATCAGCGGCGGGCGAAGCGCGCCAGGCGCTGCTCGTCCAGGGTCAGGCCAAGGCCCGGTGTGTGTGGAATGTGCAGCTGGAAGTCGTGGTAGTGCGGTGGCTCGTTGACGATTTCTTCGGTCAGCAGCAGCGGCCCGAACAGCTCGGTGCCCCAGGTCAATTGGCGCAAGGTGAGGAACGCGTGGGCCGAAGCCAGGGTGCCGATCGAGCCTTCGAGCATGGTCCCGCCGTACAGGGCGATACCGGCTGCTTCGGCGATCTGCGCAGTGCGCAGCACCGCACGGGGGCCGCCGTTCTTGGCAATTTTCAGGGCGAAGATGCTGGCCGCGCCGTCGGCGGCCAGGCTGAAGGCGTCCTCGACGCTTTCGATCGATTCGTCAGCCATGATTGGCGCCGGGCTGCGCTGATTCAGGCGCACCTGGCCGCCACGGTTGATCCGCGAGATCGGCTGTTCGATCAGGTCGATGCCGTTGTCGCCCAGCACCTGGCAGGCGCGCAGGGCCTGGGACTCGTCCCAGTACTGATTGACGTCGACCCGCACGCTGGCGCTGTCGCCCAGCTCGCGCTTGATCGCCACCACGTGCTTGAGGTCCTGGTCCACCGGGTTGGCGCCGATCTTCAGCTTGAACACGCGGTGGCGGCGGATTTCCAGCATGTGCTGGGCTTCGGCGATATCGCGGGCGGTGTCGCCACTGGCCAAGGTCCAGGCCACTTCCAGGCTGTCACGCACGCGGCCGCCCAGCAGTTCGCTGACCGGCAGGCCCAGGCGCTTGCCCTGGGCATCGAGCAAGGCACTTTCGATACCCGACTTGGCAAAGGTGTTGCCCTTGGCCAGCTTGTCCAGCTTGAGCATGGCGGCATTGATGTTGTCTGCCGGCAGGCCGATCAGGGCCGGCGCCAGGTGCGCGTCGATGTTGGCCTTGATACCCTCGGGGCTCTCGTAGCCATAGGCCAGGCCACCGATGGTGGTGGCCTCGCCGATACCTTCGACGCCGTCGCTGCAGCGCAGGCGCAAGACCACCAGGGTCTGCTGCTGCATGGTGTGCATTGCCAGCTTGTGTGGGCGGATGGTCGGCAGGTCGACGATAATGGCGTCTACACGTTCGATCAGGGCGTTGGTCATGGTCGGCAGGTCCCGTCTGGTCGGGCCGCACACTGCGGGCCCGACACTGCATTTACTTGATTAATCAAGCATTGCGCGACAACCTGCCGGCCGTCCAATATCAAATGAATCTCCCACCATACCCTGGAGGTCTGATGGAGCTGCGCCACCTTCGCTATTTCAAGGTGCTGGCCGAAACACTGAACTTCACCCGCGCCGCCGAGCTGCTGCATATCGCCCAGCCGCCGCTGAGCCGACAGATCAGCCAGCTCGAAGACCAGCTCGGCACGTTGCTGGTGGTGCGTGAGCGCCCGCTGCGCCTGACCGAGGCTGGGCGGTTTTTCTACGAGCAGACCTGCACCGTGCTGCAGCAGTTGGAGAACATCAGCGACAACACCCGCCGCATCGGCCAGGGGCAACGCCAGTGGCTGGGCATCGGCTTTGCCCCCTCGACCTTGTACACCGTGCTGCCAGAGCTGATCCGCGAGTTGCGCCAGGACAGCGAGCTGGAGCTGGGCTTGAGCGAGATGACCACGCTGCAGCAGGTCGAGGCGCTGAAGAGTGGCCGCATCGATATCGGCTTCGGCCGTATTCGTATCGATGACCCGGCCATCCTCCAGCAGGTGCTGTGCGAAGACCCACTGGTCGCGGTGTTGCCCAAGGGTCACCCGCTGACGGGCAACCCACTGACCCTCGCCCAACTGGCCAAGGAGCCCTTCATCCTCTACCCGGCCAACCCCCGGCCCAGCTACGCCGACCATGTGCTGGCACTGTTCGCCCATCACGGCATGACCCTGAAGATCAGCCAATGGGCCAACGAACTGCAGACCGCCATCGGCCTGGTCGCGGTCGGGCTCGGCGTTACCCTGGTGCCGGCTTCTGTGCAACAGCAGCACCGCACCGACATCGCGTATGTCGGCTTGCTCGACAGCAGTGCCGTCAGCCCGATCATTCTCAGCCGTCGCAAGGGCGATGTGAGCCCGATCGTGCAGCGCTGCCTGGCGTTGATTGCCCAACAGACCCCCTGACCTGCCCCGTATACCCTTCGGTATATGGATGTTCCCGTTGAAGTGTTTCATGCTCCGACACGCGATCGCACAGTGCCGAGGCATCACAAACACTCAATAGAAAACCATTGCTGCGCCGGCTTCCGGCGCAGCGCGGAGTCGAACATGACGGGACGTCTCAATGGCAAGGTCGCGCTGATTACAGGCGGCGCGGGAGGGTGCGGGTTGGCCGCATCGCAACTGTTCGCGGCAGAGGGGGCGCGGGTCGGTATCGTCGACTTGCCGGGCAGCAAAGGCGCCGAGGTGGCTCGGCAATTGCGCGATGCCGGCCATCACGTGCTGTTCGCACCCGCCGATGTGTCCGACGCGCAGCAGGTCAAAGCCGCAGTCGCGGCCGTGGAACAAGCGTTCGGGCCAATCACCGTGTTGCTCAACCACGCCGGCATCCTGGCCGCCGTGCCCTTCCTGGAAACCAGCGAAGAAGAGTGGGACCGGATCATGGCCGTGAACGTGAAAAGCATGTTCCTGGTCACCAAGGCGGTATTGCCGGGCATGCTCTCGGCAGGCGGTGGCAGCATCGTCTGCACGTCGTCGATTTCGGCGGTGGTGGGCACGCCCATGGAGGTGCTGTATTGCACCAGCAAAGGCGCCACGCACATGTTCGCCAGGGCCATCGCCGTGGAGTTCCGCGACCGCGGTATCCGTGCCAACGCGATCTGCCCAGGCTTCATCGCCACCGACCACGGCCTGCGCGAAATCGCCATGCTGCGCAAGCACGGGGTAGATGTCAGCGAACACGCGATCGCCGCCGCCCAGGGGCGCTTGTGCCAACCCTCGGAGGTGGCCACCGCGGCCTTGTTCCTGGCCAGCGACGATGCCAGTTTCGTCAACGGCACCCACCTGTTTGCCGACAACGGCTACACCGCCATCTGATCACAATAATAATGGGCAGGAGAGCAACGTGAGCACCTCATCGAACAACATGCACATCAACGAGTTCGGGCTCGACCAGGCGCACTGGCGCAACTGGGCGGGCAACCAGTCGTGTATCCGCGCGGCACGTGGCGCCCCCTCCAACGAAGACGAGCTGTGCACCCTGGTCAGCCAGGCGAGCGCCAATGGCATGAACGTGCGCGTGGCGGGTTCCGGGCATTCGTTTACCCCGGTGGCGCTGACCAACGGCCTGCACCTGTCGCTGGGCAACATGAGCGGTGTGCGCCACATCGACCTTGAGCAAAAACGCGTCACCGCAGCCGCCGGCACCACCATCAACGCCTTCGGCAAGGCGCTGCGGGCGGCCGGCCTGTCGATGGTCAACCAGGGCGACATCGACAGCCAGTCGATCGCCGGCGCCCTGACCACGGGCACCCACGGCACCGGCCTGACCTTGGGCAACCTGGCTTCTTCGATCGTTGGCCTGAAGCTGGTTCAACCCAACGGCGAGATCATCGTGGTGGATGAAAGTACGCCCGACTTGCTGCAGGCGAGCCGAGTATCGCTGGGCGTGCTGGGGATCGTGTCAGAGCTGACCTTGCAGGTGACCGACAGCTTTAACCTGCACGAACGCATCTGGCGTGAAGACTTCGAAAGCGTGATGGACAAGCACGATGAACTGGCGCGCACGCACCGCCATTTCAGCTTCTTCTGGTGCCCCTACGAGCAGAGCCGGCACTGCTACTGCCTGCCGGACACGGCGGCAACCTCCACCAGTGGGCGCACCTCCGATGTGTGCGAGGTGAAAGTCATGGACATCACCGACCGCCCGGCCTGGGAAAGCGAATTCGAGAAAGTCGCCTACAGCTCGGACGTGTACCCGATCGAGTACCTGCCCAACTTCCATGAACTGGAATATGCCGTGCCCCTCCGGCACAGCAAGGAAGCCTTGCGGGCGGTGCGCAAGCTGATGCTCGAGGACTTCCCCGAGGCGATCTACCCCATCGAGTACCGCTTCACCGCCGGCGACGGCGCCTGGATGAGCCCGTTCTTCGAGCAGGACAGCGTGACCATTTCGGTGTCTGGCCAGCCGGGCACCGACTATTGGGACTACCTGCGTGCGGTCGACCAGATCCTGCGCGCATACGGCGCTCGGCCGCACTGGGGCAAGCTGCACTTCCTGACCGGTGACGACGTCAGTGCCCTCTACCCCCGTGCCCAGGATTTTCGCAACCTGCGCCGCCAGCTCGACCCCCAGGGTATCTACCTGAGCGAGCACCTCAGCCCGCTGTTCAAGTAAGCCGCAACGCTTGGCACAACGCCCGAGGCAGCCCCTCGGGCGTTGTGCGTTTCAGGCGTTCAGGCCTTGGCCAGGTAATCGATGAACAGGCGAAACAGTTCGGCGTTGGTGGAGATCTCCAGCCGCTGGTAGATATTGTGCTTGTGCACTTTCACCGTGCCATCCGAGATGTTCAGTTGCCTGGCAATCGACGCATTGCTGTGCCCCTGCAACAGCAACTTGGCGATGTAGCGCTGGGTCTCGGTCAACTGCCCCTGCAAAATCTCGACAAAGGCATCTTCCAGCACCCCGCCCTCGGCAGGCGCATCGCGCAGGTAATCGGCGTAGCGCAGCCGACAATGCTGGCCCAGCACCGAGGCCAGCACGGGCGCCATGGCAGCCAGCACCTGCATGTCGTCTTCGCTGAAGCTGCCACTGCTGAGGTTGCGCATCAGCGAGTAGACGACGGCCACCTGAGGCCGCAGCGCAATGATGAACCCCACCTCCTCCACCGAGGTGCCGTAGTCGGACGACACGCACGGGTGGATGTCCTTGGAGATGGAAAAGCCTGAAGCATAGAAACTGTCGGGCGCCAGCTCGCTCATGCGCCAGAGCCCGCCCGGGTGCTCGTTGACACAGGCGACATAGAACGGGTCGAGCAGGTAGCCGCCCCGCACGTAGGCGTTCAGCGTGCGCTCGGACACCGAATCGTTGTAGCCGTTATGCACCAGCAGCGCATGCTGGTTGAACTTGAACAGATAACCACAGCTCATCTCGAATGCCAGTTTTGCCCGTAAGAGCGCATCGATGGCCGGCCCCAAAGCGTCCGTGCCGATCGCATCGATCACCGCCGCCAGCCTGTTCGCTTCTTCCAATGTCATCACTCACCCTGCTGTCGTGCACACAAGCCCCTGGGCAACTTACCGCCCTGCACCGCAAAAAGCACAAAATCCGGGGCGCCCAGGGCGCTCCGGATCATGTCGGCGACGTTTTTCGGTCAGGACGGTTCGGCGGCTACCTTGTAGGCACTGGCGGCATCGTCCTCGCGCCCCATCTCCACAGCCTTGGGTACGGCCAGCCAACTGGCGAGCAGCATGGCGAACAGGCCACCGCTGAGCTTGCCGATGATCAGCGGCAGAATCAGCGAGGGCTGGAAGTTGGCGGAGAAGGCCATGTGGTCGCCGAAGGTGAAGGCGGCGCACACCGAGAAGGCGATCACCAGCACCTTGTCCTTGGGCGGCATCTCGCTCACCAGCCTGAACATGGCCAGAATGTTGGCCGAGGCGGCCAGCACTCCGGCGGCGCCGACCCCGGACATGCCGAACCGCGAGGCGACCCGCTCGATGGGCCGTGCCAGAAAGCGCTTGAGCAGGTGCACCATGGGGAACGCCCCACACAGCATCAGGCCAACGTAGCCGGCAATTTCCAGCGCGCGGAACTGGTCGTCAGCATCAGCGATGATCGGGGCGAAGCCCCAGCTACCGAACACAGCGCTGAAAAAGCCGGTGAAGTACTGGACGATGGAGGCCACCAGCACCAGCACCACACCGATATACATGAACTGACCGAGCTTGAGGAACACGTACACCATCAGCGTCGGGAAGTAGCGCAGCGCGGCGGCCAGCACGATACAGAACAGAATCAACGGCATCAGGTTGCGCACCAGCATCGGCCAGGTGAAATGCAGCGCCTGGGTGGCCGCGCCGGTGGTGGCGATGTCCGGCCGCACCTCCAGGCCGAGCAGTTGCATGGTCATGGCGATTACCATGATGCTGACGGGAATGGTCAACAAGCCGGCCATGATCCCCAAGGCCATGTACTTGTGGTCGACCTTGCGCAGCATGGCCAGCCCCACCGGGATCACGAAGATGATCGTCGAACCGGACTGGAAGCCGGTGATCAGGCCGAGGATCCAGCCTTCCGGGCTTTGCGCCAGGGCCTTGGCCAACTGGTAGCCGCCCATGTCAGAGGCGATGAAGATCGGCCCGGCAATCCCTGGGTCGGCGCCCAACGCCAGGAACAGCGGCGCGATGAGCTGGCTGATGCCTGCGGATATGTACGGGATTGCCGCCATGATGCCGGCCACGGGGATGAAGATCGGGCCAATGCTGTGCAGGCCGGCGATGAATTCCTGGCCCAGTTCACCCTCCGGGTTGTAGATGGATGCCACGGCGCCCAGTACCGCGCACACCATGATGACGTAGATGACATAGGTGCCGATGTTTTCCATTTGCCGCCTCATTCTTGTAAGCGTTATAGGGTTGGCAGGACTGAAAGACACGGGGGCGTAATTGTTTTTATCGCGCATGCAAGGTGCGCCCCGTCGACGGTTAAGCTATTCGGCAGGCAGCGGGCTGTCCATATACCGGGAGGTATATGCAGTTCCCCGACAGCAACAGCACAGGAGCAATGGAATGATTCACGGCAAAACGCTAGACGCCTGGTACGCCTCCCACCCCTTGGTCGAGGACCTGGTGGCACTGCGCGAAACCTGCTGGTTCAACCCTGGCATCGCGCCAACCGCTGAGGTCTTGGAAGACGTCGGCCTGACTGCCGCCGACGTGCACGCAGCCAGTGCCCGGCTGCTGCGCTTCGCTCCGTACCTGGCCACGGTGTTCCCAGACACCGCCGCCTCTGGCGGCATCATCGAATCACCGATTCGCCCGCTGCCAACCCTGCAGCACGCCTTGCAGCAAGCAGCCGGCCTTGCGCCCAGCGGCTCACTCTGGCTCAAGGCCGACAGCGAGCTACCCATCTCTGGCTCGATCAAGGCCCGCGGCGGCATCCACGAAGTGCTCAAGCATGCTGAAGACCTGGCGCTGGCGGCCGGCCTGATCACCCTGGACAGCGATTACCGGGTACTGGCCAGCGACCCAGCCCGGCAGTTCTTCAGCCAGTACAAAGTGGCCGTCGGCTCCACCGGCAACCTGGGCCTGTCGATCGGCATCATGAGTGCCCGGCTGGGCTTCCAGGCCACGGTGCACATGTCTTCCGATGCGCGGCAGTGGAAAAAGGACAAGCTGCGCGCCAACGGCGTGAACGTGGTCGAGTACCCGTCCGACTACAGTGTTGCGGTGGAGCAAGGCCGCCAGCAGGCCGCGGCAGACCCTGCGTGCTACTTCGTCGATGACGAAAACTCGCCGCACCTGTTCCTCGGTTATGCCGTGGCAGCCGAACGCTTGCTGGGCCAATTCAACGCCGCCGGTATCAAGGTCGACGCCGAGCACCCGCTGTTCGTCTACCTGCCCTGCGGCGTGGGCGGCGGGCCTGGCGGAGTGGCGTTTGGCTTGAAGCTGGTGTTTGGCGACCATGTGCACTGCCTCTTTGCCGAGCCGATCCATTCGCCCTGCATGTTCCTTGGCGTTTACACTGGCCTGCATGACCAGACCAGCGTGCAGGACTTCGGCATCGACAACGTCACCGCCGCCGACGGCCTGGCGGTGGGCCGCCCTTCCGGTTTCGTCGGCAAGGCCATGCAACGCTTGCTGGATGGCTACTACACGGTAACGGACGAGCGTCTGTACCAACTGTTGGTACTGGCCCATGACCTGGAGCAGGTACGGCTGGAGCCCTCGGCGCTGGCCGGCATGCCCGGCATGTTGCAGGTGCTGCAAGCGCCGCAGTACCTGGCGCGCAGGGGGCTGACGGCGCAACGCATGGCCAACGCTACGCACCTGGTGTGGGGCACCGGTGGCAGCATGGTGCCGGATGAGGAGTATGCCGCCTACTTGGCCAAGGGGCGCTAAGCCGTGCGCCGGCGATAGGCCAGCAGCAGGAAGACGAACCACAACGGCATCACGCACAGCGCCATCCGCGTATCCGGCTCCAGGGCCAGCAACACCAGCACGAAGCAGAGGAAAACCAGCGACGTGACGGCCATGGGCACGCCACCCGGCAGCTTGAACGTCGACGCCTGGTGCGCGGCCGGGTTGCGCTTGCGGTAGGCGAGGTACGCGGCAAGAATCATCGACCAGGTGAAGATCACCAGGATCGCCGAGATGGTCGAGATCAGCGTGAACACCGTCATCACCTCGGGGATGATGAACAGCAAGGCCAACCCGGTCAGCATGCACACCCCGGAGAACAGCAAGCTGTACACCGGCACGCTGAGTGCCGAAAGCCTGGCGAAGATGGCCGGTGCGTTACGCCGCTCGGCGAGGCCGAAGAGCATCCGGCACCCGGAATAGACGCCACTGTTGGCTGAGGACGCCGCCGAGGTCAGCACCACGAAATTGAGCATGCCGGCGGCAGCCGGGAAGCCGGCCAGCAGGAACAGCTCGACGAAGGGGCTGCGGTTGGCCGGTACTTCTGCCCACGAAACCACGCTGATGATGCACACCAGTGCCAGGATGTAGAACAGCAGGATGCGCAGGGGAATGGTGTTGATGGCCTTGGGCAGCGAGCGGTGCGGGTTCTTTGCCTCGGCCGCAGTGGTACCGATCAGCTCGGTGCCGGCGAAGGAAAACACGGCAATCTGGAACCCTGCAAAAAAGCCGCTGATGCCATGGGGCAGCACCGCGCCTGGGGCCACCACATTGGCAAGCGAGGCGACCACCCCATTGGGTGATACATAGGCGGTGGCGATCATCACGGCTGCAGTGATGATCAGCAGGACGATGGCGACGATCTTGATGATCCCGAACCCGAACTCCACTTCGCCGAAGATTCGCACCGCCAGCATGTTCAGGCCCAGCAGCACGAACAGGGTGAGGAACGCCGGTATCCAGGCGGGCACGTCCGCATACCAGTACTGGAAGAACCCGGCCACGACCACCACGTCACCGACCACCGCCACACTCCAGCTCAACCAGTACGACCAGCTCAGCACGAAGCCTGCACGCGGCCCCAGGTAATGGGCGACGATGTCGGCGAAGGATTTGAAACGCAGGTCGGATAACAGCAGTTCGCCCATCGCCCGCATGACGAAGAACACGAAGAACCCCAGGATCGCGTAGACCAGCAGGATGGAGGTGCCGGACAACGCGATGACCTTGCCCGACCCCATGAACAAGCCGGTGCCGATGGCGCCACCGATGGATATCAACTGGATGTGGCGGTTTTCCAGCGTGCGTTTCAGGTGCCCGTCACGGGGCGAATCTGCAGGTTTGCTTTGCTCAAGGCTTGCGGACATGTCTTGCATGAGCGACCTCTTTTTATTGTTGGAATGGGTGCCTGGGGCAAGGCCCGCACAGGCCTTGCCCCGGTGCTATTTGCACGTGCTATCAACAGGCGCTTTCGAAACCTTGCAGGGTGTTGACGGCATTGATGCCGATTTCGTCGACCATGTAGCCGCCCTCCATCACGAACAGCGTCGGGATACCCGCACGGGCGATCTCGGCGCCCAGGCGCAGGAAGTCTTCGCTGGTGAGCTTGAAGTGGCTGATCGGGTCGTCCTCGAAGGTATCGACGCCAAGGGATACGACGAGAAAGTCGGGCTGGTGCGCGACAACGCGCTTGAGCGCCTCCTGCAAGGCCTGCCGATACTGCGCCCAGGCGGTGCCCTTGTTCAGCGGGTAGTTGGCAGTGAAGCCCTCGCCCGCCCCCGAGCCCTGTTCGTGGGCATAGCCGGAGAAGTACGGGTAGCAGAAGTGCGGGTCACCGTGGATCGACGCGAAGAACACATCGGGGCGGTCGTAGAAAATGTTCTGCGTGCCGTTGCCGTGGTGAAAGTCCACGTCCAGCACGGCCACCCGCTGCGCGCCCTGGCTCAGGCAGCGTTCGGCGGCGATGGCGGCATTGTTGAGGTAGCAGTAGCCGCCCATGTACTCACGGGCCGCATGGTGCCCGGGTGGGCGACACAAGGCGAAGGCGCTGTGCGCGCCATCGATGACCCGTTGCATGCCGGTCAGGGCCACGTTGGCGCTGCTGCGCACGGCCTCCCAGGTGCCGCCGGTAATCGGCGCGCCGGCGTCCATGGCGTAGAAGCCCAGCTTGCCGTCGATGAAGCCCGGTTCTCGGTCGATGGCCAGGTCGCGCACTGGCCATACCAGCGGTAGCGCATCATGGGTCTTGCCGGTGGCCGTCCATTCTGCCCAGGCATTTTCCAGAAAGCTCACGTAGCGCTCGCTGTGCGCCGCGACGTAGCAGGCACGGTCGAAGGCCTGCTCGGCGATGACATCGCCCAGGCCCGTGGCCTGGACACGAGCCAGCACCGTGTCGGCACGCTGGGGGTTTTCGAATGAGGGTGTGATCGCCCCGTCCTTGAGCTCGGAGCCATGGTGCAAGCGATGATTGTGGCTAAAGACTGTCAGCACGCGAATGTCCTTTTTCAAGGTGTTATCGGATAACCAATTTTCGCGAGAGAGCAGTGAAAATGCTTTGCTTTATGCTCAGGCAAACCGGATGCTTGAGCAAAATATTCAGCCGGTAGCCACAAGATGAGCAAAGCTTTCGCTTACGAAGAACTGGACGAGGTAGACCGCGAGCTGCTGCGCTTGCTGCAGGAGGACGGCACCTTGTCCAGCGCCGCCCTGGGCGAGCGCTTGTCGATGACCGTCACGCCCTGCTGGCGCCGGCGCAAGCGCCTGGAGGAGTTGGGGCTGATCAAGGACTACCAGGCCAACCTGGACCGCAAGAAACTGGGGTATGACGTCATGGCGTTTGCCCAGGTGCGCTTTGGCAACCATTCGGCCGAAGCGCCTGATGACTTCGAGCAGGTGATCTTGAAGCTGCCGCAGGTGTTGTCGTGCCACAAGGTGACGGGTGAGGCTGACTATGTGCTGACGGTGCTGGCGACCGACCTGGAGAGCTATGGGCGCTTTGTCGAGGAAGTGTTGCGCCGGCAACCGGGCATTGCTTCGATTCAGTCGAGCTTGGCCTTGCGGGAAATCAAGGCGGTTAGCCGGGTGCCTGTCAGGTAAGGGCGATGGGGGGGCGGGTGCATGCCTTGGTTCTTACAGCGCCTGGGAGATCGAGCGCCGCCCGCGCGGCGCTCGATCTCCCAGGCGCTGCAAGAACCAAGGCATGCCCCACCCCCACCCCCTACTCCGGCAAGCTATACCGCTCGGCAAAATACCGCCGGAAGAACTCAACCGCCACCCGCACCTTGGCCGAGCTTGCCAGTGGCGAGGTGTACACGGCCCAGATATCCGCCGGCTGGTGATAGTCCGCCAACACCTGCACCAGCCGCCCGTCCAGCAAGCTGTCGTGCACATCCCACCAGGACCGCAGCAAGATCCCGCGCCCATCCAGGCACCACTGGTGGGCCACCTCGCCGTGGTTGCTCGACAAGCCCCCGGTCACCCGCACGCTCTCTTCGCCATCAGGGCCCTCCAGCTGCCAGATACCAAACGGGTGGTCACGTTCCTTGATCACCAGGCAGTCATGGCTGCCCAGGTCGGCCAGCACTTTCGGCGTGCCGTGGCGCGCCAGGTAGCCAGGCGCGGCACAGAGTACCCGGCGGTTCCTGGCCAGGCGCTTGGCGATCAGGTTGGGCGCAATGGTATTGCCCACGCGGATGTCCAGGTCGACCCCCTCTTCGATCAAGTCCACCAGACGGTCATGCACATCCAGGCGAATATCCAGACGTGGGTAGCGCTCGGCCAGCTCCGACAAGGCCGGCGCCACAAACCGCCGACCCAGGCCCAAACTGCTGGCAATGCGCAGTTGCCCCGCCGGTTCGCGGTGCTGGGCGCTGATGTCATCCCCCATGCGCTGCACCGCGTCGAAAATCTGCAGCGCCCACTGGTACACCCGCTCGCCCTCCTCGCTGACCGTCACCCGCCGGGTGGTGCGGTGCAACAAGCGCACCTCGAGGTTTTGCTCAAGCAGGCGAATGCGTTTGCTGATGTACGCCGCCGACATGCCCAACTCGTCAGCCACCGCAGCAAAGCTGGCACGTTTGGCCACCAGGAGGAAGATGTTGAGGTCGTCGAGGCTAGGCAGATTATTCACACTTCGTGTTCCAAGAATCCATGAATGGCTAGATTATCTCCGATTCAAGGCCTTATAGCATGGCCCGCACCTGTTCCCTAGACAACGAGTGCGCCCCCCATGAGCAAGACATTCAGAATTGCAGCAATCCCTGGCGATGGCATCGGCATCGAAGTACTGCCAGAAGGCATCCGCGTGGTCGAGGCTGCCGCCCGCAAGCATGGCCTGGACATCAGTTTCGAATTCTTCGAGTGGGCCAGCTGCGATTACTACCTGGCCCACGGCAAGATGATGCCGGACGACTGGTTCGAGCAGCTGAAGGGCTTCGACGCCCTCTACTTCGGCGCGGTCGGCTGGCCAGACAAGGTACCGGACCACATTTCCCTGTGGGGTTCGCTGCTCAAGTTCCGCCGTGACTTCGACCAGTACGTGAACATTCGCCCGGTGCGCCTGTTCCCGGGCGTACCCTGCCCGCTGGCAGGCCGCGAGCCCGGTGACATCGACTTCGTGGTGATCCGCGAGAACACCGAGGGCGAATACTCGTCCCTGGGCGGGCGCATGTTCGAAGGCACCGAGAACGAGTTCGTGCTGCAGGAATCGGTGTTCACCCGCCGCGGTGTCGACCGCATTCTCAAGTACGCATTCGATGTCGCGCAAACCCGCGAGCGCAAGCACGTTACCTCGGCGACCAAGTCCAACGGCATGGCCGTGAGCATGCCGTACTGGGACGAGCGCACGGCGGCCATGGCTGCCAATTATCCGGAAATCAGCTGGGACAAGCAGCACATTGATATCCTCTGCGCCCGCTTCGTCCTGCAACCGGACCGCTTCGACGTGGTGGTGGCCTCGAACCTGTTCGGCGACATCCTGTCCGACCTCGGCCCGGCCTGCGCCGGCACCATCGGCATCGCCCCGTCGGCCAACCTCAACCCCGAGCGCAAGTTCCCGTCCCTGTTCGAACCGGTACACGGCTCGGCACCGGACATCTTCGGCAAGAACATTGCCAATCCGATCGCGATGATCTGGTCCGGTGCGCTGATGCTCGAGTTCCTCGGCAACGACGGCGCCGACCCGCGCTACCGTGCGGCCCACGATGACATCCTCACGGCCATCGAACAGGTCATTGCCGCCGGTGACACCACCCGCGACATGGGCGGGCAGAAGTCCACCCAGGACGTCGGCCGGGCCATCACGGCCTTGATCGAAGCCTGACCCGGCCGGGCCGATTAGCACACGTGTCTGACAATCGGCCCTCCCCCTCTTGCGAGCGGCGCGGATTAAATGCAAAATCTGTTAACCATTAGATGTACGTTAACCTTTAGTTAACAGCCAAGGAAGGAGTGGTACTGCAACACCCCGGATGCCTGCCGGGTATAACAAGTACGCCAACGTCCAGGAGACGATGATGTCGCACAAGAATAAAAAGATTGATGTGTTCCTGATTACCATGAGCCTGATCGCCGTGCTGCTCACGGTGCTGGGCCTTGCAATGTTCCCCGCCGAAGCCGAACACGCGGCCAACCAGCTGTTCGAACTGTCCACCCGTACCTTTGGCACCAGTGTCCAGGTGCTGGTGTTCGGTAGCACCCTGGCCGTGCTGTACCTGGCCTTCAGCAAGTACGGCAATATCCGCCTGGGCAGTGGCAAACCCGAGTACGCCACCGCGACCTGGGTGTTCATGTTCATCTGCGCCGGCATGGGTTCCTCGACCCTGTACTGGGGCGTGATGGAATGGGCCTACTACTACCAGACTCCCGGCCTCAACATCGCCGCAGCCACCCCCAAGGCGCTCGAGTACAGCATTGGCTATTCGTTCTTCCACTGGGGCGTCAGCGCCTGGTCGATCTATGCCCTGGCCTCGCTGGCCATGGCTTATCACTTCCACGTGCGCAAGAAGAGCGGCCTGAACCTGGCCTCGATCATCGAAGCGGTGACCGGTTTCAAGGCCACCGGCCCCGTTGGCCGCAGCGTCGACCTGATCTTCCTGCTGACCATGATGGGCGCCCTGACGGTATCGCTGGCACTTACCGCCTCGACCTTGACCCGCGGCCTGCATGACCTCACCGGCACCCCCGACACCTTCACCGTGCAATTGCTGGTGATCGGTGCCGTCGCGGTGATGTTCTCGCTCAGCTCCTACATCGGTATCGATGGCGGCCTGCAGCGCCTGAGCAAGATGGTGTGCATCGGCGCGCTGGTATTTGCCGCCGTCATCCTGCTGGTTGGCCCGACGCAGTTCACCATCAACAATACGGCCAACTCGATTGGCCTGATGATCCAGAACTACGTGCACATGAGCCTGTTCACCGACCCGGCCGGCGACGGTGCCTTCACCCGCAACTGGACGGTGTTCTACTGGCTCTGGTGGGTGTCGTACGCACCGGGCGTGGCGATGTTCGTGACCCGCGTGTCGCGCGGCCGGCAGATCAAGGAAGTGGTCATGGCCCTGCTGATGGGCGGCAGCTTCGGTTGCTGGTTCTTCTTCGGCGCGCTGGAAAGCTACAGCATGCACCAGTTCATCACCGGTGCCATCGACGTGCCGAAAATGCTCAGTGAACAAGGCGGCGAATCGGCCGTGACGCACCTGTTGCTGGCCTTGCCATGGGGCCAGGTGTTCCTGGGTGTGTACCTGTTCATCATGGCGATCTTCTGCGCCTCGCACATGGACGCCGCCGCGTATGCGGTAGCGGCCACCAGCACCCGCAACCTGCGCGAAGGCGATGACCCGACACCGACCCATCGCCTGTTCTGGTGCGTGGTGCTGACCCTGGTGCCACTGGCCATGCTGTTCGCCAAGGCATCGCTGTCGACCATGAAAACCGCGGTGGTACTGACGGCGATCCCGTTCATGGTGATTCTGCTGGTGAAGATATACGGCTTCTTCAAGTGGATGTTCGAAGACTACGGCCAGGTCTCGGCCTACCGCATCGAGGAAGAGGCAGCGCGCCTGGCCGGTGAAACACCTGCCGAGCATGCCCCGCGCAGTGCCGCCGCCGTGCATTGAAACAAGTGAACTGAACTGGCCTGTGTGGGGCGGCCTCGCCCCACGACGGCAAATTTTTTTGCCCGGCTTGTTAACCAATAGATACGTGTTAACCAATAACTATAAACCGAGCTTGTGAGATCCCGTCATGAATGACTTCAAACGCCTGCCCGCCGATTTCTGTGCGAACGCCGAAGAGGCGTTCACTATCCCTGCCAGCTTCTACACCCAGGCCTCGGTTTTCGAGCACGAGAAGGAAGCCATCTTCGCGCGCAGCTGGATCTGTGTCGGCCACCGCAGCGAAGTGGCGCAGAACAATGCCTACATCACCCGCGAAGTGATTGGCGAGAGCATCATCGTGGTGCGCGGTCGTGACAGCGTGCTGCGCGCGTTCTACAACGTCTGCCCGCACCGCGGCCACCAGCTGCTCAGCGGCAGCGGCAAGGCCAAGAACGTCATCACCTGCCCGTACCACGCCTGGACCTTCAAGCTCGACGGCGAGCTCGCCCACGCCCGTAACTGCGACAACGTGGTGAACTTCGACAAAGAGAACTCCACCCTGGTGCAGCTGCGCGTCGAAGAATACGCAGGCTTCATCTTCATCAACATGGACATGGACGCAGGCTCGGTCGAAGACCAGCTGCCGGGCCTGCAAGCGCGCATGCGTGAAGCCTGTGGCGTGATCGACGACCTGCACCTGGCCGCACGTTTCGTCAGCGACACCCCGGCCAACTGGAAGTCGATCGTCGACAACTACCTTGAGTGCTACCACTGCGCCCCTGCCCACCCCGGCTTCTCCGATTCGGTAGACGTCGGCCAGTACAGCCACAGCATGCATGGCAACTGGACCCTGCAGTACGGCCTGGCAAAACCGTCGGAGCAGTCGTTCACCTTCGATGAAAGCGTGAAAGACCCGTCCTTCGCCGGCTTCTGGGCCTGGCCGTGCACCATGTTCAACGTGCCGCCAGGGGCCAACTTCATGACCGTGATCTACGAGTTCCCGGTGGATGCGGAAACGACCCTGCAGCACTACGACATCTACTTCCTCAACACGGACATCACCGAGGAACAGCAGAAGCTGATCGACTGGTACCGCGAAGTGTTCCGCCCAGAAGACCTGCGCCTGGTCGAAAGCGTGCAGAAGGGCCTGAAATCCCGCGGCTACCGTGGCCAGGGCCGGATCATGGCCGACCGCGAGCGCAGCGGCATGAGCGAGCACGGCATTGCCCACTTCCACAACCTGATCGCCGTGGCCCACCTCGACGATTGATCGCTACCGCTTGAGTCATTTGCACGTACTGGTGCGCGGCACGGCCTGCCGCGCACCCTGGCAGTCGAGGTGAACCATGGCCAACAAATATGAAATGTTCAGCGTGTGCGTGACCGAAGTGGAACAGGCCACGCCGCTGATCAAGCGCTTTACCCTGGCCCGCGAAGATGGCGCGGCGATGCCGGCCTTCACCGGTGGCAGCCATGTCATCGTGCAGATGCAGGGTGCCGACGGCAGCCAGTTCAGCAACGCCTACTCGTTGATGAGCGACCCGCGCGATACCCGCAGCTACCAGATTGGCGTGCGCCTGGAAGAACAATCCAAGGGCGGCTCGGCGTTCATGCACCAGCAGGTGCAGGTCGGCACCCGCCTGACCATCTCCTCGCCCAACAACCTGTTCGCCCTGGACCCAGCGGCCGGCCGCCATGTGCTGATTGCCGGCGGCATCGGCATTACCCCCTTCCTGGCACAACTGCACGAGCTCGAAGGCGGCGCCGCCGACTACGAACTGCACTACGCCTTCCGCGCCCCGGAACATGGCGCGTTCCAGGCCCAGCTGGCCAACGGCCCGCATGCCGACAACACCCACTTCTACATCGATAGTCTCGATCGCAAGCTTGACCTGGCGGCCTTGTGCGCGGGCCTGGATGCGTCCGCGCACCTGTACGTGTGCGGCCCCAAACCACTGATCGATGCAGTCATCGCCTGCGCCGCCAAGGCCGGCATTGCCGAGCAACGCGTGCATTGGGAGCAGTTTGCCGCAGCCCCGGTGACCGGTTCGGCATTCACCGTGGTGCTGGCGCAGTCGGGCATCGAGTTGCAGGTGGAAGAAGGCATGACCATTCTTCAGGCCATCGAGAAGTCCAAGGCCGCCAAGGTCGAATGCCTGTGCCGCGAAGGCGTCTGCGGCACCTGCGAAACCGCCATCCTGGAAGGCGAAGCCGAGCACTTCGACCAGTACCTGAGCGATGACGAAAAGGCCGCCCAACAGAGCATCATGCTGTGTGTGTCGCGGGCACGCTCGGCACGCCTGGTGCTGGACCTGTAACGCGCGATCGGGGCCGCAGGGCGGCCCCACGGGTTTCACCGTCAACCAAAAGTTGACAGCTTGAGTATACTGGCAGGCTCTTGGCCCCGATCAGGACACCCTGCCGATGTTGGAAAACAGCTTTGCCTTTCGCCTCAAGGAACTGCTCGAGCATCACAAGCTGACCCTGCAAGCCGTGGGCACGGCCCTGGGTATTTCCCGCACAGCGGTGCACAAATGGACCCGCGGCGGGGAGATCGACTACGACAACCTGCGTAAATTGGCCGACTTTCTCAAGGTCAACTGGATCTGGCTGCGCTATGGCGACGAAGCCTTGCAGAACATCCAGCAGCCACAGGTGGTCGAGTTGCCGATGACCGACCTGCGCAGGCGCTACACCGCCGAAATCATGGAAAGCGAAACGCGCATGAAACTGGCCCAGGAAGGTGCGCGTATCGTGACCTGGGAATGGAACCTGATCAGCGACGAGGTCACCTATTCGCCAAACGTCGAACAGGTGTATGGCTGGCCAGTGCACCGCAACGAAGACTTCTGGCGCCATCTGCCAGATGAAGACGTGGCGCACATGCAGGCGATGTACGCCCAGGCCGTCGCCGAGGGCAGTGGCTGCGAGTGTGATTTCCGTATCACCCGGCCTGAGGGTGAAGTGCGCTGGATTTCCTCCCGCGCCACGGTGGTACGCGACAGCGCCGGGCGCTCGGTGAAGATGGTCGGCATCAGCATGGACAACACCGAGCGCCAGGTTGCCCAGCAGGCGTTGCGCAACAGCGAAGAACGCTTTCGCGCGATCTTCGAGCTGGCCTGGGGCGCCCTCGCCTACATCGACCCGGACGGCACCTGGCAGCGGGTCAACAACAGCCTCTGCGAGATGCTCGGCTACCGCGCCGAAGAGCTGTACGCCATGACCTTCCAGCACATCACCCATGCCGACGACCTGGCGCTGAACCTGCAATTGCTGGCGCGCATGCTGGCGGGTGAAACCGAGCGCTACGAGGTGGAAAAACGCGTGCGCCACAAGAGCGGCGAATACATCTGGGTGCGCGCCCGCACCTCGCTGCAGCGCCGCGACAACGGTGAGCCGGAGCACCTTATCAGCGTGTTTGAAGACATCACCGCCGAGCGGCAGGAGCATGAGCGGTTGCAGGCGCACATTGCGGCGCTGGAGGCGAAGCTGATGGGTTTGTGAGGGCTGCCAGGTGTTTGACGTGAGGTTTGTGGCGCCTATGACATCGAGCGCCGCGCGGGCGGCGCTCGATCTCATAGGCGCCACAAACCTCACGTAATACACTTATCAGCTCGCAACCGCCCCCTGCCGTAACCAGTCGATAAAGCGCGCAAACAACTCCGACTGTGAATTGATCTCAAGCTTCAGATACAGGTTCTTGCGGTGCATCCGCACCGTCTCCGGTGAGATCCCCAGCTGCACCGCCGTGGACTTCACCGAATGCCCCCGCAAGATCATGTGCGCCACCTCTCGCTCCCGATCGGTAAGCACCTGGCAACCAAAACTCTCGAACGCCGCCTGAACGCTGCCGCGTTCGGCCGAAGCCGTGGCGGCTTCAAGGTTGTAACGGGCATAACGCCCCAGCACTTCGCGCACCATCGGCTCGACCGCCCGCAGCAAGTCGATCTGCCCGCTGCTCAAGCGCGTGCCACTGCACCCCTGGAACAGGCTGAAGGACAACTTGCGCCCCTGGCTGAGGTCGACGATGTAGTAGCTGTCTTCGCTGCAGCCGGTGCCCAGGTAATAGGCCTTGTAGTAGTCGCTGTCGAAGAAGTGGTCCGGGGCGATTTCTTCGAGGTGATAGAACCCCTCGGCCAGGCCTCTCTGCACGGCCAGGCAAAAGGGGTCGAGCAGATAGCCGGCGGCGAAATAGCGCTCCAGCACCGCAGCACGGTGCACTTCGGGGATGCCCTGCTGATACAGCAGCCGCGGTGCCTGCCCCTGGCATTCGAGGCTGATCATCATCGACTCCACCTGCACCAGTTCGCCAATCGCGGCAGCGACGTAGTGCAGGGCTTCGGCCGTTTCGCTGTGGCTCAGGGCACGCTGCAGCGCCGCATGCCACTGCTGCAGTGCCCCCAGCGAAAGGGTGAGCGGTGTGTCGGGAGAGGCTTGGGTCATGCCCGGCAGTCTAGCCTGCCAGGTACGCCCACGCACAGCCCTTTGCGCCAGGCTCATCGGCCTTGGTACAGCCCTTGCGCGGTGAGCTCACGCGCCGTTTCGATGATGCACTGGCGCAAGGTTTCGACGATTTCATCCACTTGCGCGTGCGTGATGATCAACGGCGGCGACATCACGTTCAGGTGCATGATCGGCCGAACCAGCAACCCCCTGGCCTGGGCTTTGCTATGGATACGCTCTCCGATGTTGACCGCGTCGGGGAACAACGCCTTGCTGGTTTTATCGGCAACGAACTCGACACAGGCCATCAACTTCATGCAGCGCACATCCCCGACCAAGGGCAGGTCGCGCAGGGTGTGCAGCCGTTGTTCCAGGTAGCTGCCAACATCCTTGACGTGCGCCAGCAACTGCTCGCGCTCGATGATCTCGATGTTCTTCAGGGCCGCTGTGCAGCACACCGGGTGCCCGCTGTAGGTGAAGCCGTGGGTGAAGCAGCGGCCCTTGCCTGGCTCGGCGATCACCTGCCAGATCCGCTCCGAGAAGATGCACGCACCCAGCGGCAGGTAGGCCGAGGTCAGGCCTTTGGCGGTGGTGATGATATCCGGGGTTACCCCGAACAGCTCCTCGCTGGCGAAGAAGGTGCCCAGGCGACCAAACGAGGTCACCACTTCGTCGGCGACGAACAGAATGTCGTAGGTCTGACACACCTGCCACATGCGCTCGAAGTAGCCCTTGGGCGGGATGATCACCCCGCCCGAACCCATGATCGGCTCGGCAAAGAACGCGGCTACGTTGTCGGCGCCCAGGGAAAGGATCTTGTCTTCGAACTCGGCCACCAGGAAGTCGAGGAACTCGGCCTCGTCCATGTCGTCCGGCGCACGGTACACGTTGGGGTTGGAAACGTGGTGGATCAGTTCATGGGCGTAGTCGAACTCGGGCACGCGGTCGGCCGCCTTGTTGCCGATCGCCATGGTCAGCGTGGTGGAGCCGTGATAGGCGTTGTAACGGGCGATCACGTGCTTTTTGTGCGGCTTGCCACGGCAGTTCTGGTAGTACTGGATCAGCCGGTAGGCAGTGTCGACGGCAGTGGAGCCACCGGTGGTGAGGAACACGTGATCGAGGTCGCCCGGCGCCAGTTGCGCAAGCTTCTGGCACAGCGCGATGGCGACGTCGTTGGCCATGTCGGAAAACGGATTGGAGTAGGCCAGCTTGCGTACCTGGTCGGCGATGGCCAGGGCCATCTCTTCGCGGCCCAGGCCGATATTGGTGCACCACATGCCGCCGACCGCATCGAGGAAACGGTTGCCGTGGGTATCGCGAATGTAGGCGCCTTCACCTTCGACGATATTCAGCGCGCCCTGTTCGCGGTGCTCGTCGAACACATGGTAGCCGTGCATGTAGTGGGCCTTGTCGGCGTCCACCAGTGGGTCGTGGGCGATGGCGAATGCTTTGCTTGGGGTGGCCATGGGCAGCTCCTTGGCGGGAATCGGTTGGCAGTGTTCAGAAACCGGTCTTGACCGTGCTCCAGACCCGGGTGATGGCGCGCATGTCCTTGGGGCTCTGGGTCTTCTGCGCGAACAGGCGTTCGCGGGTCTTGGCATCGGGGTAGATCGCCGGGTCCTGGCGGATGTCGGCCTGTACCAACGCCGTGGCAGCGGCATTGCTGTTGGCGTAGTGGATGTAGTCGGTGACCTTGGCCATGGTTTGCGGCTGCAGCAAAAACTCGATGAAGCGGTGCGCGTTGGCCGCGTGCGGCGCGTCCTTGGGGATGTACAGGTTGTCGAACCAGATCAGCGAGCCTTCCTGGGGGATGAAGAACGACAGCTTGATGGCCTTCTTCGCCTCTACCGCACGGGCCTGGGCGGTGGCGTAGTCACCTGACCAGGTCAGTGCCAGGCAGACATCGCCATTGGGCAGGCTGGTGAGGTAGTTGACCGAATCGAACTTGCGGATGTACGGGCGAATGCCCATCAGCAGTTGCTCGGCAGCCTTGAGGTCGGCCGGCGCTGCGCTGCGTGGGTCCTTGCCCAGGTACTGCAGGGCCAGCGGGATCACCTCGGTCGGCGCGTCCATCAAGGTGACGCCGCAGTCGGCGAAGCGCGAGACGATCTTGGGGTCGAACAGCATGGCCAGCGAGCCGATCGGTGCATCGGGCATGCGCGCGGTGATCTTGTCGACGTTGTAGGTGATGCCTGAACTGCCCCAGGTGTAGGGTGCCGAGTATTTCAGCCCCGGGTCGTACCCTTGCAGGTTGCTGACCACCTGCTCATCCAGGTTGTGCCAGCTGGGCAGTTGCTGCTTGTCCAACGCCTGGAACACGCCAGCCTGGATCAAGGGGGGGACCAGGGAAGCGTTGAGCATCACCAGGTCATAGCCGGAGCGGCCGGTCAGCAGTTTGGTCTGGACGGTCTCGTAGCCATCGAAGGTGTCGTAGACGACCTTGATGCCGGTGGCCTTCTCGAAGTCGGCCAGGGTGGTCTCGCCGATGTAGTCGGTCCAGTTGTACAGCCTTAGCGTGTTCGCGCTGCCCTCCTCCACCGCCAGTGCCTGCGTGGCGGCCGACGCCAGCAGCAGACCGCCAATCACCTTCAGTGCCTTGCGCATAGCAACTCCATCGTGTGACTGCTCCGGATCGAGCCGATGGGTTCACTATCGGGGGATTTGCTTGAGGGCAACATACCCCGAATGTGTGGGTGGCCGTTTGTAGGAGCGGCCTTGCGTCGCGAAAGGGCTGCGCAGCGGCCCCCGGATATGTGCGGTGACGCTGAAATCGAGGGGCCGCTACGCAGCCCTTTCGCGACGCAAGGCCGCTCCTACACACACATACACAACCGCGTTACCTCAGCGGATACAACGCCTCATCGAACTGCGCCAAGCGCGGGAATACCAGCGGCTGGTCGTCTGCCAACTGCTCCAGACGCTTCTGGTATTGCTGCAAAAACCCCTGGCGGGCCTCGGCGCTGATGTACGGCACGTGCCAGGCCACGAACGGTGGCAGCACCTCGAACCCGACATAGGCCAGCGTCCCCCGCAGAATCGGCCGCAACATGTCCTCGAGCGGCCCGTGAATCGCCCCTTCGCCAAACATGTGCTCACGCCCGCCCAGGGTCACCGTCACCAGCGCCTTCTTGCCAGCCAGCCCGCCCTGATCGTAGAAGCGCTTGCCGCCATAGCACACGCCCGACACCAGCACCCGGTCGATCCAGCCCTTGAGCATGGCCGGCGCCGAGAACCAGAAGATCGGGAAGTTCAGCACCAGCAGGTCCGCCCATAACAGCTTGTCCAGCTCTAGCTGGATATCCGCAGCGATAGCGCCGCTCTTGACCCCTAGGCGCTGCTCCAGGGCATAGACCAGGTACTCGGGGTTCTCGCGCTCGGCAAAATCATCAGCACTGGCTACTGGGTTCCAGCCCATGGCGTACAGGTCGCTGACCTGCACCGGGTGGCCCTGGTCGCGAAAGGTGGCCACGGCCTGGTCACGCAGGGCTGCGGTGAAGGATTGTGGCTCGGGGTGAGCGTGGACGATCAGTACATTCACAACGTTTCTCCTCACACAAAACGGGGTGCGTCAGCGACGGCGCAACACTCGATACAGCCGCGCCTACTCACGCAGGGGCCTGCTGTTGCATCAGTGCCTGGGCACAACGGGCAATGCGCCGGCAGGCATCGACTAGCGCCTCGGGGCCCACCACCAGCCCCAGGCGAATGTGACCGGCGGCGCTGGGGCCAAAGGCCTCGCCGGCCAGCACCGACACACCTTCGCGGTCCAGCAGGCGGTCGGCAAAGGCCTGCGCGCTGAGGCCGGTTGCGCGAATATCGACCATCACGAACATGCCGCCATCGGGTTTCAGGGCCTTGACGCCCGGGCAACCCGCCAAGTGTTCGCACACCAGGTCGCGCCGCTGGCGATAGGCGTCGCGCATGGCCTCCAGTGCTGGCATCGGCTGGGTCAAGGCCACCACGGCGGCGTCCTGGATAAAGTCCGGCGAGCCATACAGCATGCACAGGGCCAGGTTTTCCAGGTGCGTGGCCAGCTCAGGCGAGCTCACTACCCAGCCCACCCGCCAGCCCGTCATGGCGTGGGATTTCGACAGGCTGTTGAGGGTCGCGGTGCGCTCGGCCATGCCCGGCAGGCTGCCAGGGCTGACATGCTCGCCGTCGTACAGCAGCTCGCTGTACACCTCGTCAGAGATCAGCCACAGGTCGTGGGCGATGCACAGCGCTGCCAGTGCCTCCCAGGTCGCGCGCGGCAAGCTTGCACCCGAGGGGTTGTGCGGGCTGTTCAGGGCCAGGGCGCGGGTACGCGGGGTGATGCGCGCCGCGACGTCCTGCGGGCACACCCGAAAACCGTTCTCCGGCTTGACCGGCACCGGTACCACTTTGGCGCCGCAAGCACCGAACACCGCCTCGTAGGTGACGTACATGGGCTCGGCGACAATCACCTCGTCGCCGGGGTCGAGCACGCACTGGGCCACGCAGAACAACGCACACTGCGCACCCGCCAGCACCGTGACCTGCTCGGCACTGACGGCCTGGCCGCTGCGTTGCCGGTGGCGATCGGCGATGGCCTGGCGCAGGGCGAGCTTGCCGCGCACATCGGCGTAATGGGTATGGCCTGCTCGCAGGCTGTCGATGGCAGCCTCGACGATGGGGGCCGGGGTGTCGAAGTCCGGGTCCCCCACCGACAGCAGCAGGATGTCCTTGCCCTCGGCCTGCAGCGCCAGGGCGCGGTAGTGGATGTCCCAGGCGGCGGCGCCGTCGCCGGCGATACGTTGAGTCAGCTTGGCGTATTGCATGGCAGTCTCCTTTCAGTACGGGGTCAGTCGACGAGAATCTTCGGGTTTGAGCTGCCCCACACGGTGTACAGGTCAGCCAGCAATGCACCGTTGATATCTTCCATTTCGCCCTGGGTGATCTCACCCCCGGCCTGCTTGCCGAACAGCACCACCTCGTTGCCGTTCTTGACGTCGGGGAAGTCGGTGACATCGACCATCAAGGTGTTCATCGACACCTTGCCCACCACCGGCACGCGGTGGCCGTTGATCAGCACATGGCCCTTGTTGGTGAATACCCGGCGGTAGCCGTCAGAGTAGCCGACGGTGATATTGGCCAGGCGCGCGTCACGCGCCAAGGTGAAGGTGCGGTCATAGCCGACAGTGTTGCCGGCCGGGTAGCTGTGCACGGCGGCCACCCGCGACTTGAACTGCATGGCGCGCTGGTACTCGGTGCGCGTCGGCACGGTGTCGCCGAACAGCGCACCGCCGGTGCGGACCATGTCCAGGCGCGCCTCGGGCACCTCCAGGGTGGCGAAGGAGTTGGCCGCGTGCAGGGTCAGCTGGCTGCGGTCGAGCTTGGCATGCTTGATCAGCCAGTCGGCCTGCTGGTTGAACGCTGCCAGGCCCTTGCGTACATCGTCCTTGTCTTCCACAGCGAAGTGGGTCATCAACGCCACCAGCTTCAGGTGCTTCTGGTCGGTGATCTGCAGCGCTTCACCGCGCCCGCTCCAACTGGCCATCTCTACCCCGTTGCGGCTCATGCCGCTGGAATTGAGCGCCAGGTGAATACGCAAGGTCTTGCCATGGCGCTCGGCGATGGCGTCGGCCTGGCGGGCGAATTCGGCGCTGCCGACCAGTTCTTCCATGTCGTATTGCAAGGCATCTTCCAGCTCGCTCAGGCTGGCCAGGCGCACCCGCACCAGTTGCCCGGTAAAGCCGCTGGCCCTCACCACGCGAGCTTCCTCGTTGCTGGCCACCGCCACGCAGGGCACGCCAAGGGCGATGACCGAGGGCATCACCAGGCCGATGCCGTGGCCGTAGGCATCGGCCTTGAGCACGGCGCACAGCTTGGACTTGCCACCCAGCTCCGCTTGCAGGGTGCGGATGTTGTGTTGCAGGGCGCTTGCGCTGACCTCGACCCAGGCATTGCTGCTTTGCACGGTCAGGGCGTTGCTGCCGTTGTCCATCGACAGCGGTGGTGCGGCATACAGCGGGGCCTGGCCGGTGATCAGCAGGGCCAGGGAAGCAGCCAGAAGCGTGCGGCGAAATGGCATGGGGGTTTCTCTTGTCATGGGTAATGCGCCGCTGTCAGCAGACGCAGGTATGTTTGAGTTCGATAAAGGTCACGCCTGGCGTGGCGAAGCCGCAGGCCAGGTCTGCCTGCAAGGCATCCAGGTCGCGCGGCTGGCGCACTGCGCAGCCAAAAGCGCGGGCCAGGCCGATGAAGTCGGGGTTGCGCGGCAGCACGCCAACCGGCTCGATGTCCAGGCCAAGCATGTCGTCACGGATCTGCCCGAGGGCATCGTTGTTCCACAGCACCACCACCAGCGGCCGGTCCAGTTCCTCGACGGCGGTGGCCAGCTCCTGGGCGGTATAGAGGAAACCGCCGTCGCCGACCAGCACCAGGCCGGGGCGGTGGTCAGTGGCGAACATGCCGCCGATACCTGCCGGCAGGCCGTAGCCGAGGGTGCCGTAACCGGTGGGGTGCAGCCAGCTGCGCGGCGCCCGGCTGGCAAAGGCGTAGTTGCCGGTGTAGGCCAGTTGGGTCATGTCGCTACTGATGAAGGCGTCATCCGGCAGCACCGCTTCGATGCGATCGAGGATGGCCTGGTGAATGGCCTGCAACGGTGCATGCCCGTCACGGATGGCCTGGCGCAGGGCGGCCACCGTTGCGATAGCCTGACGAGGGTCGCGATCGCCCTCGGGCAAGGACGCCAGCAAGCCGTCGAGGGTCTGCCGCGCATCACCGTGCAGGGCCACGGCGCAGGGGTAGAAGTCGTTGAACTTGCGCGGGTCGATATCCACCCGCAGCAACTCGCCATTGACCGGCAGGCGCTCACGCCAGAAGTCGGTGTCGGCCATTTCGGTGCCCACCGCCAGCACCACATCGGCTTCGCTGATCAGTTGCCAGCCTGGCGCCACGCACAGGCTCGACCCGGCATTGAGCGGCGCCTCGGGAGGCAGCAGGCCCTTGCCGGCGACGCTGGTGAACAGCGGCGCTGCCAGGCGCGTGCTCAGTTGCTGAAGTTGTTCCGCAGCGTGCAATGCACCGCCGCCGGCGATGATCATTGGCCGTTTGGCTGCGGCCAGCTTCAGCGCCGCCTGGCCCAGCGTGGCCTGGTCGGGCTGGCCCCGCCCTGGCCGACGCACCACCTCGTCGCTCCAGTCGCGGGCAACGGGCGCGGCCAGCACGTCCAGCGGCACCGAGATGTGCACCGGGCGCGGGCGTTCGCTATCGAATACCGCCCAGGCACGGGCAATCAGCTCGGGCAGGTCTTCGGCGCCCAGCGCCACGGCGGAAAACGCCGTGATCGGCGCAGTCATGGCGCGCTGGTCCTGGGTTTCATGCAGGCAGCCCCAGCCTTTGCCCAGGCTGGCCGTGTGGTTGACGCTGGAAATCACCAGCAGCGGGATCGAGTCGGCATAGGCCTGGCCAATGGCGGTGGCGGCATTGGTCACGCCTGGGCCGGTGATGACAAAGCACACCCCCGGCCTGCCACTGACCCGGGCATAACCATCTGCCATGAAGCCGGCGCCCTGCTCATGCCGGGTCAGCACATGGCGGATGCCACTGCCGGGCAAGCCGCGGTACAGCTCCAGGGTATGCACCCCAGGGATACCAAACACGGTATCCACCCCGTAGTTGGCCAGCAGCCGTACCAGCGCCTGGCCGGCAGTTATCGGGCGCTCATGCATGTTGATCTCCTTGCGGCTGGCCGAGGCGGATCAGCGCATCGACCGCGGTGGTGCCGTGGGCACCAACCATCAATGGGTTCACATCCAGTTCCAGCAAGTGCCCGGCGTTTTCACAGGCGTAGTCGGCCACGGCGCGGATCGCCGCCACCAGTGCCTCCAGGTCGGCCGCCGGGCGGCCACGGAAACCTTGCAACAGGCTGGCGCTGCGCAGGCCCAGCAGCGCGGCACGGATGGCGCTGTCGGTGGTCGGCAGCATCAGGCTGACGCTGTCCTTGAGCAACTCCACCAGCACGCCGCCAGCGCCAATTACCAAGGCCAGGGCGAAATCGTTTTCACGCTTGATACCGACGATCAGCTCGGCCAACGGCGGCGGCGCCATGGGTTCGAGCAGTATCTGGTCGAACGGCACGCCTGGCGCATAGGCGCCGATGCGCTCGCGCATCTGCACCAGGGCGGCCTGTAGCGCCGCTGCATCACGCAGGTTCAGCGCCACCGCACCGGCTTCGGTCTTGTGCGGCAACTGCGCACTGACAGCCTTGAGCACCAGTGGGTAGCCCACCCCGGCAGCATCGTCCAGCGCGCGTTCAGGGGTACTCAGCACCCCGGCCGGCACCGGCAGACCAAAGGCGCTCAGGGCTTGTTTGGACTGCCATTCATCCAGCAGTCGGCCAGCGCCTTCGAGGGGCTGTGGGCTCAGCGGTACCTGCGCCGCCTCGCCCTGCTCCAGCAGGCGCTGGCGGCTGCGTTGATACGCCACAATCCGCCCCCACGCCGCCAAGCCATCTTCAACCCCTTGCAGCGCGGCGATGCCGCGCGCATGCAGGCGTTCACGGGCGGTTGCCGGCAACAGCTCGGGAAACGCCGAGGTGACGAAGCCGATCTTGCCGTGGCGCTCCAGCGCATCGCAGTACAGCGCCAGCAACAGGTCGCATTCCTTGCGCTCGCCGGTGAACTGCGCCGGGTAGTCGAGCACCAGCATGGCCGCATCCGCCGCGCCGCACAGGGTGCTGTCGAGCATGCGTTGCAGGGCCGCTTCATCGCCCCAGATCGCGGTGGTGAAATCCAGCGGGTTGACCAGGTTGGCGTAGGCCGGCAGCACGTGGGCCAGCGCGTCGACCTGCCCCGGCTCCAGGCTGGGCAGGCTCAGCTGGTTGCGCTCGGCGTAGTCGGCGATCAAACCGGCGTCACCGCCCGAACAGGCCAGCGCGAGCAGCCGGCCATCGCCAGGCAGGCGGCCACAAGCGGCGGCCTTGAGCGTCTCGACGAAGCTCACCGGGCCACTCACGCGAATCACGCCCAGGCGCTGGAACAGGCTGTCATACAGGGCATCGGAGCCAGACAGCGAGCTGGTGTGGCTGAGCGCCAGTTCCGCACCGATCTGCGACACGCCGGTCTTCAGGGCAATGATCGGCGTGCCCTGCTGCAGCGCCTTGTACGCGGCGCGGGCAAAGCCGGGCACGTTTTTCAGGCCCTCGAGGTGCAAGCCGATGGCGGTCACCCGTGGGTCGTCGAGCAGCACGTCCATCAGCTCGGCCACGCCCAACTGCGCCTGGTTGCCGACCGACGCCATGTAAGCCACCGGCAACGAACGGTCGCTCATGGACAGGTTGTAGGCGAAGTTGCCGCTTTGGGTGAGGATCGCCACGCCCTTCTCTACCTGCTTGCCACCATGGGCCACCGGCCACAGGGCGGCACCGTGCAGGTAGTCGAGCAGGCCATAGCAGTTGGGGCCGAGCAAGGCCATGTTGCCGGCCGCCGCCAGCAAGCGCTGCTGCAGCAGGCGACCTTGCTCGCCGCTCTCGGCAAAGCCCGAGGCATAGCAGATGGCACCCCCGGCACCGAGGGCGGCCAGCGCCTCGACGCAGTGCAGGGTCAGCTCACGGTTGGTGGCGATGAACACCGCGTCAGGCGCGCAGGGCAAGTCCGCCACCTGCGCCAAACAGGGGATGCCCTCGAGGCTGGCGTGCTGCGGGTTGACCAGCCACAGCGGGCCGGCAAAGCCACCTTCGGCACAGCGCTTGAGGGCCCGGGCCATGCTGCGCCCGCCCACGAAGGCCAGGTGCCGTGGCGCCAGCAGGCGCTTGAGGTTGTCACGAATCGAATGCGACATGCTAATTCTCCAGGGCGATCAACGCAGCAACGGGCGCAGCAGTTCGCGGGCAATGATGTGCCGCTGGATTTCCGAGGTACCCTCCCAGATCCGCTCGATGCGGGCGTTGCGCCAGATGCGTTCGACCGGCCCTTCGTCCATCAGGCCCATGCCGCCAAAAATCTGCACGGCTTCGTCGGCGACCTTGCCCAGCACTTCGCTGGCGAACAGTTTGGCCATGCCCGCTTCGCCATCGGTCATGCTGCCTTGGTCCATCTTCCAGGCGGTGTGCAGGGTGAGCAGTTCGGCGGCGCGGATCTGCGTGGCCATGTCGGCCAGCTTGAACGACACGCCCTGATAGCTGCCGATGGGTTGGCCAAACTGCTTGCGGTCGGCAGCCCACTGCAGGGAGGCGTCGAGTGCGCGCTGGGCTTGGCCGACGCAGTTGGCAGCGACCATCACGCGGCCGGCGGTAAGCCACGCGTTGGCCACTTCCCAGCCCTTGCCGACTTCGCCCAGCACCTTGCTGGCCGGTACCCGGCAGTCGTCGAAAAACAGCTCGTACGTGTGATAACCCCGGTTGCTTACGCACTTGGGCCCGCGGCGGATGGTCATGCCGGGGGTATCCCGGTCGACCAGCAAGGCGGTGACCGCATTGCGTTTGCGCCCGTTGTGCTCGTAGGTGTCGGTGACCGCGAAGACGATGGCGAAGTCGGCATGGCCGGCGTGGCTGATGAAGTGCTTGCTGCCGTTGATCACGTAGTCGTCGCCCTGGCGTACGGCGCGGGTCTTGATGGCGTTGGCGTCAGAGCCGGCGCCGGGTTCGGTCAGGGCGAAGCAATCGGTCTTTTCACCCTGCACGCACGGCAGCAGGTAATCGGTGATCTGTTGGTCCTTGCAGGCCATGAGAATTTTCGAGGGGCGCGCAACGAACACGTGCAGTGCCCAGGAAACCTTGGACAACTCGCGCTCGATCAGTGCCTGTGACAGGTAGTCGAGGCCACCGCCGCCGACTTCCTCGGGCATGTTGAAGGCGTAGAACCCGGCGGCGATGGCCTTGCCGCGGATCTGCGCGGCAAGCTCCGGCGACACGGCGTCGGCGCGGTCCACCGCCTCTTCATGGGGCAGCAGTTCCTTGGCCACGAAGCTGCGTACCGCTTCCACCAACATTTCTTGTTCTTGGGTCAGTTGGAAATTCATCTGCGAAGGTCCTGGAAGGGGAACGGGTTATTGGCCAACGAAGTGTGGCGGGCGGCGTTGCACCGAGGCCTTGAGCGCCTCGGCGCCGTCCTGGCTACGCCCGCACAGCAAGCCGGCCTGGCGCTCGGCCTCGAGCTGCTCGGCCAGGGTGCGTTGCGCGCCCTCGCGGATCAGCCGCTTGGTCTGCGCGTAGGCGAAGGTCGGGCCGTTGGCCAGGCGGCCGGCCAGTTCGGCAGCCACTGCAGGCAACTGCTCGTCGGCGCAGACCTCGCTCACCAGCCCCGCCGCCAACGCGCGGTCGGCGCCCCACAGTTCATCGAGGAACAACAGCCGTTTGGCTTGCTCACTGCCGATCAGCCGCGGCAGGTGCCAGCTGGCGCCGGCGTCGGGGCTGTAGGCCATGCTGGTGTAACCGGCCTTGAAACGGGCCGAGGCGGCGGCGATGCGCAGGTCGCAGCACAGGCTCAGGTCCATGCCGCCGCCGACGGCGGTGCCATTGATGGCGGCGAGGGTGGGTTTGTCGAGGGTGTGCAGGCGCAGCATCAGGGCATGGGCGGTCTCGGTCCAGCCGTAGCTTTCCAGCGCGCCCCGGGCTTCGGCTTCGGCCCACTCGGCAAGGTCGGCACCAGCGCAGAAGCTGCGCCCGCTGCCGGTCAGCACCACCACGCGTACAGCCGGGTCGCTGTTGCAGGTGTCCAGCAGGGCATGCAGTTGCTTGAGGGTGGGGATGTCCAGCGCGTTGCGCTGTTCGGGGCGGTTGAGGGTGATCCAGGCAACGCCGGCTTCGACCTTGCTCAACAGTGACGATGACGGGGTAGTCATGGGGGGCCTCTCGGTATTGTTGTTAGGGGTGGAGGGCTTGACGAGCCGATACTAAACGAGTGTTCAACAAGGTGGAGTGGGTTGTTACAACTTTGCACAACTCGGGTTTTTGCGGTGAGCTGTGAGATAGCGGGGGGCTGCTTTGCAGCCCTTTCGCGACGCGAGGCCGCTCCTACAGACGACCGTGTTCTGTTGGAGGAGCGGCCCGGGCAGACCCAAGCCCTACCCCACACTCGGCGCCAAGGCCCCCTGGCGCCGACGGTTCACCACGAAATACGCCGCATAGCACAGGGCAATGAAGCCAAAGCCCCAATACAACGACGGCCGCTGGGTCTCATCCATGGCCAGGAACACGAACAGCGAGCAGCACAGGGTGATGCACAGCAGCGGCACCAGCGGATACAGCGGCGCCTTGTACTTGAGGTCCTGCAGCTGCCCACCATCACGCAGAAACGCCTTGCGGAACCGGTACTGCGCCAGGGCGATGACGATCCAGGTCACCGTGCCAGACATGCCACTCACCGCCATCAGCACCATGAACAAGGTGTCGGCGGCGATGAAGCTGGTCATCAGCGACACCAGGGCAAAGCACAGGGTGATGCTCAGGGCACGCAGCGGCACACCGCGTTTGCTCAACGGCGACAGGCTTCTGGGCGCCATGCCCGTCTTCGACATCGCCCAGAGAATGCGTGTGGAGGCATACAGCCCGGAGTTGCCCACCGACAGGATGGCGGTGAGGATGACGAAGTTCATCAGGTCGGCCGCATAAGGAATGCCGACCATGTCGAACACCTGCACGAACGGGCTTTCCATCAAGCCGGCCTGCTCGTAGGGCACGATGGCTGACAGCACGGCAATCGCCAGCACGTAGAAGATCAGCACGCGGAACACCACGTTGCGCACGGCGCGGGGGATGCTCTTTTCCGGGTGCTCGGTCTCGCCGGCCGCCACGCCCATGATTTCGCAGCCCTGGAAGGCATACACCACGGTCATCATCACCGCGAACACCGCCGACAGCCCGTGGGGGAACACCGACTCACCCATCAGGTTGTTCAGCATCGGCGCCGGCGCCCCGCTGTTCAGCGGGATGGCGCCAAAGATCACCAGCAGGCCGATCACGATGAAGCCGAGGATGGTCGCCACCTTGATCCCCGAGAACCAGTACTCCGCCTCGCCAAAGGCCCGCGTGGCCAAGGCATTGAGGCCGAACAGCACGACCACGAACAACGCCGACCAGTACCAGATCGGCACCTCGGGGAACCAGCGGGTCATCAACATGCCTGCAGCGGTGAACTCCAGGCCCACGGTGGTGGCCCAGCTCATCCAGTACACCCAGCCGATCATGAAGCCGGTGGCCGGGCCGATGAACTTGGTGGCGTGAGCCTGGAACGAACCGGAGACCGGCATCTGCACCGACAGCTCGCCCAGGCAGACCATCACCAGGTACATCAACAGCCCCGCCACCAGGTAGGCCAGGATCGCGCCCATCGGCCCGCCCTGGTTGATGGTCACGCCCGAGCCCATGAACAGACCGGTGCCGATCACACCGCCCAGCGACAGCATGAAGATGTGCCGGCTTTTCAGCGCGCGGGTGAGCTGGATCTTGCCTTCGTGGGTGTCAGTCATGGCGCACCCCACCGTTGCAGGGGGTGCGTGGCAACGCGGGCGCGCCGCGTACAAGCGTTGGTTCGAGGAGGGGCTGAGCGCTACGGCATGTCATTATTGTTATCTCCAATAAGCCTCATGGACCGCGTGCAACACGGTTGCCATCGATTATTGGAAACGGATGTAAGGTGCCGTTGTACGAACCGCTCGAAGATGTAAAAAGTCGTAAGTTTTTTGTATGTCAGCGCTGGGTCAGCTGTTGCAGGGTCGTGCGGGCGTGTTCCAGCTGGGCTGTCAGCGGCTCGCCGAGCGCCAGCAGCGCCTGCACGTCGTGACGCTGCGCTGCCGCCTCAAAGCGGCGCAACAGCGCCGCCAGGCCGGCAAAACCCAGGGAATCGCAACTGCCCGCCAGGCGGTGCGCAAGGTGCGACACCTCTGTGCAGTCCATGGCCTGCAGGGCATCGGCCAACGCGGTCGCGTGTTGTTCGAGCGAATGTTGCAACACCGCCAGCAGGTCCTGAAGCTTCTGCTCACCGAGCAAGCTGCGGTGGGTTTGCAGCAGCGACCAGTCCATGCCCAAGCCATCGGCAGGCGCAGCCACCTCGGCAGGCGCCGCCTCGGCCAGGGCCTGGCGCAGCTGGCCCAGCCGCAGCGGCTTGGCCAGTACCCCCTGCATGCCGGCGGCCAGGTAACCGGGCACCTGCGCTGGCTGCACCCCGGCGGTCAGCGCCAGGATGCGGCTGTCACGGTTTGGCCCTGGGGTAGCGCGGATACGCCGGCACAACGCCACACCGTTCATGCCGGGCAAGTGCACGTCCAGCAGGATCAGGCCGAACCGCTGCTGGGCACAGGCTTGCAGGGCTTGCTCGGCGTCCTCGGCAAAGCACACCCGGTGGCCATCGCGGGCCAGCAAGCCGCCCACCACCTCGCGGTTCAGCGCCACGTCCTCGACCACCAGGATATCCAGGCTGGCCGAGGCCACGTGAGCGTGCTCACGGGCGACGGCAGGCTGCCCACGCGCCATGTCGAGCTCGAACCAGAAGCAACTGCCCTGCCCTGGCACGCTGTCCAGGCCTATGCACCCGCCCAGCTTTTCCACCAGGTGCTTGCAGATCGCCAGGCCCAGGCCGGTGCCCCCGTAACGCCGGGCCACGGCTTCGCTGGCCTGGATAAAGCGGTCGAAGATCTTCGCCTGCATGGCCGGTTCGATGCCGATGCCATTGTCACTGACCGACACCCGCAGCCGCTGCCCGCGTTCATCGCTGGCCAGCACCTGCACCCTCAGCGTGACCTGACCGTGCTCGGTGAACTTGATGGCGTTGGCCAGCAGGTTGCTCAGCACCTGGCGCAGGTACTGCTCGGCGCCGTGCTGGTGCTCGGCCAGCTGCCCGTCGATCGCCACGTGCAGCGTATCGCCACGCTCCAGGGCCATGGGTTCGAGCAATGCCAGCACCTCCCCGCACAGCTGGCGCAGCGAGAAAACCAGCGTTTCGGCGTGGCTTTCACCCTCTTCCAGGCGGGCAAAGCAAAGCACCTCGTCAAGAATGGCCAGCAGCCCTTCGCCGGCCTTGTACAAGGCTTCCAGGCGTTGCCGGTGGGTAGCGTCGAGCCTGGCGCCACGCAGCAGTTCGGCCATGCCCAGAATGCCGTTGAGCGGCGTGCGCAACTCATGGCTCATGGTCGCCAGAAAGCGCGACTTGGCCAGGTTGGCGGCTTCAGCCTCGTCCTTGGCCCGGGCCAGGCTCGCCGTGCGCCGCTCGACCATGGCCTGCAGCTCATCGCGCTTGCCCTGCAGCGCCAGGCGGTCGAGCTCGCGGCGCTCGATGTCGCTGAGGATGGCTCGGCGCATATCGTCCAGCGCATGGGCCACGGTGTCGATTTCGTCCGGGCGCGCCGAGCGGCGCCGGTCCAGGCGCAGCGGCTGCTGCCAATGCCCGGCACCGATGCGCCGGGCAAATTCGGCCATCACTTGCAAATGGCGCGTCACTAGGCGGTAGAACAACCCCGACAGCGCGACGGCCAGGCCACACAGGAAAACGCCCATCCACAGCAGGCTGGCCAGGCCTGTGGCATACAGCCGCCGGTGCACCGCGCCCAGGTCGATGCTGACCTCCAGTTCGCCAAGGTGCCGCGCCGGCCCCGAGGGCGGCTGGTAATCCAGGGGGAAGCGCTCGATGCGCAGGGGCCCCTTGGGCTCGGCATCACCGCGCAACAGGGTGAAGTCATCGCTGACCAGGCGTACCCGGGCCACATCGGAAAAGTCCACCAGGCCACGCAACTGCACATCCAGTTGCGCTTCGTCGAGGTCCCACAGGCTGCGCTCGAGGCTTGCCAGGTAACCGGCACGGATCAACGCCATGCGCGCTTCAATATCACGCATCTCACGGCGGTATTCGAAGTACAACTGCACGGAGCTGGCCAGCACGGTGAAGCACAGGCTGAACAGCAGGATGAACAACAGCAGGCGCCGCAGCAGGCCATCGGTGCGCAGGCGGATCATCGCGCGTCCGCCGGCAGGTCGATCATGTCGCGGTAGGTCACTTCGCTCTGCTCCAGCCAACGGTCGATCTCGCCGGCCTCGCGCATGCGCTGCAGTTGACGGTCGATCTCGTCCATGTGCTGGCTCAACGGTGATTGCCGCGACACCGCAACGCGCAGGTAGTCCACGCTCAGGGCGGCGGGCAAGGCGCGGATGTCTTCGGCGCCGGGCAGGTGCTCGATGAATAGCTCCCCGGTCCGCCGCTCCTGAATCACGAAGTCGATGCGCCCACGGATCAGCTTGCCGAAGTTCTGCTGGCTGGACGAGACCCGCTCGATGTTCTGGTGACGGGCGACGAAACGGTCGAATTCGGCGCCATAGCTTTCACCGTAGAGCAATCCGCCACGGTACCGGGCCAGGTCTTCCAGGTGCTCGAACTGCACGGGTCGATGGCGGTTGTAAAACACCGCCACTTCCTCACGGATCACCGGCACCGAAGAAAACCGCATGCCCTGGTCACGTTGGTCGCTGTCGTAGGCCAGCACCACATCCACCCGCCCGGCGGCAACGTCCATCAGGCAACGCTTCCAGTTGCCCAGCACCACGGTCTGCACGTCTCGGCCCATCCGCGCGAACAGCTCACGGACCACCGTTGGCGCCAGGCCGCGCACCTGGTGGCCATCGCTCCAGGAAATCGGCGGGTATACCGGGTAGTCGCAGTAGCGCACCGGCTCGGCCGCTGCGGCCTGCACGCCTGGCAGCAGCAAGGCCAGGGCGAGCAGGCTGCCAAGGGTGTTCACGCCGCCACGCTGGCAGTGAACAGGTAACCGGTGCCATGGATGGTGATGATCAACTGCGGCTCGGCCGGGTCGTCGTGCAGCTTGCGGCGCAGCCGGCCGACCAGCACGTCGATGGAACGGTCGTTGGGCATCCACTCACGGTTGCGAATCTGGTCCATCAGCTGGTCGCGGCTCAAGGTATGGCCACTGTTGCGCAGAAACACGCTGAGCAACTGGAACTCGCCGTGGGTCAGCAAGGTTTGCCCGCCACGGGGGTCGATCAGGCGCCGGCGGTCAGTGTCCAGCGCCCAGTCGGCAAACTGCTTCAGCGATTGTGCGCAGGCGGGGGTTGGGTGCACCTCGCGGGCATGGCGCACGCGGCGAATCAGGTTTTTGGCGCGCGACACCAGCTCACGGGGGTTGAGCGGTTTCATGATGTAGTCGTCGGCGCCGCACTCCAGGCCGACGATGCGGTCGATGTCGTCGTTGCGCCCGGTGATGAGGATGATGCCGACCTCCGAGCGCACCCGCAGCTCGCGGGTCAGGGTCAGGCCGTCCTTGCCGGGCAAGCGGATGTCCAGCAGCACCAGGTCGACGTCGTGGCTGCCAAGCAGCGCCTCGGCCTTTTCGGCGGTGTCGGCACAGTGCACGTCGTAGCCTTCCTGGGACAGATAGGCCTGCAGCAAGTCACGAATAAGCGGATCGTCATCGACGATCAATACCCGAGGCGTCATTGCGTGTCGTCTCTTTTTTTATTGGTTTGGTCTACACACTCGCGACAGCAGCGTACTCGTTACTGAACGGGCGATCAACAGCCCTCGGGCAGGCGGAAGCGTTGCCGCCCACCGGCCTGCAAGCCATCGACCCAGGCCTCGCAGATCTGCACACCCTGGGCCGGGGTGAAGGTGCCGGGGTTCAGGCCCGATTCGAGCCACAGGCCATCGAGCAAGGCGCTCAGGCTGATCGCTGCCAGGTCGGCGTCAAAGCCCTGCCAGCCCTCTTCCACGGCCAGCGTGGCAAGCAGCCGGCTCAGCTCGTTGCGGTATTCGCCATACGAGTGTTCATGCACCTGGTTGATCGCCTCGGCGGTCTTGACGGCGCCCCAGAACGCTAGCCAGGCATCGAGCAGCTGCGGGTCGAGCAGTTCGGCGCAGAACGAGGCGCGGAAGAACGCCGACAGCCGCTCGCGGGCCGTGGGCGCGGCCTGGGCCATGGCTTCGCGCAACAGGCCCATGACCCGCCCGGTGACCGCCATGTAGGCTTCGGCCACCAGTTCGTCCTTGCCGGCGTAATGGTGGCTGATCAGCCCCACCGACACCCCGGCCTCGGCGGAAATCTTGCGGATCGAGGCCCCCTGGAAACCATGGCGTTTGAGGCAGACCAAGGTCGCTTCGACCAGGTTGGCCTTGCGCAATTGCGGCAGCATGCGGTGGTAGCGGGCTTCCTGGCTCATCGGCGGTTCTCGGGCGGTTGACGGGGCTGAACGACTGTACAACAAGCCGAACGCCATGATAAACCCTGATGGCCACTGCCCGGCGGTTACCCTGTTGCCGGGCTCACCCACAACAACAAAAGCGGCTGCCATGAACGACCTGATCACACGCGAACTGGACCAGGGCCTGCTGACCCTGACCTTCAACCGCCCCGACAAGCTCAATGCCCTGAACATCGCCATGTACCGCCAGTTTGGCGACCTGCTGCTGGCGGCGGGTGAAGCCCCCCAGGTGGAGGCGATCCTCATCACCGGCGGCGCGCACTGCTTCAGCGCCGGCAACGACCTGCGCGATTTCCTCGACAACCCGCCCTGCGACAGGGACAGCCCGGTGTTCCGCCTGATGCGCATTGTCATGGGCCTGGAAAAGCCGCTGATCGCTGCGGTCAGTGGCGCGGCGATCGGCATCGGTGCCACCCTGCTGCTGCATTGCGACCAGGTACTGGTCAGCCGTTCGGTGAAACTGCGCATGCCGTTTGCGCCGCTGGGAGTATGCCCGGAGTTTGGTTCCAGCCTGTTGCTGCCGCGTATGCTCGGGCATGCCCGCGCCGCCCGCTTGCTGATGGCCAACGAGCTGCTCGATGGCGAGCAGGCGGTGGCCTGGGGGTTGGCCAATGAGCTGCATGACGATGGCGAGCAGTGCCTGGCGGCTGCACGGCAACTGGCGCGGCGCCTGCAGGGTTATCCGCAGGAAGCGTTGCGGGTCAGCAAGCGCCTGCTCAAGGATGGGCTGCGCGAGGCGCTGGAGGCGACTGTGGAGCGGGAGAGCCAGTTGTTTATCGAGTGCTTGCGCACGCCGGCGGCCAGGGCGGCGTTGCGGGAGTTGCTCAGGGATTGAGGATCGGGCGCTGGTCTTGAAGTGCATGGCCTGATTTTTCTGGCGCCTGTGAGATCGAGCGCCGCCCGCGCGGCGCTTCGCGGCGCAAGGCCGCTCCCACATCTGTTTCGGGCCAGTTATGCCTGAAGCATTGGCGCGCGGCCCCTTTGGTGCTCGCCTCGATATAGCGTCGTACAGACAAGGGGGCGCGCGCCTATATAACAGGACTCACTGGCCCGAAACAAATGTGGGAGCGGCCTTGCGCCGCGAAGCGCCGCGCGGGCGGCGCTCGATCTCAAAGGCGCCAAAACCCTCAAGCCCCACACCCCGAAGACCACACCCAATCCCCCCTAAT
>NZ_JABWRV010000021.1:0-114950 GCF_014269105.1 Pseudomonas sp. SWRI77 | reverse complement strand
CCCTGGATCTGTGTTTCGACGCCGAAATCCTGGGGCCGCTTCGCAGCCCATCGCGACGCAAGGCCGCTCCTACACAAAGCAACCGCCGCTCAGCGCTATCTCTTCTATTAATAGACCCTGGTTATAGCCAAAACCAATCGCCAGCATCAGGTTTGCCAATGAGCCTTTCTGGGGGCCAGCGGTTAGGATTCTCTCCGTCAACTGATTTCAACCCCATGAAGGAGCGTCTCTCATGCCTATCATCAACAGCCAGGTCAAACCGTTCAACGCCACCGCCTTCCACAACGGCGAATTCGTTCAGGTAAGCGAAGCCGACCTGAAAGGCAAGTGGTCTGTCGTGTTCTTCTACCCGGCCGACTTCACCTTCGTTTGCCCGACCGAGCTGGGTGACCTTGCTGACAACTACGCAGAGTTCCAGAAGCTCGGCGTGGAAATCTACGGCGTGTCCACCGACACCCACTTCACCCACAAAGCCTGGCACGACACCTCGGAAACCATCGGCAAGATCAAGTACCCGCTGATCGGTGACCCGACCCACGTCATCTCGCGCAACTTCGACGTGCTGATCGAAGAAGCCGGCCTGGCCGATCGCGGTACCTTCGTGATCAACCCGGAAGGCCAGATCAAGATCGTCGAAATCAACGACGGTGGTGTAGGCCGTGATGCCAGCGAACTGCTGCGCAAGGTCAAGGCTGCCCAGTACGTCGCTGCCCACCCAGGCGAAGTCTGCCCGGCCAAGTGGAAAGAAGGCGAAGCTACCCTGGCGCCATCCCTGGACCTGGTCGGCAAGATCTGATCGTCGTCCGATAAGTGCCTGCGCGACGATCATGCTGCGTTGAAACTCATCGCCGTTCGGCACTTCACGAACGAATAGACGTTATGCGCCAGTCGAGGGCGGTAAGCAGCCGCCAAAGCTGAAGTACTTACCGCCCCGCCAAACGCCCGGGCGCTGTTGCCTGGGCGTTTTTGTATCTGCAGATTGAAAAAGGAATCGCCCGTATGTTGGACGCCACGCTTAAATCGCAACTGAAAACCTACCTGGAGCGGGTCACCCAGCCGATCGAGATCGTTGCTTCCCTCGACGACGGCGCGAAATCCCGCGAATTGCACGACCTGCTGGTGGAAATCGCCGGCCTGTCGAACCTGATTACCCTGCGCGCGGACGGGACCGACGCTCGTCGACCATCGTTCTCGCTCAATCGCCCTGGGGCTGACATCAGCCTGCGTTTCGCCGGCATCCCCATGGGCCATGAATTCACCTCCCTGGTGCTGGCGCTGCTGCAAGTCGGTGGCCACCCGTCCAAGGCCAGCGCCGAAGTGATCGAGCAGATCCAAGGGCTGCAAGGCGAATTCACCTTTGAAACCTACTTCTCGCTGTCGTGCCAGAACTGCCCGGACGTGGTCCAGGCGCTGAACCTGATGGCGGTGCTCAACCCCAACGTGCGCCACGTCGCCATCGACGGCGCGCTGTTCCAGGACGAAGTCGAATCGCGCAAAGTCATGGCGGTACCGAGCATCTACCTGAACGGTGAAGTGTTCGGCCAGGGCCGCATGGGCCTGGAAGAGATTCTGGGCAAGATCGACACCAGTGCCGGCAGCCGCCAGGCCGAAAAGATCAACGCCAAGGACGCTTTCGATGTATTGATCGTCGGCGGTGGCCCGGCCGGCGCTGCGGCCGCGATCTATGCCGCGCGTAAAGGTATCCGTACCGGTGTTGCCGCCGAGCGTTTCGGCGGCCAGGTGCTCGACACCCTGGCCATCGAGAACTTTATCTCGGTGCAGGAAACCGAAGGGCCGAAACTGGCCACTGCGCTGGAAGAACACGTCAAGCAGTACGACGTCGACATCATGAACCTGCAGCGCGGTGAAGCGCTGATCCCGGCCACCGATGGCGGCCTGCACGAAGTGCGTCTGGCGGGCGGTGCGTCGCTCAAGGCCAAGACCGTGATCCTGGCCACCGGTGCACGCTGGCGCGAAATGAACGTGCCGGGCGAGCAGCAATACCGTGCCCGGGGCGTGGCTTACTGCCCGCACTGTGATGGCCCACTGTTCAAGGGCAAGCGTGTGGCGGTGATCGGCGGCGGCAACTCGGGCGTGGAAGCGGCCATCGATTTGGCGGGCATCGTCGCCCAGGTGACCCTGATCGAGTTCGACAGCCAGTTGCGTGCCGACGCCGTGTTGCAACGCAAGCTGCACAGCCTGCCGAACGTCAAGGTGATCACCCGCGCACTGACCACCGAAGTGGTCGGCGATGGTGAGAAGGTGACGGGGTTGCGCTACAAGGATCGCGCCAGCGATGAGCTGCATGACCTGGCGCTGGAAGGCATCTTCGTGCAGATCGGCCTGTTGCCCAATACCGACTGGCTCAAAGGCACCGTCGAACTGTCGCCGCGTGGCGAGATCATTGTCGATGCCAAGGGCGCGACCAACATCCCCGGCGTGTTTGCCGCGGGTGATGTGACCACCGTGCCGTACAAACAGATCGTCATTGCGGTGGGTGAGGGCGCCAAGGCTTCGCTGGCGGCCTTCGACCACCTGATTCGGGCTTCGGCCCCGGCGTAAGTCAGCAGCAGCCTGAGGGTGTCTATCATTACCCCAGACACCCTCAGGAACCTCACCATGACCCTGATCAGCCGCGAACCCTGGTGGCTAGTGCCACCCAAGCCCGGGCAGAAAGAGCAGGACCTACACTGGGGCTACCTGGAAATCTACGCCGACGGCCGCACCGTGTTCGTCGACCAGCGCCCCAGTGAGCGGGAGCTGGCCGAGCGCAAGAGCTGTCGCAATTTCCCCGACCCCGAGCACTAATGGCTCAGCCTTCGAGTTCGGCCAGGCGCGCCTCCAGCGCTGCAATCCGGGCTTCCAAGGCCTCCATGCGCTCTTCGGAAACACTGCCACCGCTGCTGCGGGCACCGCCTTCCTGTTGGCGTGAGGCCATGATCGCTTCGATTTCTGCCGGGTCGCCCAATGCATGGGTATAGCGGTCTTCGCGCTGGCCTGCCTGGCGCGGCAGGTGCAGGGCAAGGTCCCTTGAAATCAGGCGTTCCAGCTGGTGCTGGATCTGCTCGGTGTCATCGAATTCATGCAGGCGGTTGCTGCGGCTGAGCAACTCGTTGAGGGTTTGCGGGCCGCGCAAGAACATCAGGCCCATCAGCACCAGTTGCGCCGGCACCAATTCCAGGGCCTTGTCCACCCGCTGCTCCCAGCGGTCGGCGCGGCTGCCCATCTGCAAGCGGGTCATGCCTTGGCCTTCGAGCGCCCGCAGGGCCTGGCCGACCTGGCCTTGGGTGAGGTTCATCACCGGTTCCCGGCTGGTCTTCTGGTTGCAGGCCAGGACCAGGGCATTGAGGGTCAGTGGGTAGCTTTCCGGGCTGGTGGCCTGCTTTTCGATCAGCGAGCCGAGAATGCGGATCTCGGTGCTGTTGAAACGGCCTTCACCTACGGTTTCGTGTTCGGACATGGCCCTGTCTCATTGCGAGGAAAAGGCCACTAGCGTAGGTAAAGCCGTTGATTAAGGCAATTGGGGCCGCAACACGGCCCCGACAGCCTCACGCCCCGCGTCGCTCCTCAGCCTGGCACGCCGCCGCCGTGAACAGCACGTCGGTCGACGAATTCAGCGCAGTCTCCGCCGAGTCCTGCAGCACACCAATGATGAAGCCCACCGCAACCACTTGCATGGCAATCTCGCTGGGGATGCCGAACAGGCTGCACGCCAGCGGGATCAACAACAGCGAACCACCTGCCACGCCCGAGGCACCGCACGCACAGACAGCCGCCACCACGCTGAGCAGCACGGCAGTCGGCAGGTCGACCGGGATACCCAGGGTATGCACCGCGGCCAGGGTCAGTACGGTGATGGTGATCGCTGCGCCCGCCATGTTGATGGTCGCGCCCAGCGGGATCGACACCGAATAGGTGTCTTCATGCAGGCCAAGGCGCTCCGACAGGGCCAGGTTGACCGGGATGTTGGCCGCCGAGCTGCGGGTGAAGAACGCCGTGATACCGCTCTCGCGCAGGCACAGCAGGGTCAGCGGGTACGGGTTGCGGCGAATCTTCCAGAACACGATCAGCGGGTTCATCACCAGGGCCACGAACAGCATGCAGCCAATCAGCACGGCCAGCAGGTGCAGGTAGCCGAGCAGGGCTTCGAGGCCTGACTGGGCGAGGGTGGCGCTGACCAGGCCGAAGATGCCCAAGGGCGCGAAACGGATGACCACGCGCACGATCAAGGTAACCCCGTTGGACAGGTCCTCGACCACGGTGCGGGTGGTTTCGCCGGCATGGCGCAGCGCCACGCCCAGGCCAATCGCCCAGGTCAGCACGCCAATGAAGTTGGCATTGAGCAAGGCGTTGACCGGGTTGTCGACCGCGCTCAGCAGCAGGTTCTGCAGGACCTCGGCGATACCGCCCGGCGCACTCAGCGTGGTATCGCCGGCACTCAGCACCAGGTGGGATGGGAACAGCATGCTGGCCACCACGGCCACCACCGATGCGGCGAAGGTGCCCAGCAGGTACAGCCACAGGATCGGGCGTATGTGGGTTTCCTGGCCGTGGCGGTGGTTGGCGATCGAGGCCATGACCAGAATGAACACCAGAATGGGTGCCACCGCCTTGAGGGCGCTGACGAACACCTTGCCGAGGAACGCCAGGTCGCGGGCGACGTCGGGTGCGAGCAGCGCCAGGGCGATGCCGGCCAGCAGGCCGATGACGATCTGCGTCACCAGGCTGGTGCGGTTGAGAAGGCGGAAGAAGGGGGTCATATGCAGCGATATCCCGGCATGTTCAAAAAGGGCGAAACTTTACCATAGACCTTTGTCGGGCAGGTTCGCGGTCTTCAGGGTTCACGCGCGAAGCGGCGAGCACATCACCAGTGGAACAACTCCCGTCGCGCCCCCTCGGTAATGGCGACGATCCCTGGGTGCTTGACCTTGCGCTCCACCGAAATGGCATAGAACGACTCATGCACCGCTTCGGTCTGCCCGATCAGTTGCACGCCATACTGGCGGCACACTTCCTCGGCGATCACGCTGGGCGCCACGAAGATGCCGCTGCCCGATTGGCCAAACGCCTGCATCAAGGCGCTGTCGTCGAACTCGCCAACGATCCGCGGCTGTACCTGCTGTTCCCCCAGCCAGCGCAGCAAACGGCTACGCACCACGGTCTCCTGGCCCGGAATCAACAGCGGTGCATCGTCCAGGCAGGCAGGGAAGGGCCCGGCAAGGCGTTGCGCCAACGCCTGGGTGGCGAAGAAACTCAGGCCACACTCGCCGAGCTTCTGGCTGTAGCCCTTAATATCCAGGTGGTTGGGCATCGGGCTGTCGGAAATGACCAGGTCCAGGCGCTGAATCGCCAGGTCCGCAAGCAGCCGCTCGAGTTTGTCTTCCCGGCAATTGATGCGCAGCACCTCGTCCAGCTCCATGGTCGGCGCCAGCAGGCGATAGACGATGGATTTGGGGACCACGTCGGCCACCCCCACGCGAAACAGAATCTGCTCTTGCGGGCCGGCGCGCAGCATGGCTTCCAGCTCGCCGCCGAGCTGGAACATCTGCTCGGCATACACCAGGGTCTGGCGGCCGGTCTCGGTCAGCTCCAACTGCCGACCGACCCGCTGGAACAATTCAAGGCCATACGTCTGCTCGAACAGGCTGATCTGCCCGCTGATGGTCTGCGGGGTGAGGTTCAACTGCTCGCTGGCACGCGCGATGCTGCCGGTCTTGGCCACGGCCCAGAAGTAGTGCAACTGGCGATAGTTGAGCATCGGTGTATTTCTCGATTCGTAAAAGCCGAAGTATAACCGCTGAAAATACGAATTTTCCTGATGTATTCGCCTCTCTAGAATGCGACTCCATGAGGCGCGTTGCGCGCCGCCGGAATATCGACAAGCGAGGAACCCATGTTGCAGCTTAAATCCATTGGCACGCCTTTGGTGCTGGCCCTGGCCCTGTTCACCCTGGCCGGCTGCGATCAGGCTGAAAAATCTGCCCAGCAGATGCTCGACCAAGCCGCCCAGTCGGCCAAGCAGGCCATCGACAAGACCAACGAAGCGGCCCAGCAGGCCCTGAGCGATGCCATCGGCAGCGAAGGCCAGCCGCCCAAAGATGCTGAAAAGCACGAAAAGACCCAGGACATCTGACCCCAAGACCCGATGCAGGATTGATTAAATGGAATATTTGCTGGAACTCGCCGCAAGCCCGACCGCCTGGGTCGCCCTCGCCACCTTGGTGGCCATGGAGATCGTGCTCGGCATCGACAACCTGATCTTCATCTCCATCCTGACCAACAAGCTACCCATGGAATACCGTTCCAAGGCGCGGCGCATTGGTATCAGCATGGCCCTGGTCATGCGCCTGGCGCTGCTCAGCACCGTGGCCTGGATCGTGCAACTGACCGAGCCGGTGATCGATGTGTTCGGCCACAGCTTCTCGTGGAAGGACATGATTCTGATCGCAGGTGGCTTGTTCCTGCTGTGGAAGGCCACCAAGGAAATCCACGAGAACGTCGACCCGCATGGTGCCAAGGAAGAGTCCAAGGCCGGTTCCACCATCACCTTGGGCTTTGCCGCAGCCATCGGCCAGATCCTGCTGCTGGATATCGTCTTCTCGATCGACAGCATCATTACCGCCGTGGGTATGACCGAGCACCTGCCGATCATGATCATTGCCGTGATCGCTGCCGTGATCGTGATGCTGGTGGCGGCCGACCCGCTGGCCAAGTTCATCAATGACAACCCGACCGTGGTGATGCTGGCCCTGGGCTTCCTGATCATGATCGGCATGACCCTGATCGCCGAAGGCATGGGGGCTCATGTACCGAAAGGGTATGTGTACGCAGCGATGGCCTTCTCGACCTTGATCGAGGTCCTCAACATCATGGCCCGTCGGGCGCGGCTCAAGCGCGAAGCGGCAGAAGGTTGATGTAAAAGGCGCAGGCCCACCGCTGGCCTTGAAGCCAGGGGTGGGCCCTGCGAATGGACCATCACAAAAGCGTGAGTTTAATGCGCCTCCACTTGCCGCCGTACCCTGTGCCCAACTTGAGGTTTGGCCAGGCCCTGCGGGGGCAGGGAGTGATGATGGGAATGACGCCGCACGATACGCAGTACACCCCACAGCATGGCGGCTGCGACGCTCAGCCACATACCTACCAGCATGAGGATTGCCAGGGTCAGGCTCATGTGTGCCTCCTTCTCTCGGGCAAGCGCGCTGTCAGCCAGGGCTCGCCTTACAGACACTGCTTTAGTCTAGCTCGACCCGTGTGACGTTCCATTGATCAAAGGTCTATTGCTTGGTCCGATTGGCTACAAGCCTGTGTCGGACTATACCCGCGCACCTGTGGGCCCTATGATCTGAGCCCAGAGCCGGGCGCTGCCTGCCTGGCATCGGAACAAGCGAGTGCCCATGGAGCAAGTTTCCTTCAAACCGCTGGCCTCAGCCCCCCGGCGGCTGCTGCTGGTCTGCCTGATGGCGGCCAGCCTGGCCGGTTGTGCCAGCGCACCGCCCGCGAACCTGAAAGGCCTGCCGCAGCGGGTCGAGATCAGCAGCGTGCCGTTTTACCGTGGCAATGCCAACCACAGCGGCGCCATGGCCCTGGCAGCGCTGCTTTCGCAGCAGGGGGCGCCGATCACGCCAGGCCTGCTGGACAAACCATTGAACCTGCCCCAGGGCGCCGAAACGCTGGACACCAGCATCCCCCGCGTGGCGCGTGACTACGGCATGGTAGTGTACGCGCTGGACAAGCAGATGGACGCCTTGCTGACGCAGGTGGCGGCGGGCAACCCGGTATTGCTGCGTTACGAGGAGGGTTCAGCCTGGTGGAGCGAGCCACGCTACGCGGTGCTGATCGGTTATGACCGCTACAAGCAGCGGGTACTGTTGCGCTCAGGCATGCACCGCAGGCAACTGATGGCCTTTGATGATTTTGCTTCGGCCTGGGCCAAGCAGGGCAGTTGGGCGGTGCTGGTGCAATCGCCGCGGCAACTGCCCGCCCAGGTAGACCGGCAACGCTGGTTGCAGGCGGCTGACGAACTGGCCCGAGCAGGGCAGGAAATCGCCGCGAAGCAGGCCGTGAACAGCCTGGGGCGGTGAACGCACACCGGCCTCGCGAAGAGGCCGGTGTTAGGTTAACGAGGCATCAATCAGAAGCCCAGGCGGTCACGCAGGCTGTAGTACCAGGCACCGATGGCGCTGAATGGCACACGCAGCATCTGGCCACCCGGGAACGGGTAGTGCGGCAGGCCTGCGAACGCATCGAAACGCTCGGCCTGGCCACGCAGCGCCTCGGCCAGCACCTTGCCTGCCAGGTGCGTGTAGGTGACGCCGTGGCCCGAGCAGCCCTGGGAGTAATAGATGTTGTCGCCGATGCGGCCAACCTGCGGCAGGCGCGACAGGGTCAGCAGGAAGTTGCCGGTCCAGGCGTAATCGATCTTCACGTTCTGCAACTGCGGGAAGGCCTTGAGCATCTTCGGACGGATGATTGCCTCGATGTTCGCCGGGTCACGCGCGCCGTAGACCACGCCGCCGCCGAAGATCAGGCGCTTGTCGCTGGTCAGGCGGTAGTAGTCGAGCAGGTAGTTGCAGTCTTCGACACAGTAATCCTGCGGCAGCAGGGTACGTGCCAGGTCATCGCTCAGGGGCTCGGTGGTGATCACCTGGGTGCCGCACGGCATGGACTTGGCGGCCAGCTCTGGCACCAGGTTGCCCAGGTAGGCGTTACCGGCGACGATGATGAACTTGGCGCGCACCTTGCCTTGCGGTGTGTGCACGACCGGGTTGGCGCCACGCTCGATACGGATGGCCGGGGTCTGCTCATAGATGATGCCGCCCAGCGACTCGACCGCGGCCGCTTCGCCCAGGGCCAGGTTCAGCGGGTGGATGTGGCCGCCGCTCATGTCCAGCATGCCGCCGATGTAGCTGTCGCATGCGACTACTTCACGGATGCGCTTCTGGTCCATCAGCTCGAGCTGGTTGTGGCCGAAGCGTTCCCACAGGCGCTTTTGCGACTCCAGGTGGCCCATCTGTTTAGGGGTGATGGCTGCGAACACGCCACCGTCTTTCAGGTCGCACTGGATATTGTACTTGGCGACACGCTCACGAATGATGCGGCCACCTTCGAATGCCATCTGGCCCAGCAGTTGTGCCTGCTTGGGGCCGACGGTGCGCTCGATCACGTCGATGTCACGGCTGTAGCTGTTGACGATCTGGCCGCCGTTGCGGCCGGACGCGCCAAAACCAACCTTGGCGGCTTCGACGATGCTGACCTTGAAGCCGTTTTCCAGCAGGAACAAGGCGCTGGACAGGCCGGTGTAGCCGGCACCGATGATGCACACATCGGTTTCCACCTCACCCTGCAGCGCCGGACGTGGCGGCACCGGGTTAGCCGAGGCGGCGTAGTAGGACTGGGGGTAGGGGGTGTTGGCCATGCTCGAGAAACCTCGTGTGTTATATTTTTAACGAATGTAGCGATGCTATCAATAATAATAAACACCCGCTAGTCGTCCGTTGAAAATCCTTTACCCGGCCGTCGCCGAAGCCTTCCTATAAAGAGGTTAAGATTCAGTAAGTTAGCGCGAAAAAAAGTGTTGACATGGTTTTCGGAGTGCGTAGAATGCGCACCACACGACAGGCACATAGCTCAGTTGGTTAGAGCACCACCTTGACATGGTGGGGGTCGTTGGTTCGAGTCCAATTGTGCCTACCAAATCGAAGAAGGGGCAATCCGAAAGGGTTGCCCCTTTTTTCATTGGGCGGCCTTGCGGGGGCGTCGATCCGGTCGAAAAGGGGCATGAAGCAGCCCCTCCGGTCAAAACCGAAAGTTTTTGATTTTTCTGAAAAAAAAGCTTTACAGGTACGCATTCGATCACTAATATGCGCACCACACGACAGGCACATAGCTCAGTTGGTTAGAGCACCACCTTGACATGGTGGGGGTCGTTGGTTCGAGTCCAATTGTGCCTACCAAATCGAAAAAGGGCGATCCACACGGATCGCCCTTTTTTATTGCCCGCTAAACGGCTGCCGGTAACCACAACGCCAGTTGTGGAAAGGCGATCAACAGCGCGATCAGCACCAGCAACGCCAGGCAGAACGGCAGCGCGCCGTACACCACGTCCATGAAGTTGCCCCGGCCACGAATGCTCTGCACCACGAACAGGTTCATGCCGAACGGTGGCGTAATCTGGCCCATCTCGCACAGCACGATCAACACCACCCCAAACCACAACGGATCGAAACCCAGTGCGACGATGATCGGTACGATCAGCGGCGCGGTGGTGATCAACATGGCCAGCGTGTCCATGAAGCAACCCAGCACGATGTAGAACAGGATGATCGCCAGCAGTGTGGCCGTGGGGGAAAGGTTCAGGTCAGTGACAAAATGGACCAGCGTGGTGGTCAGGCCAATGGAGGCCAGCACAAAGTTGAGAAAGAACGCCGACAGGGTGATGAACATGATCATGCCGGTGGTGCGCAGGGTTGCCTCGAACGCCTGACCGAGGCTCTGCCAGGTGATTGCCCGGCGCCATAGGCCCAGGCCCAAGGCGCTCAGCACACCCAGCGCTGCCGACTCGCTGGCGGTGGCGAAGCCGCTGTAGATCGAACCGATCACCAGGGCGAAGATCGCCAGTGGCGGCAACAGGTCAGGGAGGCAGGCCAGGCGCTCGGCCCAGCGCGTAGGCGCCTTGCGGCCGTCCAGCTGTGGCCGAATCAGGCAGGCCAGTACGATCAACGCGATAAACAGCACGCTCAGGATGATGCTGGGAACGGTCGCGGCCAGGTACAGCTTGGGCACTGACACGTTGGCGATCAGGGCAAACAGGATCATGTTGATCGAAGGCGGAATCAGGATGCCCAGTGTGCCACCGGCGGCAATCGAGCCGAGAAACAGCGGCGCGTTGTAGCCTTTGCGTTCCTGCTCGGGGATGGCCAGGGTCGAGAGGGTGGCCGCAGTCGCCACGCTGGAGCCGCTGGTGGTGGCGAACAGTGCGCTGGCGCCGATGTTCGAATTCATCAAGCCACCTGGCAGCCACGACAGCCACTTTTCGACGGCCTGGTACATGCGCCCGGCCACGCCTGAGCACACCAGCAGTTCGCCCATCAGGATGTACAAAGGGATTGCCACCAGAAGGAATTCGCTACTGGTATTCCAGGCAATTTCACCCATGGCGCTGCTTAACGGCAATGTCGAGAACAACTGCGACAGGGACATGCCCAGCAGGCCGACACTGACTGCAGCGGCCACGCTAAGCGCCAGCAGTGCGAGCAGCACGATCAGGGTGAGGCTCAGCATGGTTTGTGCCCCGTGCCAGCAGCGGGGCTGCCGGGGTAGCGTTCCTGCTGGATATCTTCCTCCACCGAGTTGATGCCGATCAGTTTGCTGACAGCGTGCCAGCGGCCGTGCAGCAAGTGGCGGGTGCAGGTGACCACCAGGCTCGACAAAGTCAGGGCAAAGAACACGTAGCCGCCGAACCAGAGCGATTGAGGCAGCCATTGTGGTACCTGCAGTGGCGTGTTTGACACTGAACGGTATTCGATGGAGTCCCACAGCACGTTCCACGCGTGGTAGGCCAATGTGCTGGCAAGCACCAGCATGCAGGCGAGGGCGAACAGGTCGAGAGCGACCCTGGGGCGCAGGCCAAGGCGGGTGTAGAGGATGTCCACGCGGATGTGCGCGCGCTTCAGCAAGGTGACCGGGAGCGCCCAGGCGCTGGTGATCGCCAGCACGTAACCGGCTATTTCGTCGGCGCCGCCCATGGAGATGCCCAGGGCCTTGCGCAAGATCAGGTCGATGCCAATCAGAAGGGCGCAGGTGAGCAGCGCGAAGCCGCCGACCCAGGTACTGGCCTTGGCAATGGCGCTGATGGCTCCCATGCCTGAGCGGGCGGTGTGCATGTGGGTAGTCTCCGAAGCAGGGTGGCTCATGGGGCCAGGCGCATGCCGATGGCATCGCCCACGGTGGCATTCCAGCGTGCCACGCAGGGGCCGCCGCAGCGTTTGCCCCAGTCGTTGGCGATGGTCAGTGCGGCCTGGCGCAGGGTCTGCTGCTCTGCTGCGGTCGGGGCCGAGGCGGTCATGTGTGCGGGGTGATGAATCTGGCAGTCAGGGCCGCCGACATTGCAGGCCTGGGCATAACGGTTCTCGTTGGCGGTCGCTTGCCACAGGGCCTGCTCCAGCACTTGCGATTGCACCTGCAGCAATTGCTGCACCTCGGGCGGCAATTGCTGCCAGCGCTTCAGGCCGATGCCATAGAAGCCGATCGACCAATCCACGGGCAGGTTGTAAAGGTAGCCTGCAACGTCGTACCACTTGGCGGCGTTGCCCGAGCCAATGCCGGTGATGGCGCAGTCGATGACGCCGGTTTGCATGGCGGTTACCACCTCGGCAAAGGGCAGGGTGACGGGCGCCGCGCCCATGGCCTTGACCAGCTCGGCCATATTGCGCCCGCGAGTGCGCACTTTCCTGCCCTTCAAGTCAGCCAGCGAGTGCACGGCATCGCGGCAAAAGAAGACCTGCGCGGTATAGGGGACGGTGGCCAGCAACTTGATGCCGTGACGCTCGGCCATGCGTTGTTCGAGCACCGGCTTGTAGGCGTTGGCGACCCTTTGGGCGGTGTCGATGGTGTCGGCCAGGCCGGGCAGGTCCACACCTTCGAAGGTGGCATCGTCGCCGGCGACGAAGGCGAACACGCCCATGCCGATATCGACTGCGCCAAAGCGCATCAGGCGAATGATCTCCGGGCCTTTCAGGCCACTTTCCGACAACCCCAGCAGTTGCGCGGTGACCCTGCCTTGCGAGCGCGCGGGCAACGTCTGATTCCAGAACGGCTGTTCAACCGCCCGGAACGTGTAGTTGTGGCTGCCACCGCCCACCACGTTGAAGCGCATCACGGGGTAGTCTTGCGCGCGCGCCAGCGAGGTACCGAGCAGCGCGCCGAACGCCAGGGGGATGAGCAGCGAGCTGAGTTTCACGGTAGTCCTCTTGTGCTTGTTCGGGAGCTACTTTGGGGCTGTTCGATCAACGAGGGCGGGACGCGGCCTCAATGGTGGTTCGCGAGCCGACGATATCAGGGAATTTCTCACCCTTGGCCAGCCGCGCCAGCGTGTGCTTTTCGTTGTGCTGAAAGTCGATGGCCCGCTGAGCCATTTCGATCACCTGGCCGGGGCGCAGAAACACCATGCCGTTTTCGTCTGCCACCACCGCATCGCCGGGGTGGACAATCACCCCGCCACATTGGATGGCGGTACAGAACTCGCCTTCCAGGCCCATCACGCGGGTGGTAATCGCGCTGGCACCGCGTGACCACACTGGCACACCATGCTCGCGTATTTCGCCCAGGTCGGTGACGTAGCCGTCGACGATGATCCCCGCCACGCCAGCCTGCTTGGCGGCGTAGGCCATGGCGCCGCCAAGGGCGGCGGTCATGCGTTCACCGCAGCGGTCCACCACCAGAAAGTCGCCTGGGCGCACGCAGCCCATGGCGTAATGCAGAATCCCGCCATCGTTGCCTGGCATCCTCACGGTCACCGCAGTACCCACGGCCCTGACATTCTGAAAGTGTGCCTTGATGTGCGGGTTGGCAATACCGTGGGTAATGAAGTGGCCGATGGTCGCCGGTTCGGCGTTGATCAAGACTTCAAGTTCAGCGGCGCTGATCGGGGCGGGCAGTGCTTCGATAATATACATAGGGTGTTGTTATTAGGCCGGATGCTTTTTCGAAGGGTTTCGGTCATCCTAACAAGCACGCTTAACGGTCGATAATAAAAATCCGTAAGCAGTAACCGGAGCAGTTTTTATCATGCGTATCACGCTGATGCAGATCGAGGCGTTCTACTGGACCGCCCGCCTCGGGGGCGTTCATGCCGCCTCCCGTCATCTTCACCTGACGCAACCTGCAGTGTCGGCGCGGATCAAGGAAATGGAATCGCTGCTCAGCGTCAAGTTGTTCGACCGCAGCAAGCAACGCATGAGCCTTACCGCAGATGGCCATACCGCTTTGCGCCACGCCGAACAGGTGCTCAACAACAGCACGCAACTCGAGCAGTTTGCCGCGCAGCAGAAAAAGCACCGGCGCTTGCGCCTGGGCGCGGACGAATGTTCGGCGATGGTCGGGCTGACGGCGGTAATCAGCGATATAAAGGCGCACTTCCCCGAGATCACCCTGGAGATATCCATCGATGTCGGTGCGGTGCTCAACCGCAAGCTGAACGACCACGAACTCGACATCGCGCTGCTGACCAACCCGGCCACGCGTGAGGATGTAACCGATGTATTCCTTGGGTGGATGACCTTCCAGTGGGTGGCGGCGCGGCACCTGGACGTGGCCCCGGGGCCTTTTCTGGCGCAGCAGGCCCGGCAATATTCGATTGTCACCCACAGTGCGCCCTCGACACTGTATTCAGTGGTGGACCGCTGGCTGAAGGAAAGTGGCTCGGTCAGCCATGCCTTTCATTCGAGCAACTCGCTGGCCTTTATTGCCAAGATGGTAGCGGCAGGGCATGCCATTGGTATTTTGCCGGTACCCTTGATTCGCGACCTGCTGGCTGTCGATTTGTTGAAGACATTACCGTGCGATCCGCCGATCCCGCCGGCCAAGTTCTGCCTGTCTTATTTGACCGAACGCCCGGATATGCAACTTGATACCTTGGTTTCGATTATCCGGGCGACCTTGGTCAAACAGAATTTTCTGGTCGATTGATCAAACCGGGTGTGCCCGGCCGCGGCGCAGGCGCCTTGGCCGGGCCGGCGTTCAGGCCAGTGCGCGTTTAACGGCCGAGATCTGTTGCCCGGCCTGGTTGAGCCAGGACAGGTCGCTGCCCATCAACAGCATGTCGCTGCCCATTTCGATGAGGCGCTGCGCGGTGGCCTGGTCTGCGGGGAAGCACGGCACCATGACCTGGATCGCGCGGGCATGGCACTTCTCGATCAGCAGCTCAAGGCGTTGCAGCACTTCGGGGTTGCCAAGGCGGTAGTCGACCGGCAAATGTCGCGACAATGAATAATCGGCAGGGCCGAAGTGCACGGCGTCGATGCCCTCCACGTCGAGTATTTCATCGATGTTGTCAAAGAACTCGTAACTTTCGGCCATCGGCACGATCACGCTGCGGGTATTTTCGGCCTGGGTGTAGGTGGCCCAGTCGAAGCCGGGCCCGGCGAACCCTGCCGAGCGCACCGAACTGTCACCGCCGCGGCGTCCCAGCGGGGGGAACTTGCTGTAGCGGATGATTTCGCGCATCTGCGCCGCCGTGTGGACCTGCGGCACGATCACGCCCGAAGCGCCCATCTCCAGCGCCTTGCGGATGTCCCACTCCAGCGTGCCACGCACCCGTACAAGGCAGGGGATGGCCGTGCTGTTGGCGGCCAGCAAGAGCTTCTCCATGTGGCTGTCGACACCCAGCGCAGTGTGCTCGGCATCGATGAAGACGAAGTCCAGGCCCCAGTTGCCGGCCACCTCGATGGGCATGCAGGCCGTACTGTAAATGTTCATGCCGAAGGTAGCACCGCGTGCCATGCGCGCCTTCAGCGTTGTGTGTGTGATGTTTGGGTTCATGGTCAAGGTCTGCCTTGGGCTGATATCAGAGGCGATAGGTTTCGGGCAGGCGGTCGCGGAACGGGTGCACCTCGAACACGCCAGGGTCACGTATCAGCGATTTGTTGCGGGCCTTGGCCAGGTCGATTTCGACGCTGTACACACCGTCTTCCAGCCCTGCGCGTACCAAGGTCTTGCCGGAGGGTTCGATGATGTGGCTGGTGCCGATGAACTGCATGCCTTCATCCATGTCGTTGCGGTTGGGCGCGACGAAATAGACCATGTTCTCGGCCGCGCGCACGGTGCTGAAAATATCCGGCAGCATGCGCGCCTGCTCAGGCCAGGCGGCAGGCAGCACGACAATATCGGCGCCTTCGAGCGCCAGCGTGCGGACCACCTCGGGGAAACGGATTTCATAGCAGATGGCCAGGCCGATACGGCCGATCTCGGTGTCGAACACCGGCGGCGCCCACTCGCTCGGGCGGTCGGTGAAACGGTCGCCGATCATGAACGGCAGATGGCGTTTGCGGTGCAGGCCGATGATGCCCTGTGCGCCGATCAGCGCGGCGGTGTTGTACACCGAGGCTTCATGCCGTTCGTAGAAACCGACCACGATCAGGATGCCGCTCTGCGCCGATACCTGCAGCAGCGGTGCCAAGGCATCGAGGGTAATGGCGCCGCGTTCGAGGTCTTCGCGGCTGTCGAAAGCGCCACCGGTAATCAGGCATTCGGCAAAGGCGATCAGGCGCGAGCCTTCAGCCGCCGTCTGACGTGCCAGTTCGGCAACCTTTTCCAGGGTGAGGGCCGGGTTGCCGGCCACGGGATGAATCTGGGCAACGGAGATTTTCATGCGGGTCCTTGTGGCAATTGAAGGGCGCCGCCACGGGCGGCGCGGGTAATGTCACTGCGCCTGGTAGCCCATGGCCTGGTAGACCTTGCTGACCAGTTCGGGGTTGATCTGGGCGGCGTACTTGTCGACCACGGGGCGGATCCTGGCCTGGATCCGCGCGACCTCTTCGGCTGGCATGTCGTTGACCTGCATGCCGTCGCTGCGCAGTTCGGCGATGGCCTTGCTGTCGGCCTCGCGGGAGATCCTGCGCTGCTCCAGGCGCACTTCCTGGGCCACCTCGGTCAGCAGTTGCTGCTCATCGCGGTTGAGGGTGTCCCAGAAGGTCTTGCTGATCAGCACAATCTGCGGGTTGTAGTTATGCCGGGTCAGGCTCAGGTACTTCTGGACCTCGTTGAAGCGCGAGGCCAGGATCAGCGCCGCCGGGTTTTCCTGGCCATCCACGGTGCCGGTCTCCAGTGCCGTGTGCACCTCGGTGAAAGGCAGAGGGGTGGGGTTGGCACCCAGCGCAGCCCACACGTCGAGGAACAGCGGCGATTGCTGCGCGCGGATCTTCAGGCCGGCAATGTCTTCAAGGCTTTGCACCGGGCGCGCATTGTTGGTCAGGTTGCGTACGCCCAGCTCCCAGAACGCCAGGCCGACCAGGTTTTTTTCGGGCAACTGGTCGGTGAGCATCTTGCCCACTTCGCCATCGAGCATGGCATCGACCTTGGCGGTGTCGGTGTACAGGAACGGGAAGTCGAGGATGCCGAAGTCGGTGACGTGGTTGATCATCAGCCCGGCGTTCCAGGTCATCATTTCAACCACGCCGCCTTGCAGCGACGACAGCACTTGCACGTCGCCACCCAGGACGCCATTGGGGAAGGTGCGTACCTTGATCTTGCCATCGCTGCGCTCTTGCACTTTCTTGGCGAACAGCTCCATGCCGATGGCCGGTGGTGTGCCCTTGGGGCTGGTGGCGGCGAACTTGATCACGCGCGGATTGTAATCGGCGGCCATGCTCAGGCTGCTGGAGAGCAACAGGGCGGCGATGACGGCGAGCTTCTTCATGGTGTGTGCCTTTTATTATTGTAGGGGGATCAGTGGCCGAACCACTGAGCGGGGACGGTGACCAGTTCGGGGAAGATGACCAGCAGGAACAGCACGATGATTTCGGCGATCAGGAACGGGAACGTGCCCTTGAGCAGCGCCTCGTAGCGCATCCTGCCGATGCCGCATACGACGTTCAGCACCGTGCCCACGGGTGGGGTGATCAGGCCGATCGAGCAATTGATCATGAACAGCACGCCGAAATAGATCGGGTCGATGTTGGCGGCGGTCACTACCGGCACCAGGATGGGCGCAAGCAGCAGTATCGTCGGCGTCAAGTCCATGACCATGGAGATCACCAGGATCAACAGCATCAGCACCACGATCAGCAGGCGTGGGTTGTCCATCACTGGCTGGATCAGGTCGATGATCTGCCCCGGGATGTCGGCAATGGTGATCATCCAGGCGGGTATCGAGGCAGCGGCGACCAGGAACATCACGGCGGCGGTGGTCTTGCCGGCGCGCAGCAGCAGGTCATTGAGCGACTTGAGGCTGAGTTCGCGGTAGATCAACGACGACACCAGCAGGGCATAGACGCTGGCAACCGCACCGGCCTCGGTGGGGGTGACCACGCCAAAGCGCAGGCCTACCACGATGATGACCGGCAGCATCAATGCCCAGAAGCTGTCGACCAAGGCCTTGAGGCGCTCCTTGGCACTGGCCTTTGGGCTCAGCTCGACCTCGGTATTGCGCCGCGACATCAGCCACCAGGCCACGATCAGGGCGGTGGCGATCATCAGCCCCGGGGCGATGCCGGCAAGGAACAGCTTGGTGATCGACAGGCCGGAAGCCACCCCCAGCACGACGAAGCCGATACTGGGCGGGATGATCGAGCCGAGCACCGAGACCGAGGCGATCAAGCCGCCGGAGCGGTCGCGGTTGTAGCCGGCGATGACCATCATCGGCAGCAGCAGCGCGGTCAGCGAGGCCGCGTCCGCCAGTGCCGAACCGGACAGGCTGGACAGCAGCACGCCAGCGATGATGGTGACGTAGCCGAGCCCGCCGCGCAGGTGGCCGACCAAGGTGATGGCCAGGTTGATGATGCGCTTGGACAAGCCACCGCTGTTCATGACCTCGCCAGCGATGATGAACAGCGGAATGGCCAGCAGGGGGAAGCTGCCTGCAGAGTTGATGATGTTCTGCGCGATGATCTGGCCATCGAACAGGCCCAGCAGCCACATCAAGGCAACGCCGCAGAGGATCAGAGCGTAGGCGATGGGGGCGCCGATCAGGATGGCGGCCATCAGTACGCCGACGAAGACAGACAGGGCCATTATTCAACTGCTCCGTGTTCGGCTGCCGAGGGTTCGGCCGGGGTGTGGGCGGGCAGGGTGCCCGTGAGGTTTCTGACCAGCTGGGTAAAGATCAGCAGCCCGCTGAGTATGCAAAAGACCAGGCCTGCACCATGGAACAAGGCCATGGAAATGCCTGTGGAGGGGGCGCCTACATGCAGGTTGATCACGGTCTGTTTCCAGCTGCCGTCAAGGAACAGCCAGGTCACGTAGAGCATCAGCACTTGAGTGAGCGCCAGCAGGCACCTGGCCACGCCGGGGGAGACCCGTCGGGTAACGATGTCGACGCCGATGTGGCCATGTTCGTGAAGCATCAGTTGGGCGTCGGCGAACACCAGCCAGACGAAGGCCAGGCGGGAAATCTCCTCGCTGAAGAACAGGCCCGAGTTGAAGCCGTAGCGCAGCACGACATTGGTGAAAATCAGGCAGGTGATGATGACAAGGCACCCGATCACCAACGTCTTCAGAACCAGGAAGTAACCATCGATCAGTGTTTTCATGGCGCCTCCTGGAGCATCACTGCCCAGGGAGCGCCGAAAGCGCTTGGTGCGAGAACGCGGACAGGAACATCCACCTGTAGGTGTGAGCGGGGCATGGAGTCACCTTTTTATTATTGGACATACGTCGTCGTACGACTGTGTGGATTGTTCAACGAAACGCCCGGTGTCTGCTGCCTCAAGTTTTTTATCAGGGGGATAAGAAATAGCGATCAGTGGGCTGGCGTTGCCGGTGGAATGGACTGCCGTCGCAGCGTCGCGGTAGCAGGGTGTAACGTATGGTCGCGGTCCTTGCCCTGGGTCGGCATGCTAGACTCCGCCCCTTCGAATCTGGAGGTACACGCGTGCGCAAACTGGCTGTGGTAATGGCAGTGCTCGCCCTGGCGGGCTGTGAGAACGAGGTCGAAGGCGTGCACAAGCAGGTGGCCGAGCACCTGCACAACCCCAAGACGGCCAAGTTCGGCAACGTGCGGATCGACACGAATGGCACCCTCTGCGGCCAGGTCCGCGGCAAGGACGATGCCGGGCAGTACGAAGCCTACCGCAGCTATGTGGCGATCAAGCGTGATGGCCAGTATGAGATCATCGTTGACGACAGCGGCAACAACCTGCGCATCCGCGAACTGTGTGGCGGTGCCGACCTGCAGCGCCGCGCCGAGGCGCTGGCCGGTGAGCCGGCCCCTGAAGGCTGGGATGTCGAAGTGGTGCAGGGGGCGAACATGGGCGCATTGAGCGACATGACAGCGCGCCTGATCGAGAAGGGCATCCCGTCTTCTGTCGAATACCGCAACGGCAAGCCTGTCGTGCTGATGGGGCCGTTCCCCACCAAGGAAGAAGCCGAGGCGCGCAAGGCCGAGGTGATGGCCAAGCTGGGGACCGATTCGGTGGTGATCCAGCACGGCGCCCAGCGCTGAGGGTTATCCAGGCTGCAAGGCAGGCCGCAAGGGCTCTATCGCCAGCAGCCGACCTGTCATCTGCGACCAGTGCGGGCTATGCTTGCACTGGGAGAGCTGAACGGGGAGGGGCCTCATGTCTACACTGGAGCGGGCCATTGTCGTGGCAGCCAAGGCACATGAAGGGCAATACGATAAGGGTGGGGCGGCGTACATCCTCCACCCGTTGCGCGTGATGATGCGGGTATCCACGCCCGAGCAGCGGATCGTCGCGGTGCTTCATGATGTGATCGAAGATACCCCGCTGACCCTGTCCGACCTGGCGCGTGAAGGTTTTGCACTGAAAATTCTCGCCGCCTTGCTGGCGCTGAGCCGACGTGACGGCGAGGCCTATCAGGACTTCGTGGTACGGCTGGGCGTCGACCCACTGGCGCGTACCGTCAAATTGGCCGACCTGGCCGACAACAGCGACCTCTCGCGCATCGCCTGCCCAGGCCCTGCCGACCTGGCGCGGCTGGCCCGTTACCGGGAGGCCAGCGCCTACCTGCAGACACTGGCCTGACCCTCAGCCGCAGGCCTTGAGGTTCACCGGCCCGACGAATGCGTTACCACGCCCCATCACGCAGGCCACCTGCTGGTTGCGTTGCAGCTCCCAGGCCTGCGGTGGGTAGGTCTTGTTCCAGGCTTCGAACAACTGGCGGTCCTGCTTCGACAGGCGCAGGTTGTACTGCTTGCTCATGTAGAAGTAGGTGCGCGCGATCATGCCGCGGATCGAGGGGCGCGGCATGACCTTCTTGGCCTTGAAATCGACCTGGGTCAGGCAACTGCCGTACTGACCCCGCTGTTCGGGCAGCCAACCGAAACTGAAGTTGCTGCGGTCGCCGTTGACTTCGCCAATGCTGGGCACCAGGTTGTGCAGGTCGGCCTCGGCGCGTTTGTACACCTCATCCTGTTGCGAGCATTGTTTGCGCCCTCCGGCCTGCCAGCACTGGCGCTGGTGGCCAATGTGCCAGGCCGGCACGATGTGCTCCCATTCAATGCGCGAAGCCCGTTGCGCATTCTTGCGCGGGGCATAACCGCAAGAGGCCAGGTCGACCTTGTTGCCTTTATATTTGCAGCCGCAATAAAACTCCGTCGACTGGGGCGCGTACAGCTTCCAGGCGACTTTCTTGGCCTCCTGGAAGGTGCGCGGGGCATCGGCTTGGGCAAGCGGGGTGGCCAACAGCAGGCAGGTTGCAGCGAAAAGCGTAACTCTCATGCGCGGTCAGTCTTCCTTGGGCACGGTCCAGAAAATCTGCACGCCACCGTCGTCGCGATGGGCGAGGGTGACGTTGTCGTTTTCGGCGATTTCCTCAAGCAGGGTTTCCCAGTCGTCCGGGGATTCCTGCTCCAGGCGGAAGATCAGCGCGGCGCGGTTGCGCTGGGCGGATTGGCTGTTGATGATCTTCTGGATACGGACACCCAGTTGTTCATAGCTGCTCGGCGTTGCTGAGGAGGTGCTGGCCACAGGCATTTCCTTGTTTTTGCTGTATGTGCATACAGTATTTCACTGTAAGTAAATTCGCAACTGCCTGTGAGGCGAAAGAGTGTGTGACTGAGGTGAAGGATTGATACCATTTAGCCCATCACCCCTCCGCCATCATTCGCGCGCGCTGTGCATGGCCACAGCAGCGACGCCTTGGGCGTGGCCCGCAACGGGTCAGGCGCAAGTTTCAGGAAGCTTCACATGTACCCACTCCCTTTGCATCGACCTGCCCACTTGCGCACAGGCCTGGCCCTGTTGCTGACCGGTAGCATGAGCCCCTTGAGCCATGCCGGCAGCGAGGCAACCGATGTGCTGATCACCGACCCTGTGGTGGTCACCGGCGCCTATGCGCCAACCGGTAGTTTCGACTTGCCATTTTCGATCGATACCGTCGACCTTTCACAGGGCAATGACGGCCAGTTGGGCGTCAACCTGTCGGAAGTGCTGACCAAGGTGCCTGGCCTGGTGGTGCAGAACCGGCAGAACTACGCGCAAGACCTGCAGGTGTCTTCGCGGGGTTACGGCGCACGCTCGGCCTTCGGCATTCGTGGCCTGAAGCTGCTCAGCGACGGCATTCCGGCCAGTACCCCGGACGGGCAGGGGCAGGCGGCCTCGCTGAACCTGGATGTGGCCGACCGTATCGAAGTACTGCGTGGCCCGGCCGCGACCCTTTACGGGAGCAACGCCGGCGGCGTCATCCAGATGTTCAGCCGGGACGGGCAGGGGCCTGCCAGGGTCGGGGCCGAAACCACCTTCGGCAGCGACGGTTTCAACAAGAATCACCTGTCGGCCGAGGGCGGTAACGAGACGGCCGGCTTTGTGCTCGATGCCTCGCGCATGGACACCGACGGTTACCGTGACCACAGCGCTGCCCGCCGCGACCAGACCTTCGCCAAGGTGCACGTCAGGCCAGACGCCGATTCACGCCTGGCACTGATCTACAGCAGCCTTGAGCAAAACAACACGCAAGACCCGTTGGGGCAGACCTGGAGCGCTTACCAGCACGACCCGCGCTCCACCGCGACAGTGGCTGAAACCTACAACACCCGCAAAAGCATCGACCACCAGCAGTTGGGCATGAACTACGAGCGCTATTTTGGCGATGCCACGTTGCAGTTCAATCTCTATGCGGGGCAGCGCAGCGTTATTCAGTACCTGTCCATCCCCAAGACGGTGGCCTCCAACAGCCAGCGTGGCGGTGGGGTCGTCGACTTCGACCGTGAGTTCCACGGTGGCACCTTGCGCTGGATACAGCCGGTTACCGCCGCACCCGGCAACCTGACCGTCACGGTGGGCGCGGACTACGACCAGAGCAAGGATGACCGCCGCGGCTACCAGAATTTCAGCGGCGACACGCTAGGCGTCAAAGGCGAGTTACGCCGTGACGAGCAAGACACCGCCACCAGCCTGGACCCATACATCCAGGCGCATTGGGAAATCGGCGACTGGACCACCCAGCTCGGCGTGCGCCACAGCACCATGCAAATGCGCGTCGATGACCACTACCTGGCCAATGGCGACGCCAGCGGCAAGAAGAAATATCAGCAGAACACGCCATCGCTGTCGGTGATGTACGCATTCACTGCCGACTTGCGTGGTTACGTGAGTGTCGGCAAGGGTTTCGAGACCCCGACCCAGGCCGAGATGGCTTACGCGCCCGGCCTGGTCGAAAGCTTCAATTTCGGGCTCAAGCCTGCCACCAGTACCCAGTATGAACTGGGCGTTAAATACCGGCTCGGTGAGTGCACCCGGATCAACGCAGCGGTCTACGAAATCCACACCGATGATGAAATCGTCGTGGACCGCTCCACCGAAGGCCGCACCAGCTATCGAAACGCTGGGCGAACCTTGCGCCGCGGTTTCGAGGCGAGCCTGCACAGTGACCTGAGCGATCAGTGGCAAACCACCGTGGTGTACACCCGCACCGATGCCCGCTATGCCGAAGATTTTGCCCAAGGCATGCAGACCATCGACAGCGGTAACCGGCTGCCTGGGGTACCGCTGAACAACCTGTATGGCGAGCTGGTGTGGAAGCCTGCGACGTTCGTCAGCATGGGGGTGGAAGGGCAATACCGCAGCAAGGTGTATGTGGAGGACAGCAACAACGCCAAGCCGGCGCCTGCCTATGCCGTGTTCAACTGGCGAACACGCTTTGAGCAGCACGTCGGGCCTTGGACGTTTCATCAGCTGATCCGCTTGGATAACCTGCTTGACCGGCAGTACGTGGGGTCGGTGATCGTGGGCGACAGCAACTCGCGTTACTACGAAGCTGCGCCTGGGCGCTCGTGGTATGCCGGGGCAGGGTTGGAGTATCAGTTCCGCTGATGTGATGCGGTGCTATATCCGCTGAGGGTTCAGGCGAAGCGTTCGAACCGATAAGGGCTTGGATCGATCAGCGGTGGCGCTTGCGACACCAGGTCTGCCGCCAGTTGGCCGGCAGCCGGCGAGGTGCCGAAGCCATGGCCGGAAAAGCCGGTGGCCAGGGTCAGGCCGGGCAGGGCCGGCACCGGCCCGATGACCGGGTTGGAGTCGGGGGTGACGTCGATGGTGCCGGCCCAGGCTGCGGCGATCTGTGCTTGCTCGAAGACCGGCCAGGCCGCCTTGAGGTTACGCAGGGCTTCGTCATTGAGTGCGGTGTTGGCCTGCGGGTCCTGAACCCTGACGCGTTCGAAGGGCGTGACTTGCGAGGCCTTCCAGTGCCGGGCCAGGGCCAGGTCCTTGAAGAAATACTTGCCGAAACTGATGCGCAAATAATCACGTTGCGCCCGCAATTGCGGCAGGTAGCGCCTGCCCAGCAGCACATGGTCCCAGGTCAGGAACGCATCGAGCGCGCCGCGTTGGGTGATGATGTAGCCGCCATCCTTGTGTTTGCGAAACGAAAAATCCGGTGCGCCCACGGCGATGTCGGTCGGGCCTTGCAGCGGATGTGTCCGCAGCACGGAACAGGTCAGCGGCAAGGTGGGCAGGTCGATATCGAGGTTGCCGAGAAACTTGCGTGACCACATGCCCCCGGCCAGCAGCACCTGCTCGCAGCGGATCTCGCCTTGTTCGGTGACCACGCCGCTGACCCTGCCGGCGGCGGTGACCAATGTGCGCACGGCGCAGTTTTCCACGATCACTGCGCCTTTGGCGATCGCCGCCCGGGCAATGGCGCTGGCTGCCAGGGTTGGCTCCGCGCGGGCGTCGGAGGCGGTGTAGATGCCCCCGGCCCATTCGGCACGGCCACCGGGCACCCGGTTGGCAATCTCTTTGCTGCTGAGCAGGCGAGAGTCCAGGCCAAGGTGCTCGATGCTCTTCAGCCAGCTCTCGTGCATGCCCATCTGCGTGTCGTTACGGCCAATGAACATGATGCCGGCTTGCCGGTAGCCGACATCGCAGCCAACCCGCTCGGCCATCTTCGCCCACAGCCGGTCGGCGGCCAGGGCCAGCGGAATGTCGTGCGCATGGCGGTTGGTCTTGCGCACCCAGCCAAGGTTGCGCGACGACTGCTCGCCCGCCAGGCGGCCCTTCTCCAGCACCACCACCGGGATGTTGCGCTCGGCCAGGGTCAGGGCTGCGGTCAGGCCGATGATGCCTGCGCCGATGATCACCACGCTGGTGGCCTGAGGGTGGGTGGTACTGGTGTGCACAGGATCGATGACGGGGGACATGGCTTCACTCGGCGGCAGTGTGAACAGAACGTGGCGGGTTCAAGGCGGGCAGGTCACTGGCCCAGCCGGATCAACGAGACCTGCGCGCGGGAGGCACCCCGGTACGCCGTCACTTCCAGCTCGACCTTGTACACGGTCGACCCCAGCGGCGGGCAGGTGACGGTGGTGGCCGGGTCGACGCCCCTGAATTTCTCGCCGATCACGTCCATGACCTTGGGTACATCGTTCGGGTCCTGGATGAACACGCGCGAGCTGATCACATCGCCCAGCCCAGCGTCGACGGCCGCCAGCGCGGCTTCGATGTTGGCGAATACCTGGTGAGTCTGTTCGATCACGTCTTCGGGGATGATCTGGGTCTGCGGGTTGCGGCCGGCAGTGTTGGACACGTAGATCCAGTTGTCTACCGCCACCAGGCGGGAGTAGCTGGCCATGTCTTCGAATTTAGAGCCGGTTTTCAGTTTGGTGATTTGCGTCATGGGGGAGCCTTTTGAGGTGAGGAGGGTCAGCTGAGGACAGGTTTTTCCCAGAGGTTGAGCTTTACGCCGATGCCTTTCTCGACAGCGTTGCGGTACACCACGGTGCCCCAGGCGACGTCTTCCACGGGCATGCCGCCCACCGACATGATGATGATTTCATCGTCGTTCAGACGCCCTGGCGCGTCACCGCTGATGATCTTGCCGATGTCTTCGACCTGCGCGGCGTCGAGCGTGCCTTCGGCGATCATGTCCATGAAGCGCACGCCTACCAGCGGCACATGGTTGTGCGCAGGCTTGGGCAGTTCGTCGAACCACGCTTCGTACAGCCCGGTGTTGTCCACCACCTTGCGCACGTCCGAACGCTCCATGCCTGCATCGATGCTGCAGGGGGCGGGCATCGCCAGAAACGCGCCGGGCTTGACCCATTCGCGGCGTACCAGCGGGTAGGTGCTGGGGTCGCCGACTTCGCCCGAGCTGCAATAGCTGACCAGGTCGGCATCACGCACCACCTCTTCCAGGGTTTGCACGACCTGGATCCGCGTGATCTGCGGGAAGGTGGCCTTGACCCAGGCCACGAACTCATCGAGGTTCTTCTGGCCACGGCCTTTGATCTTGATCGTGTCGATCAGCGGGCACACGGCCATGAACGCGGCGACCGTGGTCTTGCCCATCACACCTGGCCCGGCCAGGCCGATGACCTTGGCGTCCTTGCGGGCCAAGTGGCGCGCGCCAACACCGGGGATGGCGCCGGTGCGGTACGCCGACAGCAGGTTGGCCGACATGTGCGCCAGGGGCGCGCCGGTGTCGGCGTCGTTGAGGGTGAACATCAGGATGGAGCGCGGCAGGCCCTTTTCCCGGTTGGCGATGTTCGAGCCATACCATTTGGCGCCTGCGGTGCGGAAGCTGCCGCCCAGGTAGGCGGGCATGGCCATCATACGACGGTCTGCGGTGGGCTTGGGCATGTGCGGGAAGGGCGACTGTTCGGGGAACGTGATCATCGCGCCGTGGGAATCGTTGTTCGGGCCGGCCATGCGGTAGTCGCCCTGGTAGAGCAGGTTGAACATCGCCTCCATGGTGTCGACACAAGCGGGCATGTCGGTCACGCCGGCGCGGATCATGTCCTGCTCGGACAAGTAGATGAAGTCAATTCGGGTATCGAGGGTCATGGCGGGTCTCGCAGGGCGGCCGTTGTCAGGGACGACGGCGTCATCGGGTTTTGTTGTTGTGGGCTGGCGCTAACACGTGCGGCCAGTTTCGCTAACGGCTGGCAGGGCGTCTTGTGCCTGCGTGCCAGCCGTTTTGACCTGCCGTGCCATCGGCGTATTGGCAAGACGGTGACTGCCATCAGGGCCTAGAAGGGCACCGCGATGGTCAGCTGGCTGTAGACGTTGGTGCCGTTGCCACCCACCTGGTTGCCGCCGTTGCTTTCGCCCTTGCGTGGCTGATACAGGCCGACCAGCGGGCTGATGATCAGGTGCTCGTTGACCGCCCATTCCAGGTACAGGTCGAGCTCCCTGGCATCGAGGTTGAGGCTGTCGCGGGTGCGCACGGTATCGAAGTCGAAATACAGCGCACCGACCGTGAGGTTTTCCAGCGGGGTAGCCTTTACGCCAACATGGTGAATGCCGGTGTTGCTGTTGAACGGGCCGGCGTAGTTGGCGGCGACCTCACCTTGGAACCAGGTGCCATAGCCACTGGACAGGCCACTGAACAGCGAATCCCAGCCTGCCGAATAGCGCGTGTAACGGTAGGTCACCTGGGGTGCCCAGGGCAGGTCGGCGAAGGTGTAGCCGGCCTGCAGGTACCAGGCTTTTTCCGCGCCGCCTTGCTTGTCTTGCCACGCGTATTCGAAGGCGAAGCTGGCGTTGTCGATGCCGGCGCTGCCTTCGCCACGCAGGCTGTAGACATCCATGCCCTCACGCGCCTTCTGGAAGTCGCTGGCCCATTGGTCGGTGACGCCGATGCCGTGCACCCAGGTCAGCCCCAAGGTGCCCAGGGCATGGGTGTAGTCCAGTGTGCCTGCGGCCAGTTCGGTCTCGGCCTGCGCGCGGTTGTCGGACTTGAGCCACAGCAGGCTGCCATGCAGGCCATCCTGCCCGCCCAGGCGCAGCACGGCGGTGCGGTCGAAGGCATGGCGCGCCGCCAGGTAGTAGGCACCGCCGCGGTCCAGGGTGCCATCCGCCACACCGTTGCCCAGGTTGGGCCCGTCGTCGTTGATCAAGAAGCCGCTGCCCAGGCGGACCACCTGGCGCCCTCCGGAGATATCCACGCCATCCTTGCCCAGCCAGGGCAGCAGATCGCCCGAACGCCAACCGAGGTACGCGTCTTCGATCTTGGTGGTGCGTTCGGAGCCATCGGTATTGCCTGCGGCATCGCCATCGCCCCAAGTGGCGGAACTGACCCAGTTCAAGGCGCCATAAAGGCTGCCGTTGCCGGCCAGGCCCTGATCGCCGCTAACGCCATACTTGATGAAGCCCTCGCGCCAGGTCGAGCCACCGGGGGTGCCGTCATAGTTCTTGCGGCTGTTGAACATGCCCCACACCGCGAGCATGTCGGCATTCAAGTGGCTGTCGTCGTCGGCGTAAAGCTCGTAGGCGGGCGCGGCCTGGCTGGCCAGTAAGGTGGCCAGGGCCAGGGCGGACAGCCTTTGCGGTTTGAACATTGCACTTCCCTCGATTGTTCTCGGCACCTTGCAAGGCGGCCTTTGTTTTTCGGGGGCACCCGTGTGGGCACGAGGCGCCGTCGCGGTTGGCTGCGACGGCCTATTAGCGCGTGGATGGCAGGGTGGGGTCTTGTTCGTGGCTGCCAAGGCGTTTGCACGCCTTGGCCAGGCCTGTTCGATTGGCCGGTTCAGTAACGGATCATCACCGACTTGAGCTCGGTGAAGTCATCGATGAACGCCGAGCCGAACTCGCGGCCGATGCCGGACGCCTTGATACCGCCAAACGGCACGGCCGGGTCGAGCAGGGTGTGCATGTTGACCCACAAGGTGCCGGCCTGGATTTCCGGCACCAGGCGCATGGCCTTGCCCAGGTCGTTGGTCCATAGGCTGGCGCTCAGGCCATAAGGCGTCGCGTTCATCAGGTGCAGCAGTTCGTCTTCGTCGTCGTAAGGCAGGAAGGTCGCCACCGGGCCGAAGGTTTCCTGGTTCAGCAAGGTGTCGCTGGCGGCCTTGGCGAGGATCACCGTCGGTTCGACGAAGCAGCCCGGCCCCTCGCCAATCTGCCCGCCATGGATGATCTGGCTGCCCTCGGCGCGCGCGGTGGCGAACAGCTCGGCCAATTTTTGCTGGTGCGGCTTGTTGGCCACTGGGCCGAACTGGGTGGCCTCATCCAGGGGGGAGCCGACCTTCAGCTGGCTCAGGCGCTGGGACAGCGCATCGAGCAGCGGGTCGATGCGCGAGCGGTGGACGAAGAAGCGCTCACCCGCTGCGCAGATTTGCCCTGAGTGCAGGAAGCCGGCCTCGATGACGCCATCGACGGCCTTGTCGAGCGCCACGTCAGGCAGGAATGCCACTGAGTTCTTGCCACCCAGCTCCAGAGTCGCCCGGGTCAGCTTGGCGCCCATGGCGGCCTGGCCGACGGCGATGCCGGTAGGCACCGAGCCTGTGAACGAGACCTTGTTGGTGCCCGGGTGCTCGATCAATGCCTTGCCCACCAGGCCGCCACCGGTCAGCACGTTGAGCGCGCCCGGCGGCAGGCCGGCCTGGCTGGCCAGCTCGGCGATGCGCAGCAGCGTCAGGGGCGTGAACTCGCTGGGCTTGAGGACGATACTGCAGCCGGTGGTCAGGGCCGAGGCCAGTTTCCAGATGGCGATCATGGTGGCGAAGTTCCACGGCACGATGCCCACGACCACGCCGATCGGTTCGCGCAGGGTGAATGCACTGTAGCGCTCACCGGCGAACGAGGGCAGGGACGGGGTGATGGTCTGGCCGGTGATCTTGGTGGCCCAGCCTGCGTAATAGCGCAAGAAGTGCGCGGCCTGCTCGACTTCGAAAGCGCGCGCGATACCGATCAGCTTGCCCGACTGCAAGGTTTCGAGCTGGGCCAGTTCTTCGCGGTTGGCTTCCAGCAGGTCGGCCAGTTTGAACAGCACGGCGGCGCGGGCGGCGGGGCTGGTGCGCGACCACGTGGTGAAGCCCTGGCGGGCCGAGCTCACGGCATGCTCCACATCGGCCTGGTTGGCGTCGGCGATGCGGGCGATGGTTTCGCCATCGGCCGGGTTGACCACCGCAAGGGTCGCAGACGATTGGCTCGCCAGGTGTTGGCCGTGAATGAACACGCCATGTTGTCGGGCCATGAATGCGGTGACCGCGGGAAGAAGGGTAATGTCGCTCATGCAGGCTCCTGAGGCAGAGACGCGGCCCGGCAGGCCGCCAAAGCGTCGAGCATAGTGAGCGGGCACGGTGTTGATCTTGCATCTCCCTGACGCCGGCATGACGCTGCCTGCCAGGCGTGATGGCATTGGCAGGCAGCAACAAGGGCGACGGCAGCCATGGGCAAGACGCCCTGCCAGCTGCGGCGCACAGTGGGGGCGCAGGGAGGCAAACAACAGCCGTGCGTGCAGGTTCGCTTGCCGCGTTCAACGCCACAAAAACAAGCCGGGGCATAACGATGTCACTCAACAATAAGCTCACCGAGCATCTCAACCGGGGCACTGTCGGGTTCCCCACTGCGCTGGCCAGCACCGTCGGGCTGATCATGGCCAGCCCGGTGATCCTTACCGCGACCATGGGCTTTGGCATTGGCGGCGGTGCCTTCGCCATGGCCATGGTCATCGCGGCATTGATGATGCTGGCGCAGTCGACCACCTTCGCCGAGGCGGCGGCGATACTGCCGACTACAGGGTCGGTGTACGACTACATCAACTGCGGCATGGGCCGATTCTTCGCCATCACCGGCACCTTGTCGGCCTACCTGATCGTGCACGTGTTCGCCGGTACCGCCGAGACCATTCTGTCTGGCGTCATGGCCCTGGTGAACTTCGAGCACCTCAATACCCTGGCGGAGTCCGCAGGGGGCTCGTGGCTGCTCGGCGTGTTCTTCGTGTTGGCGTTCGCGGTGCTCAATGCTTTTGGCGTCAGTGCCTTCAGCCGCGCCGAGGTGATCCTGACCTTCGGCATGTGGACCACGCTGATGGTGTTTGGCGTGCTCGGCTTGATCGCTGCGCCGGCGGTTGAGCTGGAAGGGCCGTTCGGCGCTTCGCTGGTCGGCACCGACCTGATGACCATCCTCTCGCTGATCGGCATGGCCATGTTCATGTTCGTCGGGTGTGAGTTCGTCACCCCGCTGGCGCCGGAGCTGCGCCGTTCGGCCTGGGTGTTGCCGCGGGCCATGGCGTTGGGTTTGTTTGGCGTGGCCAGCTGCATGTTCATCTACGGCGCGGCGATGAAGCGCCAGGTGGAAAACGTCGTGCTCGATGCCGCCAGCGGTGTGCACCTGCTCGACACGCCTATGGCCATCCCGCGTTTCGCCGAGCAGGTGATGGGCGATATCGGCCCGGTGTGGCTGGGTATCGGCTTTCTGTTTGCCGGCGCTGCCACCATCAACACCTTGATGGCCGGGGTGCCGCGCATCCTCTACGGCATGGCGGTGGATGGTGCACTGCCCAAGGCTTTCAGCTACCTGCATCCGCGCTTCAAGACGCCTTTGCTGTGCATTCTGGTGGTTGCCTTGATCCCGTGCCTGCACGCCTGGTACCTGGGGGGCAACCCGGACAACATCCTGCACCTGGTACTGGCGGCGGTGTGTGCCTGGAGCACCGCTTACCTGCTGGTGACGTTGTCGGTGGTGATCCTGCGCATCCGTCGTCCGGACCTGCCACGTGCCTACCGCTCGCCGTTGTTCCCGCTGCCGCAGATCCTCTCCAGCAGCGGTATCGTCATCGGCATGGCGTTCATCACCCCACCGGGCATGAACCCGGCCGATATCTACGTGCCGTTCGCCATCATGCTGGCCGGCACCGCGACCTATGCGCTGTTCTGGACGCTGTGCGTACAGAAGGTCAACCCGTTCAAGCCGGCGCGGGTCGAGGATGTGCTGGCACAAGAATTCGCGGCAGAGCCGGGCCCTGCAGTGGAGCACATGCAGCATGATCAGACATTTGCGTGAGCGCCTGCTGGCGCCGCGTGCCCCAACCGGTTACCGGCCAGGGGCTACGCTGGGGCTGCTGTCGCGTAACCTGGGGCAGGTACAGATGCACCTGCTGGAACCCGCCCGCGCGGTGCTCGACAACCCCGCCCAAGGCTGGCGTGCCGAGGTGCGCGAGTGCGTCGAGGCGCACTTGCTGATGCACGTGGTGACCTGCGAATTCCACCTGTGCCTGCCTGCCCTGCAAGGGGGCGAGGTGAGGCTTGAATTGCGTCACGCTGGTGCAATCCGCCGTACGGGCCTGGCCTGCGTGTACCGCAGCGGTGACAAGGCGCGCTTCATCCAGGCACGTGACCTGCTGCTGAGCAATGCGCAACTGACCGCCGCGCTCATGCCGCTGGATTTCAAGCGCCTGGCCCTGGAATGCCGCGATGGCCACTGGTGGCTGACCCTGGAACACATGGGCGGCAGCGAAGTGGTCAACCGCATGCCGGCGTTCCGGCGCTACATCCAGATCAGCCCGCCGCAGCGGGCGCACCTGATGGCTTGCCTCGGCCTGTTCGGGGAGTCGCTACCCCGCCTCTGACCTTTTTCTGGCACGTGCCTTGCTCCTGTTTCAGGCGAGAGATCACAGTTGTGCGGTCATTGATAACATGTTAACAATGGCCGCATAACAACAAATTCTGCGTCGAGGGCATCCATGCACACTCAACAACCCAATCGTCAGGGGCTGGAAAGCTGGACCACGGCCATGCAGCAGATCTGCGGCCGTTTCGAGACAGCGCTGGCCTCCAACCATTCCTTGTTCATCGGCGAAGTCTCCACGTTTTCCCGTGCGGGCCTGCCGCTGGCCAACCTGCGCACCAACGCCGGCAACATCCGCCGGCTGGGCGATAACCCGACCCTGGACGATGACCAGCATTGCTTTCTGGTCAGCCAGCGCATGGGGCATTCGACGGTGGCGCAAGGCGGCATGAGCGTCAGCCTGGCGCCGGGTGAATTGTTGCTGATGGATTCGGTCGGGCGTTGCGAAATCACCCCCAACGGCCTGATCGAACATGTGTCGCTGGCCCTTTCCCGCGAGCAGGTGCGCAAGCATGTACAAGGCGCGGGGGCAATGTTTGGCAAGATCTCCTCGACCAATGCCTGTGGGCGCATGCTGCATGTGCTGATGGACCAACTGTGCAAGGACGACCATGTCAGTGGCGATGGTGCACAAGGCGATGCGCTGCAGACTGCATTCATTGCGCTGCTCGAACCGGGCTTCGAGCGTAATGGCGACGGCGCTTGCAACCTGGGGCCGCTCAGTGGTGGCAACCTGCGCAGCTACGTGCAGCAGGTGATTGATGAGTCCCTGTCGCAGCCGGGGCTGACACCGGCCAACCTGGCGGGCCGGCTGAATATTTCGGTTCGCCACCTGTACCGGTTGTTCGAGGAGGAGGGCGACAGCGTCTGCCGCTACATCCAGCGAGCGCGCCTGAAGCGCAGCGCGGACGACCTGGCCAACCCGTTCTTCAAGCGTGAGTCGATTACCTCGATCGCCTACAAGTGGGGCTTTACCGACTCGGCGCATTTCAGCCGCTCGTTCAAGAAGCAGTTCGAGCAATCGCCCAAGGACTTCCGCGCACAGGCCATGGTCATGTAGGCCTCAGCTCACCGCCTGTTGTACGCCTTGCCGAGTGGCGGTGAGGGTCATGGCAGTGCTTCAGTAATGAAAGCAAAGGTTCAGCGGCGGCCGTTGAAATAGCCCGAAAGCTGGTGCACGGCTTTGCCGGCGGTAAGCAGTAGCGGGCGGAAATGGTCCTTGCCGAAGATCCGCGCATGCTTGACCGAGCTGACCAGCTCATAGCGTGCCGACCCTTCGTGCATGCCTTCGGCGAGAAGTTTGCAAATGATGTGGCTGGGGGTGACGCCGAAACCCGAATAGCCCTGGACATAGAACGCGTTAGGACGATTGCTCAGCGTACCGATCTGGGGGAACAGGTTGGCGCTGGTGGCCATCGGGCCGCCCCAGGCCAGGTCGATGCGCACGTCCTTGAGGTACGGAAAAATCTTCAGCATCAGGGCGCGGTTCCACGCCTTGAGGTCCAGCGGGATGTGTTCGATGCAGGAGGTGGCGGCGCCGAACAGCAGGCGGTTCTCGCGGGTGACGCGGTAGTAGTCGATCACCGGGCGGATATCGCTGTAGGCGCCACGGATCGGGCTGATGCGCGCGATCAGTTGATCCGGCAGCGGCTCGGTCATCATCTGGAAGGCGTAGGTGTTGACGGTGCGCGCGTGCAGCTCCGGCTCCAGCTTGTTGAGAAAACTGTCGCACGCCCACAGCAGTTTGCTTGCACGTACCGAGCCGCGGCCGGTGCGCACCTTGATACGCTCGCCGTAGCTCACTTCGAGCGCCGGGCTGTGCTCGAAAATGCGCGCACCGTGGCCGACCAGGGCCTGGGCCTCGCCAAGCAGCAGGTTGAGCGAATGCACGTGGCCACCGCCCATGTGCAGCAGGGCACTGCTGTAGGCGTCGCTGCCGATGATCTGGCGCACATCCGAGCCTTCCAGGTAGCGGATTTCGTCTTGCGAATTGATGGCCTTGAACTGCTTCTCCCACGCGCGCAGGGTGTTCGCCTGGCGGCGATTGAAGCCCATGTAGCCGTAACCATGGCAGAAGTCGGCGTCGATGGCGTAGCGGGCGATGCGCGCCTGGATGATGCCGGCGCCCAGTTCGCTGAGCGCGAAGATTTCCTGCAGGCCCTGGTCGCCGACACTGCTTCTGATCTTCTCCAGGTCATGGCCGATGCCCGCCATGATCTGCCCGCCGTTGCGCCCGGTGCCGCCGAAACCCAAGTAGCGGGCTTCGAGCACGACGATGTTGGTCACACCTTTTTCGGCCAGTTCCAGCGCCGTGTTGATGCCGGAAAACCCGCCACCGATGACCACCACATCCGCCTCGATGTCATGTTCCAAAGTGGGGTAGTTCAAGTTGTACTTTTTGGTTGCGCCGTAATAGGTCGGGCTTTCGAGGGTGATCATGACGCAGCCTGCCGAATGGGAGTTGTGATAGGGCTGTTTCGCAAGCGCACTGGCACATGCGGCCATTGAACGCCTGGCTATCGCCGGGGGTCTTGTCCTTGCCTGCCCCCCGAGTGTAACCAGCCTGCCAGCGTGGCGTACGGGCCCGTCATCGGCAGATTGGTTAATGTATTAATGAGCCTGCGATGGCATACTGGCCTGCTCGCCACTTTCCATGATGCTCGGGCACGCATGACCACACCAAGACCCTCTTTGACCCTGACCCTGCTACAGGCGCGTGAAGCCACGATGGCGTTCTTTCGACCGGCATTGAATGCCCATGACCTGACCGAACAGCAATGGCGGGTCATTCGCATTCTGCGCCAGCAAGGCGAGCTGGAAAGCCATCAGCTTGCCGAGCTTGCCTGCATCCTCAAGCCCAGCATGAGCGGCGTGCTCAAGCGGCTCGAACGCGACGGGGTGGTTGCACGGCGAAAGTCGCCGGAAGACCAGCGGCGGGTGTTCATCACGCTGACCGACAAGGGGCAGCAGGCGTTTCTGGCCATGAGCGAAGAAATGGCCCGCAACTACGACAGGATCCTCAGCCAGTTCGGCGAGGCAAAACTCGAGCAACTGATGCAACTGCTCAACGAGATGAAAAAGATCAGACCGTGATACGCCAACGGCCTTGTTTCATCGGCTGATGGCGCCATGGAAAGTACAATTTTCCCGCCGTAACGTGCATTCCGAGGTTTGGCCTTACCTCACATACTGAACGTGTCATTGCAGACTTCCCGGCTGTTCCTTCGCACCCAAACGCCCGCAACGACGGGCTTGGCGCAGCCGCTGTCGACTATCCAATAACAAGAGACCGTTCATGAAAAAGCCAAACTCCCTGCTGGAAGACCTCACGTCGATCTTGCCGACGATTGCCGCCAATGCTGTGCGCGCGGAGCAGGATCGTAGTGTCCCGGCAGAGAATATCGCGCTGCTCAAAAGCATCGGCATGCACCGCGCCTTCTTGCCAAAGCATTACGGCGGCATGGAGATTTCGCTGCCGCAGTTTGCCCAGTGCATCGCCACGCTGGCAGGCGCCTGCGCCAGCACCGCCTGGGCCATGAGCCTGCTGTGCACCCACAGCCACCAGATGGCGATGTTCTCGCCCAAGCTGCAGCAGGAGGTGTGGCAAGCCAACCCGGATGCAACGGCCAGCAGCAGCATTGCGCCCTTTGGCCGTACCGAAGAGGTCGAAGGCGGCGTGACCTTCAGCGGTGAAATGGGCTGGAGCTCCGGTTGCGACCATGCCGAGTGGGCGATCATGGGGTTCCGCCGGCAGAATGCAGAGGGCACCCAGGACTATTGCTTCGCCATTCTGCCGCGCAGCGATTATGAAATCCGTGATGACTGGTATGCCGTCGGCATGCGTGGCAGCGGCAGCAAGACCTTGATCGTGCGTGACGCCTTCGTGCCGGAGCACCGCATCCAGAAGGCCAAGGACATGATGGAGGGCAAGTCGGCAGGCTTTGGCCTGTACCCGGACAGCAAGATCTTCTTCGCCCCGTACCGCCCCTATTTTGCCAGTGGTTTCTCCACCGTCAGCCTTGGTGTCGCCGAGCGCATGCTGGCGGTGTTCCGCGAGAAAACCCGCAACCGCGTGCGCGCCTACACCGGTGCTGCGGTGGGCGCGGCAACGCCGGCACTCATGCGCCTGGCCGAGTCCACGCATCAAGTCGCCGCCGCACGAGCCCTGCTGGAAAAAAGCTGGGAAGAGATCGCCGAACACAGCGAGCGCCACCAATACCCGACCCGCGCCACCCTGGCGTTCTGGCGCACCAACCAGGGCTATGCCGTGAAGATGTGCATCCAGGCGGTAGACCGGCTGATGGAAGCGGCCGGTGGCGGCGCCTGGTTCGAAAGCAACGAGATGCAGCGCCTGTTCCGCGATGCGCACCTGACCGGTGCCCATGCCTACACCGATTACGACGTGTGCGCGCAAATCCTCGGCCGCGAGCTGATGGGCCTGGAGCCTGACCCGGCGATGGTCTGAGCCGCCGGCTGGCCGATCCCCCTTACAACTACAACAACGAACAGGGCAGGCTCTTGGTCTGCCCGGGAGTCTTGCATGTCCAATGAAACCGCAACTGCCACTGGCTTCGATAGCCGTGCCTTCCGCCGCGCGCTGGGCAACTTCGCCACCGGCGTGACCGTTGTCACCGCAGCAGCCCCCGGCGGGCGCACGGTCGGCGTCACCGCCAACAGCTTCAACTCGGTATCGCTGGAGCCGGCGTTGATCTTGTGGAGCATCGACAAACGCTCCACCAGCCACGAGGTGTTCGAGCAAGCGTCGCACTTTGCCGTGAACATTCTGGCGGCGGACCAGATCGAGCTTTCCAACAACTTCGCACGGCCCAAGGACGACCGTTTTGCCGGTGTCGAATGCGAGCAAGGGGCGGGCGGCGCACCGCTGCTGGCCGACTGCTCGGCGCGTTTTCAGTGTGAGAAGTTTCAGCAACTGGACGGTGGTGACCACTGGATACTGATCGGCAAGGTGGTGGCGTTCGATGACTTCGGCCGCTCACCGTTGCTGTACCACCAGGGGGCCTACTCGATGGTGCTGCCCCATACCCGCATGACCCAGCGTGCCGAGGGCCAGGCGCCGAGCAGCCACTTCCAGGGCCGCCTGCAGCACAACCTGTACTACCTGATGACCCAGGCGTTGCGGGCTTACCAGAGTGACTATCAGCCACGGCAACTGAGCACCGGCCTGCGTACCAGCGAAGCGCGGATGCTGATGGTGCTGGAGAACGATGCCGGGCTAGGCCTGAACGACCTGCAGCGTGAAGTGGCGATGCCGGCCCGGGAAATCGAGGAAGCGGTTGCCAACCTCAAGCGCAAGGGGTTGATTGCTGATGAGGAGGGCCGTGTGCGGCTTTCGGTCAAAGGTGTGGATGAGACCGAGATGCTCTGGACCATTGCCAGGGAGCAACAGGACAAGGTGTTTGGGCAGTTCAGTGATGAGCAGCTGCACACCTTCAAGACGGTGTTGAGGGCGATCATCCAGGGGTAGGGCATTGCAGACTGGGGCCGCGTTGCGGCCCTTTCGCGACGCAAGGCCGCTCCTACCGTCAGCGCCATACGCTGTGCCTGTAGGAGCGGCCTTGCGTCGCGAAAGGGGCGCAACGCGCCCCCCAAAGGTTGTCAGTAAACGCCGCCCCCATCACCAACCGCAGACGCCCCCCCCTTGAACGCACCCGCCAACGCCGTGAGCCCACGCATCAGCACCGTGGTATCCACCCCCACCGCCACAAACGCAGCGCCCAACGCAATATAGCGCCGTGCCAGCGTCTGGTCCGCGCTGAGAATCCCCGCCGCCTTGCCCGCCTGGCCGATACGCACGATCGCGTCCTCGATGGCCGCTTGCACTTCAGGATGCCCAGGGTTGCCCCGATGGCCCATGGCGGCGCTCAGGTCGGCCGGGCCGATGAACACACCATCGACACCCTCGACCGCCACGATCTCATCCAGGTTGGCCAGCCCTTCCATGTTCTCGATCTGCACCAGCAAACACATTTGCGCATCAGCCTGGTCGAGGTAGCCGGGGATGCTGTTCCAGCGTGACGCCCGCGCCAGCGCGCTGCCCACGCCGCGTATGCCCTTGGGCGGGTAATGCATGGCCTGCACCAGCTGGCGCGCCTGCGCGGCGCTTTCCACCATCGGCACCAGCAAAGTCTGCGCGCCGATATCCAGCACTTGCTTGATCAGCGCGGTATCGCCAATCACCGGGCGGATCACCGCCTGGCTGGCGTAAGGCGCCACCGCCTGCAACTGCGCGAGCATGCCGCGCAGGTCGTTGGGTGCGTGCTCACCGTCGATCAACAGCCAGTCGAAGCCGGCGTTGGCGGCAAGCTCCGCGCAGTATGCATCGGCCAGGCCGAGCCACAGGCCGATCTGCGCCTCGCCACTGCGCAGGCGTTGTTTGAAACGGTTGACGGGCATGTCCATGGGCAAGTCCTCAGACGAAACGGCAGGCAATCGAGCCGAGTTGGTCGTAGTCGACGTGGAAGGTGTCGCCCGGCCGTGCGGCCACCGGGCGGGTGAAGGAGCCGCCCAGGATGATCTGCCCCGGCTGCAGCGTGACGTCATACGCGGCCAGCTTGTTGGCCAGCCAGGCGACGCCCTTGGCCGGGTGGTTGAGCACCGCAGCGCTGACCCCGGACTCCTCGATCACACCATTGCGGTACAGCACGGCTGGCACCTTGCGCAGGTCGATCTCGGTGGGGCGCACGGCGCGTCCGCCCATCACCACGCCCGCATTGGCGGCGTTGTCGGAAATGGTGTCGAACACCTTGCGTGTGGCCTGGGTCTGCGGGTCGACCTGCTGGATACGGGCGTCGATGATCTCAAGCGCAGGGATCACCCACTCGGTGGCGTCCAGTACATCGAACACCGTGACATTCGGGCCCTTGAGCGGCTTGCCGAGAATGAAGGCCAGCTCCACTTCGACGCGCGGCACGATGAACCGCTCGAAGGGGATGTCGGTGCCTTCATCGAACAGCATGTCGTCCAGCAGGGCGCCGTAGTCAGGCTCGGTGATGTTCGACGACACCTGCATGGCGCGTGAGGTCAGGCCGATCTTGTGGCCGACCAGCTTGCGCCCGGCCGCGATCTTCTTGGCGACCCAGGCGCGCTGGATGGCGTAGGCATCTTCGATAGTGATAGCGGGTTGGTCGAGCGAGAACTGGCGCACCTGTTCGCGCGTGCGCTCGGCCTGGTCGAGGCGCTCGGCCGCCTGTTGAATGAAAGCGTTATCAAGCATGGTCAGAGTCTCTGCGTTCAAGGGTTGACGATGGCGGCGCGGGTGCGCAGCACCAGCAGGCCGCCGAGGGTGATGAAAGTGGCGAGCACATACAGCGCAAGGCTGGCGCTTTGCGTGGTGTCGCGGACCCAGCCGATGAAGTACGGTGTGGCGAACGAGGCGATGCTGCCCAGCGAGCTGATCAGGGCAATGCCAGCCGCCTGGGTACGGTCATTGAGAAACGCCGGTGGCAGTTGCCAGAACATCGGCAGGGCGGCGCTCGCACCCATGCCTGCCAGTACCAGGCCGGCCAATACCGGCAGCGGCTGAGAGGGCGCAAGGGCGGCGATCGCGATACCGGCAGCGGCCATCAACAGCGGGATGGACAAGTGCCAGCGGCGCTCGCGGTGGCGGTCGGACGAGCGCCCGCAGGCCAGCATGAACACGCAGCCGGCCAGGTACGGCACGGCGCTGAGCAGGCCGACACTGGCGTCGCTGGCGATGCCGGCGGTGTGGATCAGGCTGGGCATCCAGAATGCCAAGGTGTTCACCGCCAGCATCACCGCGCTGTACACCGCCACCAGCAACCACAGCGCAGGGCTGGCGAGGATGCCGGCGAACGAGGTAACCGGCTTGCGCTGTTCTTCCTGGCCGAACTGGGCGCGCAGGGCGGCTTTTTGCTGCGCGTCGAGCCAGTTCACCTGCTCGAAGCGTTCCGGCAGGGTGGCCAGCACCACCAGGCCAAGCAGGATGACCGGTGCGCCTTCGAGCAGGAACATCCACTGCCAGCCACGCAGGCCCGCAGCGTCATGCATGAAGGCCAGAATACCGCCAGACAGCGGCCCGCCGACCACCCCCGCCAGCGGCACGGCGATGGCGAACAGCGCGGTGATCTGCGCCCGGCGGCCGGCCGGGTACCAACGGTTGAGGTACACCAGAATGCCTGGGAAGAACCCGGCTTCGGCCGCGCCCAGGGCGAAGCGCAGCAGGTAGAACGCGCTGCTGCTCTCGATCAGCAGCATGCAGGTCGACAGCGCGCCCCACACCACCATCAGGCTGGCGATCCAGCGCCGTGGGCCGAAGCGTTCGAGCATCAGGTTGCTGGGCACAGCGAACAGCGCGTAGGCAATGAAAAACAGCCCGGCGCCCAGCCCGTAGACCGTGTCGGACAGGTGCAGGTCCTGGCTCATCTGCATCTTGGCGAAGCCGATGTTGATGCGGTCCAGGTGGGCGAACAGGTAACACACCAGCAGCAGCGGCATCAGCCGCCAGGTGACGGCCCGGTGTGTACTGTCGATGAGTGTGGCTTGCGCCGTGCTGCGCGAGGCGTGCTCCAGTGTGCTCATATTCTTGTACTTGTAGTGGAGGAGACGTTGAGAGGGGCTGGCTGTGGCTTCAGGCCGGCCTGTTGAACAGCGGGTGCAGGGTGCTGTGCTTGGCGTCGTAGACCTGCGCGGTGCTCTCGTCGATCTGCACGGTGATGCCGATCGGGCGTTGCTGCAGCAGCCCGTCCAGGTGGTGTTTGAGCACTTGCAGCAGGCTGTCGCCCACCGTTTTGTGAACCTCGGCAGCGCGGCCGCTGCCCATCCGCAGGTTGGCGTACAGGAAGCCATAGTCGCCGTTGCCATCGGCTACCGCGCAGTGGGCGGCGGGGTAGGCCAGCACGCGCGTACCGCCGGTGGGGAATACCGCCTTGCCGGCGGCATCGCGCTGTTCAAGCATGGTGTCGGCCAGGGCGCGGCACAGGGCCGGGATATCGGCGTCGGCTTCCAGGTCGGGGGTGTAGAGCAGAACCAGGTGTGGCATGAAGGGCATCCTCAGGGCAGGAGTGCCTGGCCGCCGGGCAGGGCGGCCAGGCAGCGGGGTCACAGGCGGCTGGTGGAAAGCACAGCGGCCGGGTTGGCGGCCTGTGCGGCGGGAATGGCCGAACCATCCTGGGGGGTGACCGGGAAGATCGCGTTGATCTGGCCGGTGCCCGACGAGCCGAAGTAGGGCGTTACCACGTCGGCCTTGCCGTCGTACTTCGACCAGCCCAATGCGCCGAGCAGCATTGCGGTGTCATGCATGAACCCTTCGCCGTGGCCCTTGGCAGCGTATTCGGGGAGCATGCCGCAGAAGTCCTCCCATTCGGCGTTTTCCCACATCTTCACCACGCGGTGGTCCAGGGTTTCCAGGAATGGGCTCCACACCTTGGTGGCGAAGTCCGGCGCCTGGCCGTTCTGCGCGAAGCGGTGGGACAGCGAACCGCTGGCCAGGAACGCCACGGTGCCGTCGTAGTGGTCTTCCACGGCCTTGCGCATGGCCCAGCCGAGGCGCGCACTGTCGGCCAGGTAGTGGGAGGTGCACAGCGCCGAGACCGAGACCACCTTGAAGTGCTGGTCCTGGTTCATGTAGCGCATCGGTACCAGGGTGCCGTACTCCGGGCCCAGGGTGGTGGCGTGGTGGGCCATGGTCTCGACGTTGAAGCGGTTGCACGCTTCGGCCAGGATCAGCCCCAGGTCCTTGTTGCCCGGGAACTCGTACGCCATGTTGCTGATGAAGTGCGGCAGTTCATTGGAGGTGTAGACCCCCTTGAAGTGCTCACCACAGAGGATGTGGTAGTTGGCATTGACCAGCCAGTGGGTGTCGAACACCACAATCGTGTCGACCCCCAGCTCACGGCAGCGTCGGCTGATCTCGTAGTGCCCGTCGATGGCGGCTTGCCGAAAGCCCTGACGCGGGCCAGGCAGCTCGGACAGGTACATGCTGGGCACGTGAGTGATTTTGGCTGCGAGCGCCACTTTACCCATGATCAGACTCCTTATTCTTGTAAGTCCCGCAGCGCCGCGGCGGGTTTGCTCGGCGCTGCAGGAGGATGATCACACGCCCCAGCGCGGGATGTGGTGGCTGCCCATGGAAATGCACACGTTCTTGATCTCGGCGAACACTTCGAAGCTGTATTGCCCGCCTTCGCGACCGGTGCCGGAGCCTTTCACGCCGCCGAACGGTTGGCGCAGGTCACGTACGTTCTGGCTGTTGATGAACACCATGCCGGCTTCGATGCCGCGCGCCAGGCGGTGGGCCTTGCCGATGTCCTGGGTCCAGATGTAGGAGGCCAGGCCGTACTCGGTGTCGTTGGCCAGCTGCAGCGCTTGGGCCTCGTCCTTGAACGGGATCAGGCACACCACTGGGCCGAAGATTTCTTCCTGGGCGATGCGCATGCTGTTGTTAACGTCGGCGAACACGGTCGGCTGGATGAACTGCCCCTTGGCCAGGTGCGCTGGCAGGTTGGCCGGGCGCTCCAGGCCGCCTGCGACCAGGCGTGCGCCTTCCTCGATACCGATGCGGATGTAGCCGGTGACCTTGTCGTAGTGCTGCTGGGTGATCATCGAGCCGACTTGGGTTTTCGGGTCGGTCGGGTCACCGACGATCAGGCGCTTGGCGCGGGCAGCGAACTCGGCCACGAACTGCGGGTACACGCTTTCCTGGATGAAGATGCGGCTGCCGGCGGTGCAGCGTTCGCCGTTCAGCGAGAAGATGGTGAACAAGGCCGCGTCCAGGGCGCGCTCCAGGTCGGCGTCCTCGAAGATCAGCACCGGTGACTTGCCGCCCAGCTCCATCGAGTACTTCTTCAGGCCTGCGGTCTGCATGATCTTCTTGCCGGTGGCGGTGCCGCCGGTGAACGAAATCGCCCGCACGTCCGGGTGACGCACCAGCGCATCGCCGGCAGTGGCGCCATAGCCCTGGATCACGTTGAGCACACCGTTGGGGATGCCGGCTTCAACGGCCAGGCGGCCGAGTTCATTGGCGGTCAGCGGCGACAGCTCGCTCATCTTCAGCACCGCGGTGTTGCCCAGCGCCAGGCACGGCGCGGTCTTCCAGGTGGCGGTCATGAACGGCACGTTCCACGGCGACACCAGGGCGCAGACACCCACCGGCTGGTACAGGGTGTAGTTGAGCATCTGGTCGTCGACCGGGTAGCTGTGGCCGTCCATGCGGGTGCACACTTCGGCGAAGAAGTCGAAGTTGTGCGAGGCACGCGGGATCAGCACGTTCTTGGTCTGGTGGATCGGCAGGCCGGTATCGAGGGTTTCCAGCTCGGCCAGTTTCGGCACGTTCTGCTCGATCAGCTCACCCAGCTTGCGCATCAGGCGGGCGCGTTCCTTGGCCGGGGTGTTGGCCCATTTCGGGAAGGCTTCCTTGGCCGCAGCAACCGCCTGGGCCACTTCCTCGGCACCGCCGCTGGCGACTTCGCAGATGGCATCGCCGGTGGCCGGGTTGTAGTTGACGAAGGTGTCTTTGCTCTCGACCTCACGGCCGTTGATCCAGTGCTTGATCATGCTGCTGATGCCTTGTTGTTCTTGAAGAAGTCAGCTTCGCTGACGATACGGTTGACCAGGCGGCCGACGCCTTCTACCTCCACCACCACTTCATCGCCCGGCACCACGTCGGCCAAGCCCTCCGGGGTGCCGGTGGCGATCATGTCGCCAGGTTGCAGGGTCATGAAGCTGGAGAAGTATTCGATCAGGTAGGGGATGTCGAAAATCATGTCCGAGGTGCTGCCTTCCTGCTTCAGCTCGCCGTTGATCCAGGTGCGCAGTTTCAGGTTGCTTACATCCGGCACGTCGGCGGCGTCGACGATCCACGGGCCGACCGGGGTGGTGGCGTCGCGGTTCTTCACCCGCAGGTTGGGGCGATAGTAGTTCTCCAGGTAGTCGCGGATGGCGTAGTCGTTGCAAACGGTGTAGCCGGCAACGTAGCCCAGGGCATCCTTGCGCTTGACGTTCTTCGCCGCTTTACCGATGACCGCGACCAACTCGCACTCGTAGTGCATGTAGGCGACGTTATCTGGGCGCCAGGTGACCTGCTTGTGGCCGGTGTAGGTGCCGGGCGACTTGATGAACGCCAGCGGCTCGGTGGGCGGCGAGAAGGCAAGCTCGGCGGCGTGGTCGGCGTAGTTCAGGCCAAGGGCGAACATGCTGCCGGTGGCCGGCGGCAACCAGGTCACTTGGTCTTCATGCACCAGACGGCCATCGGCCAGACGCAGGTGCTTGTCTTCGACGGTGACGGTGTGGGCTTGGCCGTCGAACTGGATACGGGCGTGTTTCACAGGGTGAGTCCTCATTCGGCGACGATGTGGTTGGTGAGCTTGCCCAGGCCGTCGATTTCGACCTCGACGCGATCGCCCGGCTGCACATCGACGCGGCCTTCGGGGGTGCCGGTGATCAGGATGTCGCCTGCATGCAGGGTCATGAATTCGCTGAGTTCGGCGATCAACTGGGCCACTGTGCGCACGCAGTTGGCGGTGGTGTTGTGCTGGCGCAGTTCACCGTTGACCCACAGGCGCAGGCCGAGGGCGTCCGGGTTGGCGACCTGGGCCGCAGGCACCAGCTCGGGGCCGACCGGGCAGAAGCCATCGCGGCACTTGGCCTTGACCGCAGGGCGGTAGTAGCTGGTTTCAGGCAGGCTGATTTCGTTGACGATGGTGTAGCCCGCCACATAGGCGAGTGCGTCTTCGGCGCTGACCCGGCTGGCGTCCTTGCCGATCACCACGCCCAGCGCAGGGCCCGGTTGCAGGCGCTCGACACCGGCCGGGTACAGCACATTGCCCTCATGGTGATTGCGGGTGTTGGGCGTCTTGATGAACAGCACCGGCTTGACGGGCGGTTGTTTGTAGGGCGCTTCGTGAAACGCCGCTTCGTGCTGCTGCAGCAGACCCTGGTAGTTCAGCGCAACGCCGAACAGGGTGCCGGTCGCAACGTCATGCAGGGCATGGCTCATGCTTTTCTCCAGGCGGTGCAGGGCGGTGGTCGCTCTGCCGAGATTGTTAACGTGTTAATGTTATAGTTAATATGTTAACGAAGGTCAACACATCCGTCAGTGGTATCTGCCGGGCAGCCGGGGCACCATGGGTGAACGTCAACACGGTCAAGCGATTTGCGGGTAAGCAGGCATGAGCGATCGGCATCCGATTCCGAACATCAACATCGGCCAGGTCTACGACCAGCGCTACAGTGACAGCGAGGTGCATTACGACCGGCTGGGCAACCTTGCCGGGTTCTTCGGGCGCAACATGCCCGTGCACCGTCACGACCGGTTTTTTCAGGTGCATTACGTGAAGTCCGGCACGGTGCGGGTGTACCTGGACGATCAGCAGTACATCGAGTCGGGGCCGATGTTTTTCCTGACGCCGCCGACGGTGGCGCACGCCTTCGTCACCGAGGCGGACAGCGACGGCCATGTGCTGACGGTGCGTCAGCAGCTGGTCTGGCAATTGATCGAAGCGGACGCCAGCCTGCTGCCGGCGGGGGTGCAGGTACAGCCTGCCTGCGTTGCCCTGGGCAACGTGCCGGCCGCGTACACGGCCGAGGCGCGCCGGCTGGAGCGCTGGCTGGATGCGCTCAGCGATGAGTTTGCCAGCCCCCACCCGGGGCGCGAGGCGGCACTGCAGTCGCTGACTCGGCTGATCATGGTCAGCTTGCTGCGGCTGTGCCCCAACTCGCTGGAGTCGACGCCGGCCCGGCATGAAGACCTGAAAATCTTCCACCGCTTCAATGCGCTGATCGAGGCGCACTACCTTGAGCATTGGCCGCTGGCGCAGTACGCACAACAGATCGGCGTGACCGAAGCACGCCTTAACGATGTGTGCCGGCGCATTGCCGACTTGCCGTCCAAACGCCTGGTGCTTGAGCGGCTGATGCAGGAGGCCAAGCGCCTGCTGTTGTTTTCCGGCAGCACGGCAAACGAAATCTGCTACCAGCTGGGCTTCAAGGACCCGGCCTATTTCAGCCGGTTCTTCAACCGTTACGCCAAGCTCACGCCCGGCGAATACCGCCAGCGGCAAGCCCAGTTGCAGTGATATGGCCACGTCGGTACGCCCGGATCGGGTTGTGGGTGTTTGATCCGGATGGTCGCAGCTTGCCCCTTGGCCTTGAATGGGTTTTCCATGGAACAGATTGCACTTTCCAGGTGCCTTGTCCCTTTTCGCCTATGCCCCTAATCTTGCCCGTTGTACTCCTATCACAGGCGCCAACATGACCAAGACTCAACCCTCGCTGACGCTGAGCCTGCTGCAGGCCAGGGAGGCTGCGATGGCATTTTTCAGGCCATTGCTGAACGAACATGACCTGACCGAACAACAGTGGCGAGTCATCCGTATCCTCAGCCAGCAGGGCGAACTGGAAAGCTACCAGCTTGCGCACCTGGCCTGCATTCTCAAGCCGAGCATGACCGGGGTATTGAGCCGCCTCGAGCGCGACGGCCTGGTGCGCCGGCAAAAGGCCGCCCAGGACCAGCGGCGCATGTTCGTGAGCCTGACCGAACGTGGCGAGGCCTGCTTCGAGTCGATGCGCGAGGGTATGGAGGCCAACTACCGCAAGATCCAGCAGCAGTTCGGCGAAGACAAGCTGGAGCAACTGATGGGCTTGCTGAATGAGCTCAAGCGCGTTGCGCCGTAGGCTTGGCTGAAGGGAAGGGCCGGCGCAGGCAGCGCACCGGCCTTGCTGCTACAGCACTCAGTATTCCCAGAAGATACGCTGCAGCTCTTTGCTGTCCTGGGTCTTGGTCATTGCCACCATGGCCAGGATGCGGGCTTTTTGCGGGTTGAGGTCGTGGGCCACGACCCAGTCGTTCTTGTCGTCAGGCTGCTCGGCGTTACGCAGCACGAAACCGCCCTGGTTGACGTGGGACGAACGGATGATCTGCACGCCGTTCTTGCGCATCTCTTGCAGCGCCGGCACTACCCGCGACGACACCGAGCCATTACCGGTACCGGCATGGATGATCGCCTTGGCGCCGTTCTGCGCCAGTGCCTTGTAGGCGGTGTCGGTCACGTTGCCGTAGCCGTAGGCGATGTCGACGGCAGGCAGGCTGCTGATCTGCTTGATGTCGAATTCCGAATTGACCGTGTGGCGCTTGGCCGGCAGGCGGAACCAGTAGGATTTGCCTTCCACCACCATGCCCATTGGGCCCCAGGCGCTCTTGAATGCTTCGGTCTTGATGTTGACCGACTTGCTGACATCGCGGCCGGACTGGATTTCATCGTTCATGGTCACCAGTACGCCTTTGCCGCGCGACTGCTTGTCGCTGGCCACGGCCACGGCGTTGTACAGGTTGAGCATGCCGTCTGCCGACATGGCGGTACCCGGGCGCATCGAGCCGACCACCACGATGGGCTTGTCGGTCTTCTCTACCAGGTTGAGGAAGTAGGCGGTCTCTTCCAGGGTGTCGGTACCGTGGGTGATGACGATGCCGTCGACGTCGTTGCTCTCGGCCAGTTCGGCGACGCGCTTGCCCAGTTTCAGCAGGTCTTCGTTGGTGATGCTCTCGGAGGCGATCTGCATCACCTGTTCGCCGCGCACATTGGCCAGGTCTGCCAGCTCCGGCACGCCGGCGATCAGCTTGTCGACGCCAAGCTTGGCGGCCTGGTAGGTGGCACTGTTGGCCGCGCTGGCGCCCGCGCCGGCAATGGTGCCGCCGGTGGCGAGGATGACCACGTTGGCCAGTTTCTGTTGGGTTTCGGCTTCCTTGGCCGAAGCCGTGGTCGGCAGGATCAGCAGCAGAGCGAGTGCGCTGGGGGCAAAGGTTTTAAGTGCAGCATTCATAGTTATTGTTCTCTCTTCCTAATGAGGCGATTGCTGAAGTGCAACAAACGCTAGGCATGTTTCGTACCAGCCTAGATGCGGCTTGTGGTAGGAGCGGCCTTGCGTCGCGAAAGGGCCGCAAGGCGGCCCCCGGATTTAGGCGTCGCTGCGGATATCCCGGGGCCGCTATGCGGCCCTTTCGCGACGCAAGGCGGCTCCTACAAACATCAGGTTTGATTCGGTATCCCGAACAAGAATAGGAAAACCTGTTCGGTTTTTCGGATAAATTCCGGATACTCTGCCCCAGGGCGTGACTCAGGCCCAGCCAGCCAAACGGATTTGACAAAACCAGGTCCTGTTTCCATAGTGAGTCAACGCAAACGTTTGCGATCCGATAAAAAACACAAGATTCGGAGTCATCGTCCATGAAACTGCCGTTCCCCGGTCGTCTGCTGGCCCTCGCTGTCGTCTCCACCCTGTCCCTGGCCCTGCCGCTGTCTGAGGCCCACGCCGAAGAAAAACCCAAAGTCGCCCTGGTGATGAAGTCCCTGGCCAACGAATTCTTCCGCACCATGGAAGACGGCGCCAAGGATTATCAAAAAGCCCACGCCAGTGATTTCGACCTGGTCGCCAACGGCATCAAGAACGAAACCGACACCGGCGAGCAGATCCGCATCGTCGAGAACATGGTCAATTCGGGGGTCAAGGCGCTGGTGATTGCGCCGGCGGACTCCAAGGCCCTGGTTTCTGCGGTTAAAAAAGCCATGGACAAAGGCGTGGTGGTGATCAACATCGACAACCGCCTTGACCCCGAGTTGCTCAAGAGCAAAGGCATCAGCGTGCCCTTCGTCGGCCCCGACAACCGCAAGGGCGCACGCATGGTCGGTGACTACCTGGCCCAGCAAAAGCTCAAGGCCGGTGACCAGGTTGGCATCATCGAAGGCGTGTCGACCACCACCAACGCCCAGCAGCGCACGGCAGGCTTCAAGGATGCCATGGACGCTGCGCAGATGAAGATCGTCGCGGTGCAGTCCGGCAACTGGGAAATCGACAAAGGCAGCGCCGTCGCCGCCGCCATGCTCAACGAATACCCCGATCTCAAGGCCCTGCTGGCCGGTAACGACAGCATGGCCCTGGGCGCAGTGTCGGCGGTGCGTGCGGCAGGCAAGGCCGGCAAGGTACAAGTGGTCGGTTACGACAACATCAATGCCATCAAGCCGATGCTCGAGGATGGCCGCGTGCTCGCCACCCTCGACCAGGCCGCCAGCCAGCAGGCGGTGTTCGGTATCCAGGCGGCGCTGAAGATGATCAACGGCGAGAAGCCGGGCGTGGATGCCGACAACGTCATCCAGACCCCGGTCGAACTCATCACCCAGCCCTGATACCCGCCAGGAGAGAGGGCCATGCCTGCTACGGCAAATGAAGTGGTGCTCACCGCCAGCGGGCTGGGCAAGACCTACGCCCAGCCCGTGCTCGGTGACGTCTGCCTGAGCCTGCGGGCCGGTGAAGTGCTGGCCCTGACGGGCGAGAACGGCGCCGGCAAGAGCACCTTGTCCAAGCTCATCAGTGGCCTCGAAGTGCCCACCACCGGGCACATGACCTACCGCGGCCAGGCCTACGCACCCGGCAGCCGCAGCGAGGCGGAGCGCCTCGGTGTGCGCATGGTCATGCAGGAACTCAACCTGCTGGCGACGTTGACCGTGGCCGAAAACCTGTTCCTCGACAACCTGCCCAGCCGCTTCGGCTGGATCAGCCACAAGCGCCTGCGCCAACTGGCCACGGCGGCCATGGCCCAGGTCGGCCTGGACGCCATCGACCCGGACACGCCAGTCGGCGAGCTGGGCATCGGCCATCAGCAGATGGTCGAGATCGCCCGCAACCTGATCGGCGATTGCCACGTGCTGATCTTCGACGAACCCACTGCCATGCTAACCGCCCGCGAGGTGGAGCTGTTGTTCACCCAGATCGAGCGCCTGCGCCAGCGCGGCGTGGCCATCGTCTATATCTCCCATCGCCTTGAAGAACTGCAGCGCGTGGCGCAGCGGATTGTGGTGCTGCGCGACGGCAAGCTGGTGTGCGACGAACCGATCCAGCGTTACAGCAGCGCCGAGTTGGTCAACCTGATGGTCGGCCGCGAGCTGGGCGAACACATCGATCTGGGCCGCCGCGAGATTGGCGAGCCCTTGCTGCAGGTCGATCGGCTCAGCCGCGGCGACAAGGTGCGCGACGTGTCATTCCAGGTCAGGGCAGGGGAGATCTTCGGTATCTCCGGCCTGATCGGCGCCGGCCGCACCGAGCTGTTGCGCCTGATCTACGGTGCCGACCGCGCCGACAGCGGCAGCATCGCGCTGGGCCAGCCGCCACAGGCCGTGACGATCGACTCACCGAAGGCGGCGGTAAAAGCCGGCATCGCCCTGATTACCGAAGACCGCAAAGGCGAGGGCCTGCTGTTGACCCAGTCGATCAGCGCCAATATCGCCTTGGGCAACCTCGGCGCGGTATCGCGTGCCGGTGTGCTGGACGGCGCGGCAGAAAGGGCCCTGGCCGAGCGCCAGATTCAGGCCATGCGCATCCGCAGCGCCGGCCCGCACCAGGCCGTGGGTGAATTGTCGGGCGGCAACCAGCAAAAGGTGGTAATCGGCCGCTGGCTGGAGCGTGATTGCCAGGTGCTGCTGTTTGACGAGCCGACCCGAGGCATCGACGTCGGCGCCAAATTCGACATCTACGGCCTGCTGGCTGAGCTGGCGCGCCAGGGTAAGGCCCTGGTGGTGGTGTCCAGCGACCTGCGCGAACTGATGCTGATCTGCGACCGCATTGCCGTGCTGTCGGCCGGCCGCCTGATCGACACGTTCGAGCGTGACCACTGGAGCCAGGACCAGCTACTTGCCGCCGCCTTTGCCGGCTATCAGAAACGTGACGCACTGCTGCATGACGCAGCGCCCAGGACGGATGCATGAAAACCACCCCCCTCGACAGCCAAAGCGCCGCCCCCGTGCGCCGCACTGGCACGTATTTCGGCCTGGGCACCTACCTGGGCCTGGCCGGCGCCTTATTGGCGATGATCGTGCTGTTCTCGTTTCTCAGCAGCCACTTCTGGTCGTACGCCACCTTCAGCACCCTCGCCAATCAGATCCCCGACCTGATGGTACTGGCGGTCGGCATGACCTTCGTGCTGATTATCGGCGGCATCGACCTGTCGGTCGGCTCGGTGCTGGCGCTGGCGGCCTCCACGGTCAGCGTGGCCATTCTCGGCTGGGGCTGGGGCGTGCTGCCCTCGGCGTTGCTCGGCATGGCCGTGGCCGCCCTGGCTGGCAGCATCACCGGTGGCGTCACCGTGGCCTGGCGTATCCCGTCGTTCATTGTCTCGCTCGGCGTACTGGAGATGGCGCGCGGTCTGGCCTATCAGTTCACCGACTCGCGTACTGCCTATATCGGCGACGCCTACGCCTGGTTCTCCGACCCGGTCGCGTTCGGCATCTCGCCGGCCTTCATCATCGCCTTGCTGGTGATCGTGCTGGCGCACCTGGTGCTGACCCGTACGGTGTTCGGCCGCTACTTGATCGGTATCGGCACCAATGAAGAGGCCGTGCGCCTGGCCGGCATCGACCCGCGCCCCTACAAAGTGCTGGTGTTCGCCCTGATGGGCCTGCTAGCCGGCCTGGCAGCGCTGTTCCAGATCTCACGCCTGGAAGCCGCCGACCCCAACGCCGGGTCGGGCCTGGAGCTGCAGGTGATCGCCGCCGTGGTAATCGGTGGCACCAGCTTGATGGGTGGGCGCGGCTCGGTGATCAGTACCTTCTTTGGCGTGCTGATCATCTCGGTGCTGGCCGCAGGGCTTGCGCAGATCGGCGCGTCGGAACCCACCAAACGCATCATCACCGGGGCGGTGATCGTCATCGCCGTGGTGCTCGACACTTACCGTAGCCGGCGTGCAGGCCGGCGGAACTGAAAACATGGCAACCATTAAAGATGTCGCGGCACTGGCGGGTATTTCCTACACCACCGTGTCCCATGTACTGAACAAGACCCGCCCCGTCAGTGAACAGGTGCGCCTGAAGGTCGAGGCCGCCATCGTCGAACTCGACTACGTGCCCAGTGCCGTGGCGCGTTCGCTCAAGGCGCGCAGCACCGCCACCATCGGTTTGCTGGTGCCCAACAGCGTGAACCCGTATTTCGCCGAACTGGCACGAGGCATCGAAGACGCCTGCGAGCGTAACGGCTACTGCGTGATCCTGTGCAACTCCGACGACAACCCGCAAAAGCAGCGCAGCTACCTACGTGTGCTGCTGGAGAAACGCATCGACGGCCTGGTGGTGGCGTCCGTGGGCGAGGACAGCGACCTGCTGCACAGCCTGGCCTGCGTGCGCACGCCGATGGTCATCGTCGACCGTGAGCTGGATGGCGTCGACGCTGACCTGGTACGCATCGACCACGAGCACGGCGCCTACCTCGCCACCCGGCACCTGCTTGAGCTTGGCCATCGCGACATCGCCTACATCGGCGGCCCGTCCGAAACCGGCGTCAGCCAACTGCGCCTGGCCGGTTTCCGTCGCGCCATGGGCGAGGCGGGCGCAGCGGTGGGGGCGAGCCGCGTGCTGCATTGCGACTTCACCAGCCCGGGCGGCCACGGGGCGGCGGCACGGTTGCTGGATGGCAACCGGCCCACGGCGATTTTTGCCGGCAACGACATGATCGGCTTTGGCGTGCTGCGCGCTGCGGCCGAGCGCAATATCAACGTACCGGGCGAGCTGTCGGTGATCGGCTTCGATGACATCGAGCTCAGCCGCTACGTGTACCCGCCGCTGACCACCGTGGGCCAGTCGATCCGCGAGCTGGGCGAAAGCGCTGCTGCATTGCTGCTTTCACGCATCGCCACGCCCCGGCAAGGCTCGGCGGAGCAACGCATCGTTGCCCCGCGCATCGTGCAGCGCGAGTCCACCGGGCCACGCCCGGACCTGTTCAATGATTACCGCTAAGGAATTCCCATGCATGCCAAGGTAGTGGTGGTCGGTAGCCTCAACATGGACCTGGTGGCCCGCGCCCAGCGCCTGCCACGGGCCGGTGAGACCCTGCCCGGCGAGGCCTTTTTCACCGTGCCCGGCGGCAAGGGTGCCAACCAGGCGGTGGCGGTGGCGCGGCTGGGCGGCAGCGTGGCGATGATCGGCAACGTGGGCGACGACGCCTACGGCCAGCAACTGCGCAAGGCGCTGGAAGTAGAAGGTATCGACTGCCAGGCAGTGAGCGTGTGCGAAGGGGTTTCCAGTGGTGTGGCGCTGATCACCGTCGATGCCGCCAGCCAGAATTGCATCGTCATCATACCTGGCGGCAATGGTCTGCTGACACCGCAGGCGGTGCAGCGCTTCGACGCGCTGCTGCAAGCGGCCGAGGTCATCATCTGCCAGTTGGAGGTGCCGTACGACACCGTGGCCTGGACGTTGGCGAGGGGGCGTGAGCTGGGTAAGCAGGTCATTCTCAACCCGGCACCCGCCACCGGGCCGTTACCACCGGCATGGTTCGCCCATATCGATTACCTGGCCCCCAACGAAAGCGAGGCCGAAGCCCTGACCGGGATCGCCGTCAGCGACCAGGCCAGCGCCTGGCGCGCCGGCGAACGGCTGCTGCAACTGGGGGCTGGCAAAGTGATCATCACCCTCGGCGCCCAAGGCGCCTTGCTGGTGACCGAACAGGGCCATCGGCACTTTCCCGCGCCCAGCGTGCAACCGCTGGACACCACGGCGGCAGGCGACACCTTCATCGGTGGCTTTGCTGCCGCCCTGGTGCGTGGGTTGGAGGAGGGCGAGGCGATCGCGCTCGGCCAGCGCGCAGCGGCTTTGTCGGTCACTCGCGCCGGGGCGCAGCCGTCGATCCCTTACCTTGCGGAGCTGCAGCCATGAAGAAGACCGCGCTGCTCAATGTCGCCCTGTCACGGGTCATTGCGGGGTTGGGGCATGGCGATATTCTGGTGATCGGCGATGCCGGGTTGCCGGTGCCGCCGGGCGTCGAGCTGATCGACCTGGCGTTGACCCCGGGCATACCGGATTTCGCCAGTGTCTTGCGCGTGGTGCTGAGCGAGTTGCAGGTGGAGCGGCATGTGCTGGCCGAGGAAATGCAGAAAGTGGTGCCGCCCGGGCTGGTGGAAATCGAGCGCTTGCGCGGCAAGTTGGGCAAACGGGAATGGATGCCCCATGAAGATTTCAAAGTGCTCTCACGCAGCGCGCGGGCCGTGGTGCGCACGGGGGAGTGCCAGCCGTACAGCAACATTGCTTTGATCTCAGGCGTTACGTTCTGATCGCATCGCCGTGCCTACAAAAACCGGTAAATACCCCAAGGCAACAGGAGTGCCTCATGCTCAAACCCCTGCTACAAGGACTCACTTTCATGGCTGCAGCTGCCACCACCACCCTCCAGGCCGCCCCACGCGACCTGATCATCGACACCGACCCCGGCGCCGACGACGTGGTCGCGCTGTTCCTGGCCATGGCCTCGCCCGATGAGCTGAACATCCGCGCCATTACCACCGTGGCCGGCAACGTGCGCCTCGACAAAACCTCACGCAACGCCCGCCTGGCCCGCGAATGGGCTGGCCGCGAAGACATCCCCGTCTACGCCGGGGCAGGGCGCCCGCTGGTGCGCGCCCCCATTTACGCCGCCGACGTCCATGGCGAAGAAGGCCTGACCGGCGTTCCGGTGCATGAGCCGAAAAAGCCCCTGGCCCAGGGCAATGCCGTGCAGTACTTGGTCGACACCCTCGGCGCCGCCAAGCCCAACAGTATCACCATCGCCATGCTAGGCCCGCAGACCAACCTGGCTCTGGCACTCATCCAGCGCCCGGAAATCGCCAAAGGCATCAAAGAGGTGGTGGTCATGGGCGGCGCCCACTTCAATGGCGGCAACATCACCCCCGCCGCAGAATTCAACCTCTACGCCGACCCGCATGCCGCCGAGGTGGTGCTGGCCAGTGGTGTGCCGCTGACCTACCTGCCGCTGGATGTCACCCACAAACTGCTCACCAGCGAGGCACGCCTCAAGCAGCTTGCAGCGGTGAACAACCGGGCCAGCCAGCGGGTGGTGGACATTCTCAACGCCTACATTACCCATGACATGGACCTGTACGGCATGCCCGGCGGGCCGGTGCACGACGCCAGCGTCATTGCCTACCTACTGAAACCCGAACTGTTCAGCGGCCGGCGCATTCACTTGGCCATCGACAGCCGCGAAGGCCCGACCTTGGGGCAGACTGTCGCCGACTGGTATGGCGTGCTTAAACAGCCCGCCAACGTGATGTGGGTGGAGGAAGGTGACGCCCAGGGCGTGTTCGACCTGCTCAGCGCGCGCCTGGCTCGATTGCAATAGCCGGATGCGGTGCGAAGCGTTCGAGCACCTGGTCGATGAAGCTGCGCGCCGCTTCACTGCCGCGATCGCGTACCAGCAGGTCGATGGCAATCAGTAGCAACTCTTCCGGTGTGCTGGGGCTGTAGGCGCTCTGGCCCTCGGCCCATTTGACCTTGATATCGGCATCGATGCTGTGGCTGCTCATGAAAGGCTCTCACTGGGGGCCTGGGACGGAAGGGCGAACGCCGGACCCTGGTGTTCGCTGGAGGCACGGTGCGCTCCACTTTTTGCAGTAAATCATGCCGTTGCGTCAATGACTCTGCGACTTAAGAATAAAAAGCTTTGCGCAGCAAACCAAGCCCATTGTGCAAAATCCGGTCACGATTGCATTTCGCCTCCTTGGGCGTGTTCAGGCAGACTTGTGCGGTTTTGCAACAAACTATGCGCGCAGCTGTCGGATCAGACAGTGCCCAGATCGATTTTAGGAGGATTCATGTTCCGTACCCGTGCTTACCTGGCAACCCTGGCGATGGCTGCTGTCCTGGCTGGTTGCAGTACAGGTGGCAACTCTGGTGGTGGCGCCCCTGCCGCGCCAGCAGGCAACGACGGTCGTTGTGAGGCCAGCGGTGCCGATTTCGCCATCGGCAAGCCGGGCAGTGCAGAGCTTCTGGAGCAGGCGCGCAAGGCCAGTGGCTCGCAGATGGCACGTATCCTCAAGCCGCATGACGTGGTGACGCTGGAGTACCGCTCCGAGCGCCTGAACCTGAATGTGGACGAGCAAGGTGTGGTCACGCGCGTCAACTGTGGTTGAGCCTTTGCAAACCCCATAAAAAAACCCGCCACCAGGGCGGGTTTTTTTACAGCTACCCGAATTACTCCGGACGAACCTGTGCAGCCTGCATGCCCTTCTGGCCTTTTTCGGCTACGAAGGAAACAGTCTGGCCTTCTTTCAGGCTCTTGAAGCCGTCAGATTCGATGGCCTTGAAGTGTACGAACAGGTCGTCGCCGCCGCCTTGTGGGGTGATGAAGCCGAAGCCTTTCTCATCATTGAACCATTTAACGGTGCCGGTTTGGCGATTGGACATGGGGTGAATCTCCAGATTTGATTTTTTTCAGTAGTGCGATGTTGCCGAGGCTTCGAAGCACAGGACACATCATAGTCTAATTCTGCGCATCTAGCGCCTTTTACCTTCGCCAAATGTTGATCCAGCGCAAACACGGGGTGGCGAACCCCCCGGCTTTATGGTTTCAGCCCTTCATGCACGCTTGCTGCACGACCTTCTGTGCCTTCTGCATCAGGGCGGCGTCAACGCCGTCCTTGCTGTCCAGGTCCTTGATTTCCTCAGTGCTGAAGTTCTTTTCGATAGCGGTTGCGCCACAGGTGCAGTGCTGCTGCGCCGATTTGGCGTCCAGGCCCTGCCCGGTGGCGGCCTCGGTGCACTGGGTCATGTAGTTTTGCTTCGCGCCAGCCGGGAATTCACCCGCATTGGCGGCCACAGGTAGCAGCAGGGCGCCAGCAACGCTCAGGGCCAGAAGAGACGGAAATCTCATAACCAGACACTCCTTGGTTTAGGTCTCATCAAGAGTAGGATGCTTCCCAAAGTCTGATAGGGAATTTTCCGCGGAAGTTCACCCCTGCGGTGTAATTTCCAAATATTTCTGCATAGCGCCCAACCCCGCGTGCTAGCATGCTCGGCTTGCAGTCCCGCAGCCGCGGCCTGCAGCTATTTCTTACTTTCCAGTCACTCTGGTTCGCCCCTGGTAAGCCGAAAGGCTTCTGCCACTGTGAGGCAGGCTTTCTCTTGAGAAAGACAGCGCGGATCTTGTACTGGCTCATCCCAACCCACGTGACCTTTGGTAGGGGTCACCACTAGGAGAGGAGGCGCCATGCCCACTATTACTCTTCCCGATGGCAGTCAGCGTTCGTTTGATCACGCCGTATCCGTAGCCGAAGTCGCAGCCTCCATTGGTGCAGGCCTGGCCAAGGCCACCCTGGCCGGCAAGGTTGACGGCAAGCTGGTCGACGCTAGCGACCTGATCACTCACGACGCCACCCTGCAGATCATCACCCCTAAAGATGAAGAGGGACTGGAGATCATCCGTCACTCGTGCGCCCACCTGATCGGCCACGCGGTGAAGCAGCTGTACCCGACCGCCAAGATGGTGATCGGCCCAGTGATCGACGAAGGCTTCTATTACGACATCGCCTATGAGCGCCCCTTCACCCCAGAAGACATGGCCGCCATCGAAAAGCGCATGCTGCAGCTGATCGAGAAGGACTACGACGTCGTCAAGAAGATGACCCCGCGCGCCGAAGTCATCGACGTGTTCAAGGCCCGTGGCGAAGACTACAAGCTGCGCCTGGTCGAAGACATGCCGGACGAACAGGCCATGGGCCTGTACTACCACGAAGAATACGTCGACATGTGCCGCGGCCCGCACGTGCCGAACACGCGCTTCCTCAAGGCATTCAAGCTGACCAAGCTGTCCGGCGCCTACTGGCGCGGCGATGCCAAGAACGAGCAGCTGCAACGCGTCTACGGCACCGCCTGGGCTGACAAGAAGCAGCTGGCTGCTTATATCCAGCGCATCGAAGAAGCCGAAAAACGCGACCACCGCAAGATCGGCAAGCAGCTCGACCTCTTCCACCTGCAGGAAGAAGCCCCGGGCATGGTGTTCTGGCACCCGGACGGCTGGACCGTCTATCAGGTGCTCGAGCAGTACATGCGCAAGGTCCAGCGCGACAACAACTACCTCGAGATCAAGACCCCGCAGGTCGTTGACCGTATTCTCTGGGAGCGTTCCGGCCACTGGTCCAACTACGCCGAGAACATGTTCACCACTTCGTCGGAAAACCGCGACTACGCGGTCAAGCCGATGAACTGCCCGTGCCACGTGCAGGTGTTCAACCAGGGCCTGAAGTCGTACCGCGACCTGCCGATGCGCCTGGCCGAGTTCGGTGCCTGCCACCGTAACGAGCCGTCCGGCGCCCTGCACGGCATCATGCGTGTACGTGGCTTTACCCAGGACGACGCGCACATCTTCTGCACCGAAGACCAGGTAAAGAAAGAAGCCGCTGACTTCATCAAGCTGACCCTGGACGTCTACAAAGACTTCGGTTTCAGCGACATCGCCATGAAGCTGTCGACCCGCCCAGCCAAGCGTGTGGGCTCTGAAGAGCTGTGGGACCGTGCCGAAGGTGCACTGGCCGATGCCTTGAATGAATCGGGCCTGGAGTGGGAATATCAACCGGGCGAGGGCGCCTTCTACGGCCCGAAAATCGAATTCACCCTGCGCGACTGCCTCGGCCGTAACTGGCAGTGTGGTACCCTGCAGTACGATCCGAACCTCCCAGAGCGTCTGGATGCCAGCTACATCGCCGAAGATAACAGCCGTAAGCGCCCGGTCATGCTGCACCGCGCCATTCTCGGCTCGTTCGAACGCTTCATCGGCATGCTCATCGAGCACTACGCTGGCGTGTTCCCGGCTTGGCTGGCGCCGACCCAGGCGGTGATCATGAACATCACCGACAAACAGGCCGATTTCGCCCTTCAGGTAGAGAAATCTCTGAACGGTAGCGGTTTCCGTGCCAAGTCGGACTTGAGAAATGAGAAGATCGGCTTTAAAATCCGCGAGCATACTTTGCTCAAGGTCCCGTACCTTTTGGTTATAGGGGATCGCGAAGTCGAAACGCAAACCGTCGCTGTGCGTACTCGCGAAGGCGCAGACCTGGGCTCCATGCCCGTCGCGCAATTCGCTGAGCTGCTGACACAAGCGGTTTCCCGGCGTGGTCGCCAAGAATCGGAGTAATGACTATTAAGCGTGAAATGAGAAACGATAAACGTGCTGCACCGAAGGCCCCGATCAACGAGAATATCTCGGCTCAAGAGGTTCGCTTAATCGGTGCTGACGGTGAGCAGCTGGGCATCGTCTCGATCCACGAAGCGCTTCGTATCGCTGAAGAAGCGAAGCTGGATCTGGTAGAAATTTCTGCCGACGCCGTACCTCCTGTCTGCAAGGTCCTCGACTACGGCAAAAGCCTCTTCGAGAAGAAAAAGCAGCAGGCTGCGGCGAAGAAGAACCAGAAGATCATCCAGATCAAAGAAATCAAGTTTCGTCCAGGGACGGAGGATGGGGATTACCAGGTAAAACTACGCAACCTGGTACGTTTCCTTACCGATGGGGACAAGGCCAAGATCTCTCTGAGATTCCGTGGTCGTGAGATGGCCCACCAGGAGCTGGGCATGGAGCTGTTGAAGCGGGTCGAAGCTGACCTCGCCGAATACGGCACCGTTGAGCAGCATCCTAAGATGGAAGGACGCCAGCTTATGATGGTCATCGCCCCCAAGAAAAAGAAGTAATCTCCCGGGCACGGCAGGCCTGATGATTATGTGTAATTTTATCGAATGCGGAGTTCCAACATGCCAAAAATGAAAACCAAAAGCGGTGCTGCGAAGCGTTTCCTGAAAACGGCTACCGGCTTCAAGCACAAGCACGCTTTCAAGAGCCACATCCTGACCAAAATGTCGACCAAGCGTAAGCGTCAACTGCGTGGTAGCAGCATGCTGCACCCGTCTGACGTCGCGAAAGTCGCGCGCATGCTGCGCGTTCGTTAATTCTGGTCAAAGATAGAGGAAGTTACTCATGGCTCGTGTAAAGCGCGGCGTTATCGCTCGTAAGCGTCACAAAAAAATTCTGAAACTGGCTAAAGGTTACTACGGTGCACGTTCGCGCGTATTCCGTGTTGCCAAGCAGGCTGTCATCAAGGCCGGTCAATACGCCTACCGTGACCGTCGCCAGAAGAAGCGTCAGTTCCGCGCACTGTGGATCGCTCGTATCAACGCTGGTGCACGCAACAACGGTCTGTCTTACAGCCGTCTGATTGCTGGCCTGAAAAAAGCGTCGATCGAAATCGACCGTAAGGTTCTGGCCGATCTGGCAGTGAACGAAAAAGCGGCGTTTGCTGCGATTGTCGAGAAAGCTAAAGCCGTTCTGGCTTAAGTACCCGCGACAATCACCCGGCGGCGCTTGCGCCGTCGGGCATTGAACGTCATCGATAGGGGAAGAGCCTTCAAAGCTCTTCCCCTATTTTCGTATCTGGAGTCTGTACATGGAAAACCTGGATGCGCTGGTCTCCCAAGCCCTTGAGGCCGTAGAGCGCGCTGAAGACATCAATGCCCTGGAACAGATCCGGGTTCAATATCTCGGCAAGAAAGGCGAGCTGACCCAGGTGATGAAGACCCTGGGCAACCTGCCAGCCGAAGAGCGGCCGAAAGTCGGTGCGCTGATCAACGACGCCAAGGAACGCGTCACCGTGGTGCTCAACGCACGCAAGGCCGCCTTTGAAGAAGCCGAGCTCAGCGCTCGCCTGGCTGCCGAATGCATTGACGTCACCCTGCCAGGCCGTGGCCAGACCACCGGTGGCTTGCACCCGATTACCCGTACACTCGAGCGCATCGAGCAGTTCTTCACCCACATCGGCTACGGCATCGCCGAAGGCCCAGAGGTCGAAGACGACTACCACAACTTCGAAGCGCTCAATATCCCCGGCCATCACCCGGCCCGGGCGATGCACGACACCTTCTATTTCAATGCCAACATGCTGCTGCGCACCCACACCTCGCCGGTGCAAGTGCGGACCATGGAGTCCACCCAGCCGCCCATCCGCATTGTCTGCCCGGGCCGCGTCTACCGCTGCGACTCGGATATCACCCACTCGCCGATGTTCCACCAGGTCGAAGGCCTGCTGATCGATCGCGATATCAACTTTGCCGACCTCAAGGGCACCATCGAAGAATTCCTGCGCGTGTTCTTCGAAAAAGAACTGGCCGTGCGCTTCCGCCCGTCGTTCTTCCCCTTCACCGAGCCGTCCGCCGAAGTCGATATCCAGTGCGTGATGTGTTCCGGCAACGGCTGCCGCGTGTGCAAGCAGACCGGCTGGCTCGAAGTCATGGGCTGCGGCATGGTCCACCCGAACGTGCTGCGCATGTCCGGCATCGACCCTGAAGAGTTCCAGGGCTTCGCCTTCGGCATGGGCGCCGAGCGCCTGGCCATGCTGCGCTATGGCGTCAACGATTTGCGTCTGTTCTTCGACAACGACCTGCGCTTCCTCGCGCAATTCCGCTAGGTCAATGCCCGACGCAACTTTCAGGAGAACAGCATGAAATTCAGTGAACAGTGGCTGCGCGGTTGGGTAAACCCGCAAGTCTCCCGTGACGAACTGGTCGCCCGCCTGTCCATGGCCGGCCTTGAAGTCGACAGCGTGACCCCCGCTGCCGGCCAGTTCAGCGGCATCGTCGTGGGCGAAATCCTCGCCACCGAACAACACCCGGACGCCGACAAACTGCGCGTCTGCCAGGTCAGCAACGGCCAGGAAACCTTCCAGGTGGTGTGCGGCGCCCCCAATGCGCGCCCGGGCATCAAGATCCCGTTTGCCATGATCGGCGCCGAACTGCCAGGCGACTTCAAGATCAAGAAGGCCAAGCTGCGCGGCGTCGAGTCGTTCGGCATGCTGTGCTCGGCGGCTGAGCTGCAGATCAGCGAAGAAAACGACGGCCTGCTCGAACTGGCTGCCGATGCCCCGGTTGGCCAGGACATACGCCAGTACCTGAGCCTGGACGATGCCAGCATCGAAATCGGCCTGACCCCAAACCGCGGTGACTGCCTGTCCCTGGCCGGCCTGGCCCGCGACGTCAGCGCGCTGTACAACGTCCCGGTCACCCGCCCGGTAGTGCCAGCCGTGCCGGCTGCCCACGATGAAGTGCGCCCGGTCGAAGTGTCCGCCCCGGCTGCCTGCCCACGCTACCTGGGCCGCGTCATCCGCAACGTCGACCTGTCCAGGCCGACCCCGCTGTGGATGGTCGAACGCCTGCGCCGCAGTGACGTGCGCAGCATCGATGCCGCCGTCGACATCACCAACTACGTGATGCTCGAACTCGGTCAGCCGATGCACGCCTTCGACCTTGCCGAAATCAACGGCGGCATCCGCGTGCGCATGGCCGAAGAGGGCGAGAAGCTCGTCCTGCTCGACGGCCAGGAAGTTGCCCTGCGCGCCGACACCCTGGTTATCGCCGACCACACTCGCGCCCTGGCCATTGCCGGCGTGATGGGTGGCGAGCACAGCGGCGTCAATACCGAGAAAACCCGCGACCTGTTCCTCGAAAGCGCCTTCTTCGAGCCGATCTCCGTTGCCGGCAAGGCCCGTTCCTACGGCCTGCACACCGACGCCTCGCACCGCTACGAGCGCGGCGTCGACTCGCAGCTGGCCCGCGAAGCCATGGAACGCGCCACCGCGCTGATCCTGGAAACGGTCGGCGGCGAAGCCGGCCCGATCGTCGAGGCCGTCAGCGAGCAGCACCTGCCGCAGGTCGCCCCGGTGACCCTGCGCGCCGAACGCATCACCCAGATGCTCGGCATGCAGATGGACCCAGCCCAGGTCGAGCAACTGCTCAACGCCCTGGAGCTGACCACCACGGCCAATGGGGAAGGGCAGTGGACCGTCAACGTCCCAAGCCACCGCTTCGACATCAGCCTGGAAGTCGACCTGATCGAAGAGCTGGCCCGCCTGTACGGCTACAACAACCTCCCGGTCCGCTACCCACAAGCGCGCCTCGCGCCCCAGGGCAAGCCGGAAACCCGCGGTGACCTGCCGAACCTGCGCCGCCTGCTGGTTGCCCGTGGCTACCAGGAAGCCATCACCTACAGCTTCATCGACCCGAAACTGTTCGAGCTGTTCAGCCCTGGCGTCGAGCCACTGCTGCTGGCCAACCCGATCTCCAACGACATGGCCGCCATGCGCGCGTCCCTGTGGCCGGGCCTGGTCAAGGCGCTGCAGCACAACCTCAACCGCCAGCAAGACCGCGTCCGCCTGTTCGAAAGCGGCCTGCGCTTCGTCGGCCAGCTCGGTAACCTCGAGCAGCAGCCGATGATCGCCGGCGTCGTCACCGGCAGCCGCCTGCCAGAAGGCTGGGCGAACGGCCGCGACGGCATCGACTTCTTCGACGTCAAAGCCGACGTCGAAGCCCTGCTGGGCTATTCCGGCGCCCTGAGCGACTTCACCTTCAGCGCCGGCAAACACCCCGCCCTGCACCCAGGCCAGACCGCCCTCATCGAGCGCGACGGCAAGCCAGTCGGTTACCTCGGCGCCATCCACCCGGAGCTTGCCAAAGCCCTGGACCTGGACCGCCCAGTGTTCCTGTTCGAGCTGGTGTTGGGCGAAGTGGTCGAAGGCCGCCTGCCAAAGTTCAGCGAACTGTCCAAGTTCCCAGAAACCCGTCGTGACCTGGCCTTGATCGCAGGACGTGATGTAGCTTCTAGCGCGGTGCTTGAATTAATTCGTGACAATGCAGGCGAATGGCTCACAGACCTCAGGCTGTTTGATGTCTACCAAGGTAAAGGCATTGATCCTGATAGAAAAAGCCTGGCCGTCGGCTTGACCTGGCAGCATCCATCGCGCACTCTTAACGACGATGAGGTGAACACTACCCTGCAAAACATCCTCACCTCGCTTGAACAAAGGTTGAACACCACGTTAAGGAAATAACGGCATGGGTGCTCTGACGAAAGCTGAGATGGCCGAAAGGCTGTACGAGGAGCTGGGGCTTAACAAGCGTGAGGCCAAGGAGTTGGTCGAGCTGTTTTTCGAAGAAATTCGGCACGCACTTGAAGAGAACGAGCAGGTCAAGCTGTCCGGTTTCGGCAACTTTGACCTTCGCGACAAACGCCAGCGGCCGGGCCGCAACCCCAAGACTGGGGAAGAGATCCCGATCACCGCTCGCCGCGTCGTCACCTTTCGTCCAGGGCAGAAGTTGAAGGCCCGGGTTGAGGCCTATGCTGGAACCAAGCCATAACGACGAACTGCCCCCCATACCGGGCAAGCGCTACTTCACCATTGGTGAAGTGAGCGAGCTTTGTGCGGTAAAACCGCACGTGCTGCGGTATTGGGAGCAGGAGTTCCCTCAGCTGAACCCTGTGAAGCGGCGGGGGAATCGGCGGTATTACCAGCGCCAGGATGTGCTGATGATCCGCCAGATTCGGGCGCTGCTTTATGATCAGGGGTTCACCATTGGCGGGGCGCGGTTAAGGCTCTCCAGTGATGAGTTGAAGGATGAGTCAAGCCAGTACAAGCAGCTGATTCGGCAGATGATTGTTGAGTTGGAGGATGTGTTGGTGGTGTTGAAGAAGTGATCTGCTCCGACGAATGGAAATTTTTTGAGAAAAAGCTTTCATTTATCAAAAGGTTAGGGTAGATTCTTCATCGTTCTCAGCAGTATCGAGAATAGAGTCGGGGCGTAGCGCAGCCCGGTAGCGCACTTGCATGGGGTGCAAGGGGTCGAGTGTTCGAATCACTCCGTCCCGACCAATAATCCCAATGACTTAGCCACCTACGGGTGGCTTTTTCATTTCTGCGTGTGGGGACTTTTTCGGGACATCATCCGATTTTCCTCTTCAGTATTGTCAGCACCGGCCCACGCGAGTCCGTTGTTGATACCATGTTCGCAGCCTCAATCAGCTTTCCCAGCTCAGCGCCGGAGTAGTGGCTGGTGATGCTGCCGTTCTTGTGCCCGAGCAGTGACTTCCGATCCTCTTCAGTAACGCCTGCTGCCCGCAGTCGTCGACCGAAGGTGTGCTTCAAGTCGTGAATCCTGATCGAGGCATATCCAGGGTGACCGGGGCGAAGGTTTTCCTCCTGCCAGAGTTTCGCCGCTCTCACCCGCGCCTTCTTCCATGCCGAGTCGTTCATCCGGTGCATCGCGGTGCCGTTGTATGGGAATACCCATTCCTTGCTGATCCCGCGCTGCCTTTCAATAATCGACTTGGCCACGTTGTTCAGCACCACCAGACGCTCGTCGCCATTTTTTACGCCCGACCGGGCGTGTATCCCGCCGAAGTCAGCAGGGATCAGGAAAACACTGGTTCCCAGTTCCGGCACCGATATCTCCCAATCCCACCTCAGCTTGCACACTTCTTGCTCCCGGCAGCCCGTGTTTACCTTGAACAGGGCCATCGTTTGCAGGTGGCCCGGTAACTCGTTGAAGAGGATCGACTGCTCTTCCCATGACATTGGGTAGGGCTTACGGCTCGACTTCTTCTCTTCGAGCTTCCTCAGCATGGGCACACTGTCCAGCCATGGCCGGCGGTCATCGTCTCGCCACTTCCTGGCGCAGAGCGTCAAAACCCGGACCGCGCGCTCGATGGCGATGTTGATCGTCCGGTTGCTCACGGCCTTTTCAATGGCCCCATCCGGCAGAACCTTTTCTGTCTGCCGATCCCTGATAAACGGCTCCAGCGCCTGGTCATCGATGTGCGTCAGCGGCAGGTGGCCCAGGTAAGGGTGAAGCTGCTTCATGCACAAGGCAGTCAGGTGAATGGAGGGCTGATCCTTGATCTCAAGGAGGTAGCGCATTGCCGCTTCCTCGAATGTCCGTATCTGCCGTACGCCGTACACCTTCTGCTGTCGCAGTTTTTCCAGCTTATGGATCAGGTACTGCTCTGCCTCTTCCCGGTCACCAGTTCCAGTACTTTCTCGAATTCGCTCCCCTTTGTAGACTTTGTCGATTTGCCAGACACCGCCCTTCTCGTAGAGGCCGGTGATCGTTTTTCGCGCCATGTATCATCTCCTCGGCGCTCGCTGCGGGGCCGATTGTTGTCCTGTCCGGTGGCTTTTTCAATTGCCCTGGCTTCGATGTAGGCGTCAGCCCACTCGTCGAGCTCCTGGCGGTCGAAGGCTACGCCCTGTTTTCCGATAGGGAATTCACGCACGTTCGGCCTGACCGTCTTGTTGAACTCATCCCGACACATGCCGAGATACCCAGGCGCATCGCCAAACCGGATGAACCGCGGCTGAATGCTTGAAGGCTTTGCTGCTGTGGCATTCGCCATGTAGATCTCCACGCCGCCGGTGGCGGCAGGTTGGTGGTCAGGCTGCCGGTGCAGGCTCGACGCGGTAGTACTCGGTTGCCCGGCAACGCGGGCAAACCATGGTGCTGAGGCCTTCTGCCCACTTGCATGGGGCTGGAACGCGCTCGCTCTCTTTATGCTTGTTGCGGCACCGGCAGCACTTCACGGTGATATCGAACATAGAGAATCCTCGCCCGCGCATGTCGGCGGGCTTGCGTTGTATAGGGAGGGGTTAGGCGCGGTTTCCGCGCTTGCAGAACCTGTCGAGGGCGTCACAGATGAGCGGGTTTTCGTACCAGTCTTCGATCTCGCGCTGCTCATTGCGGTCGCGAAAGAAGGTGGGCCCGAGGTAGTTGTGCCAGCTCATGAACACCCTGGTGCCGTCGGCCAGAGGCAGGCGGTAGAACGGCGAGTGGCAGACAAAACCGTGCTTGATGCGGATGCAGGTCATCGCGGACCCCTGTAGATCAGGTAGGCCATGTACATCAGGGGTAGGGTCATAGAAGATGTCCTCCGGCATCCAGCAGGGCGTCTCGATCTTGCCGAAGCTGATCGCGCTCTCTGATCAGGGCCTTGATTGCGGTTGAAATATTGCGGTGCCCCAGCTCGATGGTGATGGCAACGCATATAATGCGTTAGGGATCACCTCAGCCCGGCTTTTGGCCGAGCCAAACCCGCCTGGAACGGCACCACGCCGGACGGGCTATCACTCAGGGAAATGAGAACAATGAAGACCGCTATCAAGGCCGGTATCGCAGGCGCGGTGCTGGTAGTAGTGGGCGCAGCCCACGCCGAGCTGCACGGGGAGGAAGCAGAGAATGCAGCACGGGATGCAGCGGTGCGTCAGTACGCGGCGAAGCTGGAGGCCGATTGGCAGCAGTGCTTGAGGAAGCCGGAGACCAAAACCACCCATGATTCAGGTCTTTGCGCATATGCAATGTGGGAGGCGGCTAAGGATGCGGTGAAAGAGAAGTACCAGAAGGCTCTTGCCAGCGCACAGGAGCACGTCGACAAAGGGAGGCTCCCGAAAAATGTACCGGCCATGATGCCCCCGGCGCAGGCAGCGTGGGAGCAGTTCGTAGAGGCAGATTGCGGTGTGGTAGGTGCTCTCATCACTGGGACCGCGAGCGCTACCTATCAGATAGTGTGCGAGTACAAGCACCAGATACAACGTCTCCACGACCTGGACCAATGGTGATTTTGATGGTGATTGATAGGCGCAGGTCGTCGTAGTCAGGCCGGTCGCCCGATTTCGCCGCCTCGATGATTTCTCCGAAAGTTTTCATGGCTTGTTTCCAGCGGCCAGGGCCTCAGCCTTCAGTGAGGCGTACGCCACGCCATCCAACGCGCTGTCCTCGTGGTATTTGTCGGGGTTCTGCCACTGGCGCACGTCCTTGACGATCTGCATCAGCAGCCAGCCTTCTGCTTCGGTGAGATCGCGGCCGGTTTTGGCGTTGAAGGCTTGGACCGTCTTCACCATGCTGCGAGTGCCGTCCGGTGCGTCGTACTGCTTGCCGCGCTCGGCCTGTACGTCGATGGCGGTCTGCAGGAAGTAGGTGGACGTCTTTGCTTCGATCAGGTCGGTCATGGCTGCACCTCGGGAAGCTCTGGGAATGAGGCTTCAGCTTCGGTGCGGAACTTGATATCGCTGGAGTCACCGTGGCGACCTTCCGACCAGGTGATTCGCTTGCCGCAGTAGCAGCCGGTCACCTGGGCCAGGTCGAAGTTCTGCCGAAACTCCATGGAAATACCGGTCATGCCGTGCTGGCGCGCCAGGGCGACCACAGCCTGCGCAAATTCAACATCTTGATCAGTTACTGCGCTCACAGCTGATACCTCTCATCAATCCAGCGCCCAGGCGCCAGAGCGGGTGTAGGTTCGGGTTGGGTTTCGTGCGGGGAGAGCTGGCGCTCGTTGCCGGCCCGGAGCTGGCTGTCGGGGATGCAACTGATCCCGACGCCGTTGAGGGTGTAGCAGGTGACGCCGCGCTTGCTGTCGTGCTGCACGTCGATGACGTTCTCGGTTGCGCTGGCGCCGGTGGTCAGCAGCAGGAGGCAGAGGGGAAGGCGGGTCATGGCGCCACCTCAGCAGCCTCGGGGATTTCCTCGAACGTGTAGGTCTTGATGACACGCTTCTGCACGCCTGTGACCTTGATGAACTTGGCTTCTTTGACCCAGGCCATTTCTACAGCGGCACCTTTGCGGGCGCTCCATCCACGCTGGATGCTTGGCCAGGCGGACAGATGGGCTGCCGTTAGCCTTCAGGCAGGGTGGTACCGCATATGAATTCCTTCGAGCCAAGGCGGTGCGACCCGTACTCAACGACGTACTCATCACCAAGGCGCTCCGCCTCCGCCTTGGCTGTCTTCTGGTCTGCATAGACGTCGACAAAATGCCATGGATGTCTATCCCGCAGGACCCCCCACCCAAGCACCCAGCCCTCTTTGGCGGGGTCTGGAGGCAGGTTTTTCGCTAAGCTGCGGATGCCCATATAGCGGTCCTCTGAAGCGATAGCTATTAAAGCGCCGGATTCACGAAGTTCTACAGCATTGAGGATCTTAGTTCCATATATGCATAGTGTGCTCGCGGGTCTACGCGCATCCCGGTATCGTCTATTGAGACGATCAACTCAGATCCAGACGTCGTTCAAAGCCGTCCGCTCACCCCCTTCATGGCCGGTATTCACCACGCCGCGTGGCTCGATCATCATCAGTTTCGCTTCCCCCTGCGCCGCTGTCCTGTGTTCCACCCCACGTGGCACGACATACAATTCGCCGGGGTTCACATACACGCAGCCCTCTGGCAGATCGATGCGCAAGGTGCCTTCAAGCACAAGAAACGCTTCATCGGTCTCCGGGTGCGAATGCCAGATGAATTCACCTTCGATTCGCACAACCTTGAACTGGTAGTCGTTCATTTCCGCGACCACCCTGGGGCTCCACTGCTGTTCAATCAGTGAAGCCTTCTGGGTCAGGTTCACAGGGCATGATGCGCGTTGCGTGTTGGCGTCGGACATGACGGATCCTCTGTAGTTGAGGTGATCAGCCTACCCAACCCAACGCACGCCGCTCTTGTACGATCCTGCAAGTCAGCGGGAAGGCCGCAAGCGTTCCAGCCAGCTCAATGGCGACACGCCATAGCTGCGGGTGAAGTGCCGTGTCATGTGGCTCTGATCGTGAAAGCCCGCAGCCAGTGCTGCATCGACCAGCGTGAAGCCATCCAGCATCAGCCGCCGAGCAATGTCCAGGCGCCGCAGCGTGACAAAGCGGTAGGGGCTGGTGCCGTAAAGGGCGCGGAAGTCGCGTGACAAGCTCCATTGCTCGCGGCCGCTGGCCTGTTCGAGCATCTCCAGGGTGATGCCCTGTTGAAGGTGTTCCATGATGAATGCCCGGGCGCGCTCGGCCGAGCGGTAGTCCAGGCGTTTGCGGCCGCGGGGCTTGCCGCCGACCGCACGCAGCGCCATGGCCAGGTCATAGACGGCGTCCTGCTCCTCCAGCGTTTCCAATGGGTGATCCAGTGCCTGCACGAAGGCTTCACTGGCGCGGTACAGGCGCGGGTCGCGGGTCAGCCCGCCGGCAATGAAGGGCAATGGCTCACCGCTGAGCACGTTTTGAATCAGCGCCGGGTCGATGTAGGCCATCCGGTAGCGAAAGCCCGCATCCGTACCGGCCATACCATCATGGACTTCGTCAGGGTGGAGGACGAGCGTATTACCCGGTACGCCGTGGCACAGCGCCCCCTTGTAGTGAAAGCTCTGCACGCCGGCGAGGGTGCGGCCGATCGAGTAGGTATCGTGACGATGCGGGTCGTAGCCATGGCTGCCGAACCATGCTTCGATCCGCTCCACGCTGCCGGGTTGAGCGCTACGTATGACCCAGTCCGAGGTGGCAGCGGGGCTTGCTTTTCGTACCATGAAGGGGCTTTCCTGCGAGTTACCTCGCGTGATGGTCACATGAAAACGGTCGCTTTCTGTAAGGCCGCTCAGCCAGAGGCCCTGAACCTCTAAAGCAGATCGGCGGTCCCATGCGCTGTCTGAAACAAGGTGTCGCAGACAGCGCATGGAACACGCCAACGAGACCATGGCGGTGTAGTTTTATGCAAGCTTGTCGAAGTGTGTGACATTTCGGTGGCTTTCTTTCAGCCAGCCGAACATCTCCTTGGGTCAACATCCCACTGGTCCAGCCTGGCTGCCCGCGTACGATCGCTTCATTCTCTCCGCGCCCCTTCAGGGTGCGAAGTGGCCGGGAATAACAGCCTTCATGCACCAGTAGTGAGCGTCTAGTGGTAGCCACTACCCGGCATTCCGCTTGGATTACAGTTGGCGTGGAATTTGCTGGCATTTTGATATCTGTGTCGCTTATGGTGAACTTAATGTCGCTTTCAAGTAGTTCCATGCAGTTGTCATCGAGCGAGCGGGGTTGGCTGCCCTGGTTCGGCAAAGCCGGAAAGTTCAGCATGAGGTGGGCGTGCCGCCTCAATCGTTCGAACTATGTAGAAATCGAGCAGACGTTCGAAGCCATTGCCCAGACGCGGGTGCAATTGCTGCACAACTGGGCGCGCGAACAATGGGATCACCTGGCAGAGTTGGCGGAATGCCTGGCAGCAGACTTCGCTCATATTCAGCCCTCGGCATTACTCGACAAGCTGGCACAGGCCGAAGATTTTTCGGAACTGAGTGTGATTGACTGCACGGGCAACGTCAGGGTATCCACCTGGCCAAAGCGTGGCAGTACGCAGTGCGAGCAGCTCGCGGCGTTGGCCCAAGGCCTGAAAGCGCCATTTCTTCACGGGCCCTACAGCGACCCGATGACCTTGCAGATCGGCCCATCTTCGTCGCGTTTTCACGATGAGGTGACGCTGATGTTCTACCAGCCGATCAGGCACGCGGGCAACGTCCTGGGCTGCCTGTGTGGCCGGGTCCCCAATGATGTGCTGGGCGACCTGATTCAGCGCGAGGCCGGGCATATTTATGCCGAGTCGGGCGACAACTATCTGTTTATGGTGCAATCGCGTTTCGACCCGACCGTGCAACCAGGCACCGCCTTGTCCCGTTCGCGCTTTGAGGACGGGACGTTTACCCATGGCGAAAACCTCAAGAGCGGCGTGCGTACGCCCTGGAGCACGGTGCAGGTGCAGCGCCATACCGAGCTGGAGCTGCGCTTCACCGACCCCGCGACGCGTGAACTGCACCCCGGCGTGCGGGAAACCATCCGGCGTGGTACCAACCTGTTCGTGACTTACCCGGGTTATTCGGACTACCGCCATGTGCCGGTGATCGGCAAGGGCGTGACCTTCCAGTTACCAGGGTCGCCCGACCGTTGGGGTATGATGTGCGAGGCCGACTTGGAGGAGGTCTATCGCCGCCGTTCGCTGAGCTACCGGTTGATGAAACCCTACGTGGCGACCATGGTTGGGTTGTTCGGCTGTAATTACCTGGTGCAGCATTACGCCGGATTGCCACAGGGGGTGAACGACGCCATCCAGGCCCTCAGCATGGTCGGTGCTACGCTGCTGTTCGGCGTGCTCGGGCCCAGGCGCCTGGCGGCCAGGTTGAACGGCATGAGCGGTGTGCTGCGTACCATCGCCGAGGGTGAGGGCAACCTGCGCCAGCGCCTGGACACTGGCGCCCTGGCCAATGACGAGAGTGGCGACATGGCGCGCTGGATCAACAGTTTCATCGACCGCCTGGACGCCGTGGTGGGGCAGGTGGTCAAGGCCAGCCGCACGGTTGGCAGCACCAACCAGATGATGCTCGGGCGCAGCCAGGAAGCGAGCGTGAGCTCTGTCGAGGTGGCCGATGCGGTGCACCAGATGATGATCATCATGGAGGAACAGCTCGGTGAGCTGCAGCAGGCTTCGGTCAGCGCCGAACACATGAAGCAGGCCATGGACGAGGTGGTCAGCCGCGCCCGCGAGCAGTACCTGGCTGTGCAGGCGGGCACCCAATCGATTCGCGATGTGGTGGCCCGCTCGGCCTCTAGTGTGCAACTGCTCGACAGCCGCATGGCGCAGATTGGCAATATCACCGGGCTGATCAGCGACATTACCAACCAGACCAACCTACTGGCGTTAAATGCCGCCATTGAGGCGGCACGGGCGGGCGAGCATGGCCGTGGGTTCGCGGTGGTGGCCGATGAAGTGCGCAGTCTGGCGGCCCGCACCGCACGGGCGGCCGACGATATCCGGCACATGGTCGAAGGCCTGCAGAACGAAACGCAGCAAGCGGTGAGTTTTATGGAGGAGGGCGTGCAGAATGTCGATGATAGTTTGCGCCTGGCCGAGGATGCGTCGTCGGAGAACGTGCAACTTCACCAGGCGGTGGAGGGCATGTTCGCCATCATCCAGCAGCTCAACCGCCGCAGCATCGAGTACGGCAAGACCATCGAACAGGTTAACCACTCCTCCAGCGAGATGCGCCAGACCGCAGTGGTGCTGCAAAACAGCGCGCAGAAGGTAAAGGTGGATGCCGGCAAGCTGCAGAAGCTGGTGGGGCAATTCGAGGTCAGCGGTGATGGCGAACGGGTCGCTGCTGCTTGAGTGCCGACGGCGCCTCACACAAGTAACCCAGAATTCGCGTAAAAGCGCGAATTCCGGGTTGTCCGCTGCCAATTAGAAGTAAGTAGTTATCCCTGCAAAGTACGCCCGGCCAGGCACGTAATAGCTGGTCGAGTCATCACGCGGGTCTTCATCCAGCAGGTTCTGCACGCCGACATTCAGGGTGAGCCAGTGGGTGGCTGCCCAGTTGGCGGTCAGATCGTACGTGGTGTACGGCTTGACGAAGTCGGTACCCAGGCCGCGTTGCTTACCCACGTGCTGAGCTGACAATTCGGTACCGAACCGTTCGGTGATCTGCCAGTCGATGGCGCTGTACAACGACAGCTTCGGCGAGCTGATCAGGTCTTCACCGGTCGACAGGTTGCGGCTTTCGAGCATGTAGGTGGCATTGGTGCGCCAGCTGGCGTTTTCCCACAACGGCACTTTGGTGCTGCCTTCCCAGCCGCGGGTGCGGGCTTTGTCAGCATTTTCCAGCATGGTCCACCAGCGGCCCTGGAAGTACCCCAGCGGCGCATACTCGATTTTGTCTTTGAAGTCGGTGTGGAAGTAAGTGAGGCTGGCTTCCCAACCGTCGTGGTCGAAGGAGACGCCAATCTCTTTGTTGGTGCTGATTTCCGGACGCAGGTTCGGGTTGCCTGCCATCCAGCAACTGCCGGTCACATAACCCAGCGGGCGCAATGATGTACAACCGCGACCGCCAGAGTTGGTCGCCGCGCCAGCACTGCCTTCTTTCAGGCTGGGGGCACGGAAGCCGCGTGACACGCCACCACGTACGGTCCAGTCAGGGTGAGGGTGATACACCACGTAAGCACGTGGGCTGTTGTGGTTGCCGTACTCGTCGCTGTGGTCGAAGCGGTTGCCCAACGTCAGCGATAGGTTGTCGAGCAGAAACAGTTCGTCCTCGATAAACAGCGCGGAATAGTCGCCTTCAAGGTCCGCGCCGCCCACCGCTGCCCCTTGGTAATCAACCGGTACGGTGCCCAGCGTGTCGGTGTTGGTCAGTTGCTCGCGTTTCCATTGGCCGCCAACGGTGAGGCGCTGGTTTACCAGCAGTTCAAACGGGATGTTAAGGCTACCCTCGACGATTTTTTCTTCGGAGTTGGCCTTGCCCTCGCTGAGTTCGTTGTCGAACTTGTTCAGGTAAGCGTCGATACGCGAGGTACCAAAGCCCCAGTCGCCGTGGTGAGAGACCACGAAGCTATCACGGGTCAGGCGCCCGGCACCAAAGCCCTCACCGACCGTATCACCCCAGTCGCCGAAGGTTTTCTTCGACGACCACGAACGCTCCACGCCTTGGATAGCCTCGAAGGACAACTCATGGTTGTCGTTGATCTGCCAGTTAAGCAAGGCATTGACGCTGTGGTCTTTGGAACCGCCGGCGCCGTCGTTGTAAACGAAGTCACCTAGTGCATCGAGGCGCGGCTCGGCTTCGTCGGCAGCGCGCCGAGTAAGGTTGGCGCCCAGGCGCAGCCCCAGGGAGTCGGTGACAGGGCCAGAGAGGTTAACGCTGGTCTGGTTGGTCTGACCGCGGTCGGAGTCTTCTGGGATCGTGGTATTGACGTTGAGCGAGCCGCTCCACTCACGGGATACCTTGCGGGTAATGATATTGATCACGCCGCCCATGGCGTCAGAGCCATACAACGACGACATCGGCCCGCGCACGATCTCGATCCGCTCAATCATGTTCGGCGAGATCCAGTTGATGTCCTGGCGACCCAGATCACGGCGGTAGTTAGTGTCGGCGGAGCTGCCGATGCGTTTACCGTCCACCAGGATCAAGGTGTATTTGTCGTCAAGGCCGCGCAGTTTTATCTTCGACTGCTCGCCCACTGGGCCGTAACCCCCGGTAACGCCGGGGATGCGGCGTAGCAGGGTGTTCAGGTCGTAGACCGGCTGACGCTCGATCTCTTCCCGGGTGATAACGCTGACGCTAGCCGGTGCGTCTCGCACATCAGTGCCGCCGCCCGTGGCGGTGACGAACGAGGCTTGCAGTTCTGTGGCGGGGAGCGGTTCAAGCTCGTGAATTTCCTCGGCCTGCACCGCAGTCGCGGCGAGCAGTGCGACGGTGAGCAGGGCACGGGAAAAAGGTGGGTATGGCATCGTGTAACTGTCCTTGTCGAGCGGTTGGATTCCAGGGGCAGAATGCAATCGGGGCGGGACATTAACGCAAACGAGAATCATTTAAAAGAAAATGTGAATAATAATTTACCTAGAATTTACAAAAATTGACTGTGGGGAGGGGGCTTGCAGGCAGGGGATCGCCAGGCGGGTACCTGTATTCCTGGGCGCTGTATGAGTCCGTGGTGGTAATTGAGTTGCAGGGCCGCTTTTGCGGCCCTTCGCGGGGCAAGCCCGCTCCCACAAGTGGTTACTTTTGAGTTTTCAGCATGCCCAGCTCGGCATCGTCGAGCAGGGCCTTGGCCAGGGCGCAGAGGTAGTGCGAGGCCCAAAGCAACTGGGGTTTGTCTTCCATCAGGCCGTCGATGGACAGGTCGCGGGCGTAGATGCCCTTAGTGCCGCGTTCCCGGCTCAGTCGGCATTTGCACCTGCGCCAATGCCACCTCAAGCAGTCTGCGCAAGGTTTCAAGCTCGTGCATCGAGGTCATGATCAACAAGGAGGAGGGCGACTTGGGTTGCATCAACATCGCCTGCTGGGCAACGGCTTCGGCACAGAGTGCGTAGTCCGCGGCCATCATGAGGGTGTCTTCCAGGGAGTGAAAATTGTAGGGTGGATCGGGGACTATCTTCAGCATCATTTGGTCCTCAATGGAGCGACCAGCGCTTGCTGTCAAACAAGTGGAGGCAGCTGTGTATGGGTTGACAGACCGGTGAAGACCAAACCGGCGCACACGAGGTGCCCCACACACAGCCGCCATAGGCACAGCTGGGTGTTTGGTCGTCATCAGCCTGTCAAAGCTAGTCGTTGATGTGCAACGACCGGGCGAGACTAAAATGCTGATAAAACGACCGCAACGAAAAACAGGCGCAGCGAGTATCTTTGGGAAATGGACTACAAGATAGGGTTTAAATCTGATTCTTAGGCCGTTCGCCGCAACAACTCGCAACGCTCGGGCTTCGAAACTAACCCGTGACAGGCATTCAAACCAAGGAAGGTCATGACTAACTTAAAATCCGCAAGCTCGCTCTTGTTGTTGCTGGCCATGACCACCCTGGCCGCGTGCGTCCCCTTGAAGCGCGAACGCGCCGCCTACGCGGACCTCTGCCAATCCGAGTTCCAGTTCAAAGTACCTGGCCCGCAAGGCGAGACCACCCTCTACCTGGAAACGTACCTCTACGACCACGCCGCCCAGTGGAGCGACCGGCCATTTTCGCAAGGCCTGCACGTCAACTACCCCGGCGAGAAATACTCGCGGCCGGAGTTCTACGTACAGCTCATCGCCTACAACAAAAACCGCCAGCGCCCCTCATCCACCTCCAACCGTGGCGAGCCGCCGATCCCGATCCTGTACGACAGCCGCCAGGCCTATATCACGGTCGAAGACGGCTCGCGTCTGAATGCGCGGCCAGAGGTCTACCTGGGCATCGACAAGACCTACGACTTTCCGCTCGTGTACCCGTCCTCAGCACGCCCGTCGCCCTACGACATCAACAGCGACGAAGTGCACCGCAACATCCCTAAAATCACCAACAACAAACGCTACGGCTCCGCCTATGTGATTTTCCAGACGGACAAGTTCAACGCCGATGCCAAGTGGACCATTCACCTGGGCGCATTAGAGGCCCAAGGCCGCAAACTGCCGATCCCACCCATCGAGCTCTGCTACCACCCCGTGAAGAAGTGGATCGGTATCGAGCCTTTGATGCGGCCATGAAGTAATGCATTGACCGACAATGCAAAGCCTGTGTACGGCGAGCCGGTCTTCACCGCGCAGGCGTGAGCGGCCAGCGTCGTACATTCGCTTGAACTGTCCAACTGCAGGGGTGCCTAACGTTCATCAACCTGAGGGCAGCACGATGACTGAGCGCAAAGACGATACGCAACAAAGCCAGGTACCGGCGCATTCCACGGAAGAGGAAAAGGCCAAGCTCAAGGACAAGAACAAGGACGGTATCCCCCCGGGCGCTGAATGAGGCCGGGGCGTTCGGTGTAGTCGTGCACCCCGGTTTGAAGCGCCAATAGGCGCTGCGGGGGCACGCTCTCTCTATTGAGGCGTTGGCACGCAAACTGGAGAACTATCATGGCAATTGATCACAACGGCCCCGATGCGCCCTATGCAGGCCCAGAAGAAAAAGCACCTGACGTCGGCGCGGCCCATGGGTCAGGGCTGGAGCAGACTGAGTCTGAACCCAAACAGGGCGCGGGCGAAAAATGGTCCGAGAAACGACCGGAAGACTGGAACCCTCCACCCGGCGACCCAGGCTCGGGTCAGGACGCCCAGGATGACGCGGCGCAAAAGGCTGGCCCTGATGAAGGCGAAGTACCATTGCCGGCGGACGATGAGTCGCCGATTGAGGAAGAGATGAGGGATGTCGACGCCAACAATTCAGTGTCCAGCGAGCATCCGTAAGCTCGCTGGGTGACCCAGCGTTTCTTCCGAGGCGTACAGCGATGAACAGTGATCACACCGCGCAAGGCGGCAGCAACCGTGACCTGCCCACTTCGCCCGACCCTGCCGTGAACCCGGACAGCCCTACAGTCCCGAACCCTGATGACGACCCGCTGATGAATGAGCAAGAGGGCGCAGATTGGCCAGCGCGTGATGACGCCACGGACGAGGAACGGCAGAGCGTTGAACAGCCCTATGAGTATCAAGCCCCTCGTAAACGATCGGATTGAACGTTTCAGCACGCTGTACCGTCGGTACTTCCAAGTCGTTTGCATTTGGAGGTACTCACCATGAAATACCGCGCACTTGGCAATACCGGCCTGCTGGTTTCGGAACTGGTCATCGGCACAGTCCCGTTCGGCGGCCGGGGCGCATTCGAAAAAACCGGCAGCGTGGATGTAACGCTGGCGAGGCGTATGCTCGACATGGCCTTCGACGTTGGGGTCAACCTGGTAGACACAGCGGACCTTTACTCCCACGGCCTGGCCGAAGAAATCGTCGGCCAGGCGCTGGGGCAGCGGCGCCAGTCGATCATACTGGCCACCAAAGCGCGCAGCCCGATGGGCGACAACCCCAACGACAGCGGGGCTTCGCGCTATCACCTGATCCGCGCCTGCGAGGCGAGCCTCAAGCGCCTGGGCACCGACCATATCGACCTCTACCAGATTCACAATTGGGATGGCATCACGCCAGTTGAAGAGACGCTGTCGGCGCTGGAGCAATTGGTGCAAAGCGGCAAGGTGCGATATTTCGGCACCTCCAACTACACCGCGTGGCAGATGATGAAAACCCTCGGCACCGCCCAGCTCAAGGGCTGGCAGCAGCCGGTTACCCAGCAGATCTACTACACCCCCGAGGCGCGCGAGGCCGAGTATGAGCTGCTGCCGATGGCGCTCGACCAGGGCATCGCCACACTGGTGTGGGGGCCGCTGGGGGAGGGGTTGTTGACCGGCAAGGTACGGCGCGGGCACAAGACCCCGAGCGGCACGCGCCAGGGCAATGACTGGCCAGAGCCCTACGTGCACGACCAAGAGCGCGCGTACGACATCATCGAGGCACTCATCGAGGTGGGGCAGCGCCATGGCTGCTCGCCGGCGCGGGTGTGCCTGGCCTGGCTCAAGGACCGGCCCGGTATCACCAGCGTGATCACGGCGGCGCGCACGGCCGAGCAGTTGCACGATAACTTGCAGGCGGTGGAGCTGCTGCTGACCGCCGAAGACCAGCAATTGCTCGAGCGGGTGACGCGGATTGCGCCGCAGTATCCGTACTGGCACCGGATTGCGGCGGGCATGGACCGAATCGACCCGGCCGAGGCGCCGTTCATTGAGTTGCATCGGCAGACCATGAAGCAGCAGAAACAGTAATTGCTTGCGCCATGAGGCCGTGCCTGGCGTAGAGGTGCCACCTCTTTCAGGTCACGACGCCCGTGGGGCTCCCTGACGGTTAGTCGTTGTGCTCGGCTACTCGCCCCCCTGCGCTCAATAAGTGCGCGTGCAATTGCGAGGTCAGCATTTCAATCCTCTCGCTCATCTGCTTGGTGGCTTCGGTCAAATGGGTATTCACCTCCAATAGCTGCTGCAATTGTTTACTGTGCGTCTCAGCATCGCGCTGGCGGCGTTGGTTGGCCATGGCAATGGCCTCGCGGTGGCGGGCATCTGCCTCGGAAGAGGCCTTGTCACGATCGGCCTTGCGGGCGAACGCGTCGTTGCCAAACACCGGTTGCATGTGCGCATGGGCGCGGTGAAACCTGAGATGGTCGACGTGTTCGGAAGGCTCGCAGACAGAGGGCTGTGCAGGTTTGGAAGGGTCCATCGGCGGGCTCCGGATGGCTGGGGCATGTCCAAACTAGCTTAGCCCGCAGCTACGCAATGGCCGCATGGCCTAAAGTTCAGTAAACCGCTTCACTGAAAAGGGTGTCGTAATGGCCAAATTGCACGTGTTGATTGCCGCAGTAACCTCAGTGGCGCTGTTAGTGGCCCCTGGCGCTTCGTATGCCGACCCGGGAAACGGTAACGGCAATAACAAAGGGCACGGACAAGGTAAGGGGCAGGGCCAGCATTCCCAAGGGCAGGGCAATGCTGGCGGTAAAAAGTCGAGCTCGGGTGGCGGTGACTGGCACGGCGGGCCATCAATCGACCGAGGCGAAGTGCTGGGCATCTTGAGTGGCTATCGCAGCTATTGGAGCCCAGGCCTTGCATTGCCGCCTGGCATTCAAAAGAACCTGGCGCGCGGCAAGCCGCTGCCGCCTGGTATCGCCAAGAAGCTGGATGGCCGGTTGCTTGGGCAACTGCCTCATTATGAGGGCTACGAGTGGGTGCAGGCGGGGGTGGACTTGCTGCTCGTGGCGGTCGCGACCGGGATTATTTACGAGGTTGTGAACGGGGCGTTCGATTGAGCCGCCGAAGTTAAGCGGCCAGAGAGGAATCTGGCTTGATTGGCATCCCCGCGGCGGTGCCAAATTTAGATGAGAATGCTTGAAAATGGACTTGAAGGTTTTATTTAGTATTGTGAGTGCAGTGACGACAATGATGGCTGCGGCCAAGGTTATTATTGACCTTTCGGTGGGTACCAAGGCCCGTCTCAAAGACGACTATCGCTTTGCGAAGGAGTTTTTCAGTGACCTTGATGCTGAACGGCTACACCCCCTGGCGGTGGAACGCGGCTACCATGCCATAGCTGGCACGCGAGGCATCAACGCTACCGATATTGCTTACTTGATATCGCTGGATAAGCCTCAGCGACGGTTAACGGATTACGTTTTTTCACGTGCCTATGTTGATATGGACGCGTCGAATCATAAGATAGCGTTCAAGCAACCTTACAGGACCGCGTTCTCCAGGCGGTGGCGTAAATGTTGGGAGTGCCTGAAGTATGTTGTGCTCGCCGCCATTGCGCTTGCCCCATTCTTGGTGGTTGGCGTTCTCCGCTATGACCTTGAATATCTGATGCTTCTGATAGTCACCGTGCCCATATTTGGTACGTTGGCCGTCAATTCATTGGTTAATTATGTGAGGATTGGCTGTGCGGAAGAACTCGTGAAAGAGCAGCGCCTGCATACACCGCTTATTCAACTCGAAAATATGGGCAAGGCCGTCGCTCGGCACCGGGCTTAATCGGCAGGGGGGCGCATTTGGCTCAAAAGGCCAAGTGCGCTGGCAGTGGCTCGGAAGAGCCACGGCTGCTGATCTAAATGGTGGCAATTTTGCCATTCAGAACAGGCACTTCAATTACGCCCTTATCAACCACTTCTGCATCACAATCGTACGTTCCTCGCCATAAAATACGTCCCGCACCTTGCGGAACCCCAGCCCTGTATAGAATCCTTCGGCAGTAACGGAAGAGGGCACTCGCAACCCCTCCAGGCCTTGAGCAATCGCTTTATTCTCGATCACCGCCATTATCCGCTTGCCGACCCCATGCTTGCGCTGAAGGACCCTTCCACGCGCAATATCGTGCCGGCATCGTAGTCAGCTGCGTTCGACCGGCGTAATGCAGTTGCTACAGGCAGTGTGGAAGCGCCATAGAATAAGCTGATAGCAAATCGCTACCCTCCGTATTCCAAAATAAACGAAGCCCCCTGTCAAAACGCTCCTACTCTCTCCGTCGATGGACCAACCTGCCCCCCGGAGCAAATCATGGAAAGATTAGCGTCGTCGCCCCCGCACGCCCGTACCCCCGTCACCGTCGTCCCAGAATCGCGCTTCATGCAGAACTACCGCGTGGCCAGTGCGGTGCACGGTGGCAGCTCGGCATCGGCCATCGTCAATGGCCGTGGCGATGTGGAGCTGTTCACCAGCGGCAGCAATACCGAGGTCTGGAACATCTACCCCGACCCGCAAAGCACCACGGCCAACAGCGCGACAGCCACCGGCCTGACCGGTGAGGTGATCGCCACCGGCCTGACACCGAGCGGCGACATCGTGCTGTTCGCCGCCCAAGGCACCAACCTGCTGTACTGCGTCGAGCAGCCCACATCGGCGTCGCGCTGGTCGGCGGTGAAAATGATCGACGTGCCGTTGCCTTCCAATGCCATCCGCATTGCGCGTATCACCACCACGCGCATCAACAACAAGCTGTACATCGGGGTGCTGATCGAAGCCAAGGGCCTGGTCGGCACGCTGTACAACTTCAGCTGGGGCGTGTGGGCTGGGCGTGCACCGGCCTCGCTCAATGGCACCACCTTGCAGTTGCAGACCCTCAACGCGGTGTGGACGGGCAACAGCGACGCCAATGTGGCGTTCTCGGTGTTCGACACGGTCATCCTCGAATACACCCTCAGCACCGGGCAACTCGACCGGCCGGCGATTGCCGCCAACTTCCGCAGCCTGGATGTGGCGGCGGCGACCGATGAGGTGGGCAATACCCAGGTGCTGGCCGTTCTTTCCGATGGCAATGCCTATTGCCTGGTCGGGGGTGGCAAGCAGCCGTACAGCTGGGCGCAGTTGACGGTGGCGTCGTCGTTCAAGCAGGTGGCCGTACTGCCTTCGCGCCCGGCGCTGAATGCGCTTTTGCTGGGCGTGGACAATACGCTGTACCACGCCAGCCAAAGCGCCCCTTCAGCCACCGGCTGGTCGCAGCCGACGCCGATATACAACGGCGTGCAGTCGTTTCAGGCGACGGTGGAAGACGGCGGGCTGGCGGTGTTCGCGATTCAGGCGCAGCAAAACACCGTCACTCAACTCACCCGCGAAACCCTCAGCGGTAACTGGAATATTGCGGCGCTGCAGGTGCAGGCGAGCGGCAAGATCGAGGACTTCGCTTCGTACAGCACAGATGTCACGTTGTTCAGTGAAGTGGGCACGCCACTGGCCGATACGCCGGTCGAAGTATGGACCGAGGAGCCGTCGCGGCTGGCCATCAATGGTGGGGTCTACTACGCCACGCCGCGCCGGCCGGTGCGGTTGCTGACCAACAGCGCCGGGGTGCTGTCGATTGCGCAGCAGGTCAGTGCGTTGGCGGCTCCGGCGATTTTGGTGGCGGTGCCGTCGTTGATGTCGCCCGGCGAGCGCATCGAGATCCGTCAGGATGCCGAGGTGCAGGACAGGCTCAGCGTCACCACGGGCGAGGAGTTGATGAACGCCAAGCTGGCCGGTGGTGCGCCGTTGCTGCGCGATCAGTACCACAAGCAGGAAACCGCCAACGCGGTGGCCGAGGCGGTCAGCCGCAGCATGCAGTTGGCAAGCCCGCTGTACCGCAAGGCTTCGGCGGCAACGCCGTATGTAGACCCGCGCCGGCCTCGCGCTGGGGTTTCGTTGCGTAGCGATGCGCTTGCAGGCGCGCGCTTGCTCGACCTGGCGCTGGTGCCGGAGCAGCACTGGCATTTGAGTGTGCAGGATGGCGAGGTGCGCTTTACCGATTTGTCCGCCGATGCGGCGTCGGGGCTGCTGATGGCCTTGCGCAGCAGTTCGCTGTCGGGTGGGTGGTTCAGTTGGTTGACCGACATCGGTGATTTTATTGCCGGGGTCGCCCAGGGCATCATCAAGGTGGTCGATTTTGTGGTGACCACGGTCAGTGCTGGGATACAGGCGGCGTTTCACTTTGTGGTCGACGGCGTCACCTACCTGTTCGAAACCCTGGTGGACACGGTCGAGAAAGCGTTCGACCTGGCCGAGGCGGTGTTCTCGGCGGTGAAGGTGTTCTTCCAGCAGCTCTACGAATGGCTGGCATTTCTGTTCAACTGGGGCGACATTCTGCGCACCCATGACGCCATTGCTCACATCGTCAACACCGGCTTCGACTTCCTGGTCGGCGCCACCGGGGGTATCCAGCGTATCGTCGATGGCAGCATCAACACCTTGCAAAGCCAGTTGCAGCAGTGGTTCGCCGAGGCCCGCAACACCTTGGCCGGCAGCTACAGCCTGGGTGGGTACGAGCAGGCCAATACGCCGGATGACCCGGCCACGTCCAAGGCGGTGGCCAACAACATCGTCTACAACGGGCTGATCAACAACGCACCGGCCGCGCAGTCGAGCATGGCTGCCGCGGCGCTGATCCAAGAGACCGACGGCCCGTTCACCCAGTTCATGGAGGCGCTGGCGAACTTGGTCGACTTTACCGAGTCGTCCCAGGCGTTCGCCCAGGCGCTGGTGTACCTGCAAGACCTGGGCACGGCGCCGGACGAGATCTTCCGCAAGCTGCTGGCAGCGCTGATGAGCGTGGTCGAAGGGGTGCTGCAGGCGGTGCTGTCGGGCGTGCAGGCGGTGATCGATGCGATGCTGAAAACGGTCGCGACGCTGATCGCGGGCCTCAAAACGCTGATGAACGCCAAGTGGAACATTCCGTTTGTCAGTGACCTGTACCGGCTGATCACCAACGGCTCGGATCTCACCACCCTGGACTTGATGTCGCTGGTGCTGGCGGTGCCGGGCACGGTGCTGTTCAAGATCCTGCAAAACAAGGCGCCGTTCCCGGACCAGGCGAGCGTGCTGCGCTTCAAGGCCGCGTTCAATGCTGACACGCTGCTCACCGCCACCGGGTTCAAGCCGGCTGGCCGACAGGTGCTGGCGCAGACCGAGGATGGCTGGAGCGGTTGCCTGCCGCGCGACCTCGCGCTGCTGACCGGGGTATTGGGCTCGGTGGCCTACTTCTTTTACGGCAGCCTCACTGCCCTGGGCGACATCATGCCACCGGAGGCAGGGCCGCCAGCGATCGTCGCCCACGTCGCGCTCACCCTGGAGACTGCTGCGCAATTGTGCAGTTGCCCGTGGATCTTCTCCAGCGGCGTGCCTGGCTGCGCCACCGCCGACGGTGCCAGCCGCACGCTGTGGATTTACACCTGCGTAGGCGTGCTGCTGGACGGGATATTTGTGCTGGGCGCCAACAAGATGCCCGAAAACCGCGACGACATGGGTGTGGTCGCGACCTTCCTGTATGGCCTGGGCCACCTCGGTGCGGCCATCCCCGCATCGCTTGGGCAAAGCGCCTCGGTCGTGGCGCTGAACATCGTCCCTTGCCTGCCGGAAGTGTGCAAACCCTTGCGTCTGAAACGGGTGGTACTGGCCACCGAAGGCCTTTCGCTGGCGGGCCAGGCGGCCCTCGATGTGATCTGTTACACCTCGACCACGGTGCTCAATGTGGTGTCGGTGTCTGCTGCAACCCAACCCACCCTCGTCGATGCCAGTGCGCTGCGCACCGGTACTCGTTCGATGTAGTCAAAAAGGAGTTTGGCAATGTTGATCGTAACCAAGAACCCACCCGTGGTCGGCCATGGCCAGGTGCTGCGCGGGCCGTCCGTGCAGGCACCCAGCCGGATAGCCGCCTTGCAAGGTGCCTACGACAAAGGCATCTACCTGCGCCCCAACCTGAACAGCGAGGGCACGGTGCCGGCCAGTTCGCCCTTGTCGGCATCGCCCGATATCTGGATCGCGGGCACCCAGCCAGTGGCCAACTTCCAGACCGCGTTGGCCACGCCGAACAGCTATGCGCAACAGTCGCCTGGCACCATTACCCAAGGCACACCCAATTACATCTATGTACGCGGGCGCAATGGCGCTGCCGTCAGCAGCTCGACCAAGGTGCTGCTGTACGGCGTACCCTGCGCCTCCATTCAGTGGCCCAGCGAGTGGGCCAAATACGGCATCCCCACGGACCGCGACCACCCGGACGGCACGAACCCGCATTACGACTCATCGATCGTCAACCTGGCATCGTCGAGTATCGGGGTGACGGCCGACACCTTTGTCTGGAGCAACCCGCAACCGCCAACCGGGGGCAGTGACCACTATTGCTTCATCACCTGGATGAACAACGCCGGTAACCCGTTCCCGGATGTGTTCTCGCAACTGGACATGGCTGCGCTGATCACCAACAACCTGCAGTTCGGCTGGCGCAACGTGTCGATGCAGTCCGGGCGTTCGCCCACCCGGCAAATGGCCTCGCAGCTGATCATCCCCAGCGACGTGACCGCAGGCAGCCGCGAGTACTCGTTGCAGGTCACCAACATGGGCTTCCCGACCACGGGCTGGACCCTGTCGATGAGTTGCAGCCAGCTGGACTCGAAGGGCAACAAGATCGCCATCGACAACGTCGCCATGCCTGCCCTGGGGCAGTTCGTTGGCGTGCGCTGCACACTGTCGCCGGGCTTCAGCGCGCTGCTCACCCTCAACCTGTACAAGAACAACGGGCCCGACTCGCAGCCGGGCGCCTCGATCGACATCACCCCGACGTACTTCTCCGACGGCTCGCCGCAGGAGCTGCAAGAGGCACTGGACCGGGGCCTGGTGGACTTCGCCATGTCGCATGCCCTGCACCGGGCCTATGCCGGCACCGAGGCCGCCGATATTCGTCCACGCCCGGTGGTGCCGCTGGGTGCTGACGGCTTGCACGTCCTTTGATGATTACAGGGAGTTAAACGTCATGAGCGAAACAGTCGTCAATTTGTTCAGCAGCAGCAGCCAGCCCGCCAGCCAGACGCTCTACCTGCGCAACAACCTGGCTTCCACCGGCAGTGTGCCGTTCAAGGGGCCGCTGGGCCTGTGCCCGGACATCATCCAGAGCGACCAGCCGGTGGACAACGCGCAAAGCGTGTTCAGCACGGTCAGCAGTTGGGAGCAGGCCTACAACGTGCAGCCGGTCGCCGCCGCGCGCAACTACTACTACCTGCGTGGCATGAACGGCGGCAGCGAGACCGAGAGCAATGCGCTTTCCCTGTACTTCGCGCCGGCCCAGGTGTTGTTGCTGCCGGCAACGTTCAGGGGCAACGCGCTGACCACGGTCGATGGCCTGGACTGCACGCAGGCCAGTGCACCACCAGGGCATATCGGTGTAGGTGAGCAGGCCTTCCTCTGGAAGCCGCCGGCCTTGCCGGCTGACAGCTACTTCAACCTGATTGCCCAGGTGAGCGCGGGTGCCCATCCTGACCCGCTCCCGCAGGTGCGGGACTGGCTCGACCTGGCCAAGTTCATTGGCCAGACGCCGACCTTCGGCATTCGCTCCCAGGCGCTGGTCAGTGACGACCCGTGGGTACGCCGTCAGCAACTGAGCGTGCCGGCGAACTTCACCACCGCGCCAATCACCATCACCCTGTCCGCAAGGGGGCTGGCCGGTACCCGGGTGAGCGTATTGTGTGACACCGTGACCCCGCTACAGACCCCAGTGCTGCTGGGGCCACTGACGCTTGGCAGCGATGGCACGCAAACCGGTGCGGTGTTCATTCTGCCAGCCGGCTATTCGGCCAACCTGGCCGTGCAGTTCTGGAACCCGGACAAGCAGAAGGTCGAGCCGGGCGCGAGCTTGTCGGTGACCTTTGGCTACCCGATCAACCCAGGTGCGGAACTGGAGCGGGCGATAGCCGACAACCTGGTCAACCTTCACCTTCACGGTGCGCTGGATGACAAGGTCAGTGCGTCGATCCAGCCCAAGGCCATGGCGATTGTGAGCCAACTGACGTTCAGCTTTGTCTAGGTGTCGTTAAGCGTTCAGCCAGTGGTGCCCGTGTTTCCACCAAGCGGACACCACTGGTCTTGCCAGGCGCCCTGTTCGCCACCCCAAACGGCACGTGGACCATCGGCAAATCCCCCGCCGGCGATTGCAGGTGGCTGCGCTGGTCATCAAAAAACACATGGGGTTTGAGAATCGACAGCACCCGGGGTTTTTCCATCCCGCCAAGGAAGAAGCACTCATCCGGCGACACCCCCCAATCCTTCAGCGTGGTTACCACCCGCTCGTGCGACGGTGCGTTGCGCGCGGTGACGATGGCAATGCGCAGGATGCGTGTGTAGTCAGGGTCTTGTGCCAGCTTCTGGTCTTCGAGCGTGCGAATGTGTGAAAGCTTGCGGTAAAGGTCGGCCAACGGCCCGGGCTGGTGGGGGATGGCTTTGCGTGCTCGCTCATGGGCCTGGAAGTCGTCCAGGTTGTCATTCTGCTTGTACACGCTCTCTGCCTCGTCATCGGCAATTACCCCGTCAAAGTCGAACGCCACGCGCAGTTCGGTATCGATCTCGTCGTCATAGATGCGCGTCGGCAGCACCAGGCCGGCCGGGTAGCTGGCGTCGATGGCGCGCTGCACATCGTCCTCGTTGGCGCTGAGAAACAATGAGGCGTTGAACGCCGGGATGTACTCGTGGGGCGAGCGGCCGGACATGAACGCGGCGCGGGTGATGTCCAGTGCGTAGTGGCTGATGGAGCGAAATACCCGCAAACCGGTCTCTGGCGAATTTCGCGAGAGCAGCACCACTTCCACCGGCAGTTGATCGGGGAATGCCTGGTTGATGCTGAGGAAGCGGCGGATGAAAGGGAAGGCGACCCCTTTCGGGAACGGTTCATCCAGGTTCTGCTCCTGGTGCTGGCGGTAAGCCTCGACGCCTTCGGTCTTGTAGATGTCGTCAGACACGGTGAGGTCGAAGAGTGCGCTGGAGGCCACGCCGATGACCAGTTTGTGTTCGATGGGGTAGGGCATGAACGTGCTCCGTGAAGGGTGCTGGTAACGAGTATACGGGCATGCAGGCGGGGCAGGCCTCAACCTTCCGGCACCAGCCCCAGCAGCAGTTGCACCTGGCGGCGCAACTGGCTCACATGCTCGCGCTCGGCGCGCAGGGCAGACCGCAACTCGTTGTTCTCCTGCTTGTGAATGCGCGCGGTTCGCTCCAGTTCGCGATCGCCCTGCAGCAGGTTCCACATTTCACCCTGGCGGGCATGTGTCAGGCAGGCAATCAGCAGGGTGATGCCGGTTGTGCCAAGCAGGGTGATTTCGAGGGCGTCCATGGTTGCTTCCTTGAGTAGTGGCGGTTTGCCTGTAGCGGGAAGATATGTCTAGTTTGGCTACATGTCTATATTGGAGACTTGTACAGGTAAAGGAATGGTGCAGGTTTCACTGGTTTATTCAGGGCAGTTGAAGGGGGGATGACAGGCGAGATGGCAGTGTGTTTTGCCCGCATGGGCGCAGCTTGCGGGGCGTGGGCGCAGTACCAGGGGGGGGCGCGTCGCCAAGGTGGCCTGGGCTGCATATGCCTGGTTAGTTTACATATCAAGCCAGCCTTGAATTAAAACTGGGTGGACACGTAGTATTAAGCGACACGTCAATTGGCTGAGCATGCACTACTGCTCCTCACGCAGGAAACCGTATGAAACGCACGCAACGCATGGAGCAAACCCGTTGGGACCTGGCCCTGCGCTACCGCCTGATTGAAACGGTGGTCTGGTGGGAAGGCCGCCTGACCACCAATCATCTGATGCAGAGCTTCGGCATCAGTCGTCAGCAGGCCTCGAAGGACATCAACACCTACATCAACGACTACGCGTCGAAGAACCTGGTGTACGACAAGCAGATCAAAGGCTACGTGCCGACGCGGCAGTTCAAACCTTTGTTCATCGACGACAGTGCCAGCGCCTACCTCGACCTGCTCAACCAGAACAACGAGCGCGCACCACACATCGAAGGCCTGGCGTTGGCCTACGCCCACACCGAGGTGCTCAAGGTTCCGGACCGCTCGGTCAAGCCCGAGGTGCTGCGGCCGCTGCTCAAGGCCTGCCGCGAGAAGCGGCGCCTGGATATCGAGTACGTGTCGTTCAAAAGCCCGGAGCCCGAAGGCCGTACCATCGCGCCGCATACCCTGGTGTACACCGGGATGCGCTGGCATGTGCGGGCCTATTGCGAAAAAAACCGCATGTACCGCGACTTCGTCCTCAGCCGTTTGCGCGGTGTGCCAGAGCTGCACGACGCTGAAACGGAAAACGGCATCGAGCATGACCTTGAGTGGAACACCCCGGTCGATGTGATCTTCAAGCCGGACGAGCGCCTGACACAGGCGCAGCGGGCCATCATCGAGGTGGACTTTGGCATGGCCGACGGCCAGTTGCTGGTGCGCAGCTCGCAGGCCCTGGTGAAGTATGTGGTCAAGCGCTTCCAGGTGAACCCCAACGTGCATGATGCAAGGCCCGAGGCGCAGCAGTTGGTGCTGGCGAACAGGGCGGAGCTCAAGCCGTGGTTGAACCTGGACTGAATGCACAGTGCCGCAGACAGCAGAAAATCTTCTTGTAGGGTGTAGTGAACAGATGGATCGAAACACGTTTCTTGCGCAGCCGGATGTGCGTGGCTTCATCGAATGGCTTCAGGTCAACTTGCCGACACTGGATGTGCACCTGCGCTTCAAGCCCAGCCATCAGGTCAAGGGCGGCCTGAATCAGCGGGTGGTGGGTATCGAACAGGTGCTGGCGCTGTATCGCTGGGGCAGTGCCTGGCAGGATGCACAAACCGGGCAGTGGGTCACGTCCATGGACTGGGCCAGCACCACCGCTTCGTTGCAGCTTTTGCGCAGCCGGTTGGCGGCAGCGTTGGCGTCAGGCTGCGATGATGCGGCCTACAACGCCTGCTGCGCCGTACTGAAGTGGGGCGGTGTACGCGGGGCCATCCCGTTCCTGGGGGCGCTACGCCAGCAACAGCAACTGGTGAGTTACCTCAAGGCGTGCAGACCGTTGTTCGACCTGGGCGCAGGCCAAACGCTCTCTGCGCTGAATGCCGGCAGCATCCAGCGCTTCGATGCGGGGCTGACCAAGATCCACTCGCTGATCGACACCACCGGCTCGCCCATCTACGACAGCCGGGTCGGCGCCGCCATTGCCATGCTCTATGCGCTGTACCGCCAAGGCAAAACCACCCCAGCGCAATTGCGTTTCCCGTCTGGCGGGGCACGCGGTGACCAAGTGCGTGACCCGGGGGCGCTGGGCTTTGCAAAAGCACCGCAGTTCTTCACCAAGGCGGTGCCGGGGTATGCGTGGGCGCGCAGCCAGGTCGAGCTGGGGTGGATCATCCAGGCCACACTGGCGGGCGCTGGGCAGCTGTTCGAAGGTTCGCTGCAGGCGCGTAGCCACAGCTTCGAAGCGGCGTTGTTCATGCTGGGTTATGACCTGCGCTGCCTGCTTCCAGAGGCTGCCTATGCGCCCGCGTCCAGTGAAGGCGCCGGGGGCGGCAGCACCCGCTCGACCTGGGTGCCGACCAGCGTGACCTTCCCGCAGGTGTTCATCGACTATCTGCACTGCAGCCAGGCTGCCGGGCACAGCGTAAGCCTGAAGGACTTCCGGCAGTGGCAGGTCGAGGTCAAGGGCCGCACGGCCAACACTGCACAAGCGTACTGTGCACCTTTGCAGCCACGCGAGTTCGACCTGGTCAGTTTCAACCTCGAGCAACTCGCGTGCATCGCGCAGGGGGGCGCGCCAGGGTTGGAAGTGCTCAGTGGCGGCGTTGCGCAGTTCATTGCAGGTGACGAGTACGAGCAGGTCTATCTGACCAACGTGTACCTGAGTGGCAAGGTTGCCGAGCTGGCGCTTGAGCATTCGGTATCGCCTGCCGAGTTGCTGGTGCGCTCAGGGTTAGCAGGCAACCCTGATACTGCGAAACCTGAAACCGCGAAGCTGATTCTGCGCACGGGCCGTGCACTGGGAGAGCATTTTGGGTTACTGGAAAACCAGCGGCCGACGGACTTGTTCAAGGCCTTTTTTGGCGAAGCCTTGACGGATCTGGACGATCAGTTGATGGCTGTCTGAGCCAGCTGGGGCCGCGAAGTGGCCCCACAGGTTTCAAAGCCAGCAGCAAACAGACCATTAGCTTTGCCATTATTAGGCCGCTATGTATAATCCCGCCAAAACCCGCATCCCAGAGCGTTTTTACAGGGATGGTCAGCTTCTTGATGCGCTTCTAATAGAGACCCTCCAGCCGCACTGCCCGCCACTGCATAACCCCGTTACACCCCGGCCAGTACTGAGCGTTGGCGAAGCCATGCCCAGCACCAGCCCGCACGCATTTCTACAAGGATATTCATGAAAAAGCGTTTCGTTCTCTGTGCCCTGGCGTCCGCCTTGGCAGGCTGCAACTCCGAATACAACTTCGACGAAGTCACCAGCTACACCGGCACTGTCGGTTCGCCACATGCGCTGTACCTGGAGCGCAAGTCCGGCGAGCGGCTCAATGGCACCGTGGTGCACAAGGTAGGTGACCGGGTACTGCAGTCGTTCAAGGTGGAAGACGGCAAGGCGGTCGGGGAATGGAAGGAGTTCGACCAGGATGGCAAGCTGCTGGTCGAAGGCCAGTTGCAGGACGGTGCCTTCGTCGGCCCCAAGAAAACCTGGTGCAAGGGTGAATTCGCCGACCATCTGGAAAACGTTCTGACCCTCGAAGGCGGCCGCCGCAGCGAGCAAAGCTACGACTGCGCCACCGGCCTGCAGGTCGCTGACAGCACGGTGCTGCCGACCGTTGATTTCCGCAAGCCCTCCATCCGTGTCGGCACCCAGCGCGAGTGGCGGGTCATCGACGGCGAGCAGAAGCTCACCCTGCTGGAAACCTTTGCCAGTGACGGTACCGGCAAACTCGATGGCCCGGTGGAGCACTATGACTACAAGGGCAACCTGAAAGACCGCGCCACCTACAAGGCCGGCGAGCTCGAAGGCGTGCGTGAGACTTGGACGGCGTTCACCGATGGCACGTCGGTACCGGCCAGCAAGGTCACCTACAGCGCAGGCAACAGGAACGGCCTGTCCGAGATGTACTTTGTCCGCGGCTGGCCGGCCGGCACGGTGGCGGAGAAGGGCAGCTACAAGGACGACAAGCAAGTGGGCGTGTGGGTCAGTTATCAGCCTGGGTATGCCCAGGTGCGTGATATCGACAGCCCGCCAGACACCTCGCCCATGGCCATGCGCGTATGGGATGCCGCACAAGGCCAGGCGCGCAATTCGGACTGGGCGAAAGAGATCAAGGACCTGGACGCCTTTGCCTACCTGCTCAAAAGCTCCGGCATCAACGTCAACCAACGTATCCATCATGAGAACAAGCCGCTGATCGTCGGCGCCGCCGATAATGCCTATGACTACCTGGTATCGATTGGCGCCGACCCGATGGGCCGGGATGTCAACGGCAACACCCGCCTGATCGACTGCCTGGCAGGTAGCGACTACAACAGCTGCAGCTTCGCCCACATGATCACCCTGGCCGGCAAGGAAGACCTCAAGGCCCACAACGTCTATGGCGATACCGCGCTGTCGACCTTCTGCAAAAAAGCCGGCGAGCTGCAACGTCGCCGTGGCGCGGGTCAGCAACCTGAAGCGCTGTTCCAGGCACTGCTCAAGGGCAGTGACGTGAACGCCAAGGCCTACGGTGGCGAGACGGCCCTGCACGCCTGCATGGCCCAGCGCGACCATAGCTACGCCGAGGCGTTGATCGCGGCTGGCGCGAACTTGAATGCGGCGGATGTCGATGGCACCACGCCCGTGGCCGCAGCCTTCTTCGACGGTTACAACCTGGCTGCAGGCGGGCACCGCGTAAGCTGGTCGGACAACGTGATTCGCTTCGCTGCCAGCTACCAGGGCAAGTCCGACTTCACCTTCGACACGCCGCTGGCAGGGTTCGGCAAGTCCATTCGCCAGCTGGTGCTGGAGAACGGCGATACCGCCTCGGCGATGTTGATCGACTCCCTGGTGGGTACCGCCAAGGGTTGATTGCCGTTCTGGCGGCACCCGACTTTCGCCCAGGGCGCGAGGCGTGCCGCCGCCTCTTTAGATGAATGACTGACAAGGAATACCTATGCGTCGCTTCAAATACGTGCTGGCAGCATTGCCATTCTGTGTACTGGCTGGCTGCGGCAACGATGCGCTGGATGGCACCTACGAGGCCGAGACCACTGTGATGGGCTTCAGCGCAGGCAAGCAGACGGTCGAGTTCTCCAGTGACTACATCGTCTCTGCGGGCAACAAGATCAAGGTCGACGAGTGGGAGCGCAAGGACGATGTGGTCGTGGCCCGTGATGCCAACGGCGTTGCGCTGATCAACGTGCGCGTGCTGGATGGCGGCAAGCGTCTGGAGTCGATTGGCGGCAACAACATGGCCAAGCAGGTGTTCGTGCGGGTGGATTGATCGCCCGCGTCTTGGGGCTGCCATGCAGCTCCAAAACGCCAGTTTTTCGACATTTCAAGCATCCCGGCAGTGGATCCGATGATGTCATTTTGATAGCTTGCCGCCCATGATCGAGCTATCCGGATAGGGATGATGAACCAGCCATACCAACACAGGACGCTGTCGCCGCTCGCCAACCTGATTGTCGACCGGGCGATCGAGAACACCAACCGCAAGCTCGTGGCCGGTTTTCGCAACAAAAAGAATTCCCAGCCCAACGCCAAGTCACCGGACCCGCTGCAGGCCGGCAAGGACACCCTCGCTGCCACCTCGGCGCAAAGCGCCATGCAGGTTGCCAACCGGGGTGTCGCCTGGAAAGAAATCCTCTTCAAAAGCCTGTCGGCCGGTATCGGTTCGCTGGCCACGCTGCAATTCGACGGCGCGCTCTCGGTAAGCGCCAACGACGCCTCCAGCCTCAACGACTTGCCCGACAAGCCCGGCGTGTACGTGGTGTACGACGCCAGCGGCCAGCTGGCCTACATCGGTGACAGCACCAACATGCGTCAGCGCTGGCAGGACGGGCACATGAACGAATACCGCGGCCGGGCCAACAGCGAAACCCGCAAGCCCTACAAGCTGGCGGACCAGCTTGAGGCCGGGTGCACCGTCAAGTTCGTGGTCATGGATTCGGCCGAAACCGCCGCCGCCCTGGAAGCCTTCCTGATCAAGAACGAAAAGCCGCCGGTCAACCGCAAGCAAGAGCTGAAGGAAGAGCAGGGCATCCGCAGCAACATCGAAGCCAAGAAAATGAAGGACGCGATGGGCAGTGCCGGCGAGGTGGCCATGGGCGCTGGCAAGGAGGCGCTGAAGAACTCGGGGTGGCAGGTATTCGAGCAACTGACCGCTGCCGCGATCATCGCCATCAAGGATGAACTGGTCGACCTGTTCATGGGCGGCACTGCGCGCCTCAAGGCCCGAGTCGAGCGCTTTCTGCAAAAGATCTGGGCCGTGGTCGAGCGTATCGTCGCCGCGCCCCTGAAGCTGCTCAACGGCGTGGTCGAGTTCATCGTCAACGCCCTGTCCAAGGCGGTCCGCCAGGTCTACAACCTGAGCCGCAACCTGTTCGACCTCGCCCATGGCGCCTGGCAGCTCTACAAGGGTGCCCAGTCCATGCCAAGGGAAGAGCTCATCCAAAAGATCGTCGAAACCGTGGTGGTCAGTGGCACGCTGATTTTCTGGGACGGCATCGAGCCGGTCATCGAGGCGCAGTTGCTGCCCCTGGTCGGCGTGGCTGCGCCGTACATTTCCTGCGTGATCGCGGCCATCGGTTTCGGGCTGTGCAGTTACCACCTGCAAAAGGTCGTGCCGCCCATCGTGGCCTTCCTGGTGGACTTCAAGAGCGGCTGGCACGAAGCGCTGGAGGCCAAGCGCGCGGCGGCGTTGCAACTGATCCAGGTACAAGAGAACGAATGGCTGATGGCCGAGGGCCTGATGGAATACGCCCAGTCGGTCGACGCCCTGGCCCGTGAGGCCGGCGCCCACCGCGAGCGCCTGGCGCAGCATCGGGCAGTGCGGGCGATCGACTACTCGGCACTGCTGCAATCGAACAAAAACCGTATTACCCAGGAGTCCTGACAGGTGTTCAACACTACAACCGACCTCGCCGCCAAGCTCTTTGGCCAAGTCAGGCTGGCCGAGTCGCTGCCCGTACCCGCCCCTGCGTCGCTGCCGGCGCCCCGCGAGGAGCACGACCAGCTCAAAGACTTCGAGCACGGGCTGCGCAAGCTGCACGAGGCCATCGTCAACAACAAGGGGGCGCGCGAGCAGCTCGAGGCGTTCAAGCAGCAAGGCACCTGGGATTCGTTCTGGGGCGGCCTGACGGGCAAAAACGACAAAGACCTGGCCGACATGGTCAGGCAGGTGGGTGAGAGCCTGGCCGTGACCCAGAGCGTGGTGCAGTTGTTGACCCAGTTGCACACGGCCAACAACAAGGTACTGCGCGGCTTCAATGACGCCCTGGTGCGTGAGATCGAACGCCTGCAGGCCGACGCGGTGACGCTGGAGGGCAACCAGGAAGGGGCCCTGGTGGTGCTGTGCGAATTCAAGCAGCAGATCGACGACCTGCTGGCGATGGCCGATGGCTACGCCTATTGCACCCAGGAGGTGGAGCGGCTGGCCTGGGCCCAAGGCAAGCAGGAGACCGACCTGACGGCCCTGGATGCCAAGATCGATGCGCAACACCAGAAGCTGGTGACCAGCACCCTGGCCCGGGTGCAGAAAGAGGCCGTGATCAGAAAGAACCTGGAGCACCATCAGCACAAGCTCGCCGCCCAGGAAGGGCAACTTGAGGAGCTGAAGAAAAACCTGACCGCCAGCAACCTGGCCCGGGAAAGCCTGTCGACCACCGTGACCACGGCATTGAAGAAGCTCGCCCTAGCCACCAGCACCCAGGCTCAACGCGTGGACCGCATGGAGGCGCAGCTGGCCACGCTGCTGGACAACCAGCGCCAATGCCAGGCCCAGCTGGCGCAACTGGCCGCACCGGGTTGGGTTGCCTACCTAGGCCGCAATGCCGTGTCGCTGGTTGCACTGGCTGCGGCGGTGTTTGCCTTGGGGCTGAACCTGCGGGGGTGATTTGATATTTACCTAGGTTAGGTATACGTTACATTAACTTAAATCTGTTACGTATACAGAACATGGATCCCTCTTTTATCATTGCACGCCTGGGTCAACAAGTTCGGCAGCGCCGGTTGAGTCGTGGGTTCACTCAAGCCAAGCTGGCGGCATTGGCCGGTGTTACCCGTCAGAAAGTTATCGCGATAGAGCGAGGCGATCTATCTGTAGGTATGGCCGCCTATGCTCGAGTGGTGGGCGCTTTGGACTGCGAGTTCGCGCTAGTGCCCGCAGCCATGCCCACGTTGGATGAAATTCAGGGAGTATTCGACTGATGATGCTTCGGCTCATGCAGCGATCAGTCTACTGATGCCATTACGCCTGGATGAAATACCGACACCGGGAACTGCACCCGATATTCCAGATGAATTTGCCTGAAGGCTATGTGCTGGAGCAATTGCGTAACCGTCTGGCCAAGGTGGTGAATGTCGATCCGATGCTGCTATTGGCGCTCTCTGGTAGTAGCTCGCCAATTGGGCGGGTGGTGCGCCGCAACGTTTCACCTCGAAAACGTCTGACCTGATCATAAAAAGCGGGCGGGACGAGTTCCCGGGGCTGGCAATCAACGAGTTTCTCTGCATGTCCGTGGCCAAGGAAGTAGGGATCCCAGTGCCGGAATTCTACCTGTCCGATAACGCCAAGCTTTTCGTCATGCGGCGCTTTGATCGGGACGGGCAGCTCAATCCGATCGGCTTTGAGGACATGGCCGCATTGATGGGGCTTTCGGCGCAGCAGAAGTACAGCAAGAGCTATGCGGCTATCGCCACCACAGCCTACATCCCTGAGGATGTGTTGGCCCTGGACCTGGGCGGTAACAAGTCGTTGTTTGCTTCAAGGCAGGGCTTGATGGACTTTGCTGTCACCTGTGATGTGGCTCGGCCAAAGGAAATCATTTGCGAACAGTTGCAGGCGTTGGAGCAAGTACTGGCTCGCTCTGCTGAACTGTGCGAGCAAGCCCCCGATGTGGTGAGGGCAATTCGGCAGTCTGCCGGGCCGTTCATCAGTACCTTTGGCTAACGTCCAACCCTTATTACTGCCCACTGTTCAAAACCTGACCTGCAGCAACGCCTCTTCATCAATCCGCCACTATGCTGACCCGGGCACTCTCTCAAGCTCACTCAGCCAGACACGGAGGTATTTATGAAAGCTGCTGTTGTTACCAAAGGGCGTCGCGTGGACGTGGTGGAAAAAACACTGCGGCCGCTGGCGCACGGGGAAGCGTTGCTGAAGATGCAGTGTTGTGGCGTTTGCCATACCGACCTGCATGTCAAGAATGGCGATTTCGGCGACAAGACCGGTGTGATCCTGGGCCACGAAGGGATTGGCGTGGTCGTGGAAGTGGGGCCGGGCGTGACTTCGCTCAAGCCAGGTGACCGGGCCAGCGTTGCTTGGTTCTTCCAGGGCTGCGGGCATTGCGAATACTGCAACAGCGGCAACGAGACACTGTGCCGCGCGGTGAAGAACTCCGGTTACACGGTCGATGGCGGCATGGCCGAGGCGTGCATCGTGGTGGCGGACTATGCGGTAAAAGTGCCGGACGGGCTGGACTCGGCGGCCGCCAGCAGCATCACCTGCGCCGGTGTGACCACCTACAAGGCGGTGAAGTCGTCGAATATCCGCCCTGGGCAATGGCTTGCCATCTACGGCCTCGGTGGCCTGGGCAACCTCGCCCTGCAGTACGCCAAGAACGTCTTCAATGCCCGGGTCATCGCCATCGACGTCAATGATGAACAACTGGCCTTCGCCCGCGAAATGGGCGCCGACCTGGTGGTCAACCCGCGCGATGAGGACGCAGCCAAAGTCATCCAGGCCAAGACCGGCGGCGCCCATGCGGCGGTGGTCACGGCCGTGGCCAAAAGCGCCTTCAACTCGGCGGTCGATGCGCTGCGTGCTGGCGGTCGGCTGGTCGCGGTTGGGCTGCCACCTGAAGCCATGAGCCTGGACATTCCACGCCTTGTGCTCGACGGTATCGAGGTGGTGGGTTCGCTGGTCGGTACCCGTCAGGACCTGCAAGAAGCCTTCGAATTTGCCGCGCAAGGCAAGGTGGTGCCGAAGGTAACGCTGCGCCCGATCGAAGACATCAATGACATTTTCGAAGAGATGCAGGAAGGCAAGATCAAAGGCCGCATGGTGATCCACTTCGCCGATTAGCCCAAAGCCGGCCCGCGTTCGCGGGCCGTTTTTATACCGGCGCAGCGGGTTACACACATGCTCATGCCGGTTGCCGGGTGCGCAGTAACAGTGCCGCTACTGCGCAGCCGATCAATGCCAGGCACGCCAGGTAGAAGGCATCACTGTAGGCCATCAGGTAAGCCTCGCGCCTGATGGTCGCGGCCAACCCTTCCAGCGCCTGTTGCTGGGCCGGCAGCCAGCTCTGCACGGTCTGGCTGATGCGCTCCTGCACACTGGGTGCGAACACCGTGACATGTTCGTGAATGCGCTCACTGTGATAGCGCTCGCGCGTTGCCACGATCTGCGTCAGCGTGGCGGTGCCGATGGCGCCACCCAAGTTGCGCAGCATCGAAAACACCGCCGAGGCCGAGCCCGCTTCACGTTTTTCCAACCCTGCCACCGCCAGTACCGACAGCGCGACCATGATGAACGGCTGGCCAATGCCGCGCACCACCGTGGACGGGATGATGACGTTATCGGCGCTGTCGATGTTCAGGCTCGCGCCCAGCCAGCAGCCTGCAGCCATGATCAGAAAACCACTGGCCACCATGAACTTGGCGCTGGTCCAGGCCATCAATTTTGGCATCAACGGCGCCAGCAGCAGTTGCACCACGCCATAGGCGATCAACGCGACCCCCACATCCCGGGCGCTGTAGCCCTGCAGCTGGGAGAGGTAGTTGGGCACCAGAAACACCAGGCCAAAGGTGGCGGCGCCAAAGATGAACATGGCGATGCTGGCGACCCCGAAGTTGTAGCGCCCCAGCAAGCGCAAGTTGATGAATGCGCGCTGGCCGTACAACTGGGTGAACACGAATACCGCCAACGCCAAGCCTGCGATGATCGACATGCCGACGATGAACGTCGAGCCGAACCAGTCCAGCCGGCCGCCTTCCTCCAGCACGATCTGCAAGCCGCCCAAGCCCAGGACCATGGCCGCTATGCCCACCCAGTCGCCCCGACGCAACAGGGCCAGTTGCATGGGTTTGGCTTCGATCGACCAGGCGATGGCGAGCAGCAGTGCGACGCCGGGAAACAGCTGCAGGTAGAAAATCCAGCGCCACGAATAGACATCGGTCAACCAGCCGCCAATGGAAGGCCCCGCCGCCTGGGCCACGCTGTTGGCCAGGCTGAACAGCGCCATGCCCATGGCCATCTTGCTGGCGGGCAGTTCGGTGATGATCAACTGAAAGGAGAGGGGGATGAGCACTGCGCCGGCTGCGCCCTGGATCACCCTGAGGGTGATCATTGCCTCCAGATTGGGCGCCCACGAGCAGGCGATCGATGCCAGCAGGAAGATGAACGACCCCGTCCACATCACCCGGCGCATGGAAAACACCTCGACCAGCCAGGCCGTCAGCGGAATCATGACAATCTCTGCCACCAGGTACGCGGTGGAAATCCACGAGCCCTCTTCGAAGCTGGCACCCAGCGAACCGCGGATTTCAGGCAGCGCCGCGCTGGTGACGTGCACGTTCATGCCGGCCATGAAGCACCCAAGCAAGCCGCCGAACACCGCCACCCAGGCCCGCAACGGTACCCTTTGCTCAGTGCTCATCGGCCGGCTCCACGGGGCGCGTGTCGACCGTGGTCACCACCGACATGCCGGGCAGTATCTGCACGCCGTCTACGGGTTGGTCGAGCACGATGCGCACCGGAAAACGCTGGACGATCTTGGTGAAGTTGCCGGTGGCGTTGTCCGAAGGCAGCAGCGCAAAAACATTGCCGGACGCCGGCGAGAAGCTCGCCACGCGGCCTTGCACAGGCTGGCTGGCGAAGCTGTCGATACGCACCTGCACCGGTTGCCCCGGACGCATGTGGGCCAGCTGGGTTTCCTTGTAGTTGGCGACCACGTAGGTCTGCTGCAACGGCACCACCGCCAGCAACGGCTGGCCTGGCACCACATACTGCCCGGCGCGAACGCGGCGCTGACCGACCACGCCATCGATGGGCGCGCGGATGACGGTGTCCTGTTCATCCTGTTCGGCCAGCGCCTGGCGGGCTTGAGCACGGCTCAAGGCCGCCGTGCGTTGCTTGATGTCGGCATCGGCCGCCAGCGCCAGGGCCTTGGCCATCGTCAGTTGCGAACGCTGTTCTCGTAAGCGTGCCTGCGCGCCCTGCAGCGCGGCACCCGCTTGTACAGCACTGGCATTGGCCGCTTCCAGGCGCTGCACGGTGGCTGCGTTGTCACGCACCAGGCCACGGTAGCGCTGCATGTCCAGCTCGCTGCGCTGGCGCTCGGCGCTGGCACTGTGCACGGCCGATTCGGCCTGGAAGATGGCCTGCTGTTGCTGGTTGATACGCTCGCCAGCCACTTGCTGGCTGGCCTGCGCCGCCGCCAGCGCGGCCTGTGCTTCGGCCACCCCGGCAGTGGCCTGGTCGAGGCGTGCCAGGTAGTCGCGGTTGTGCAGGCGCACCAGCACATCGCCTGCCTTGACGGGCTGGTCGTCCTCCACTTCAACCTTGGCCACATAGCCGGCCACGCGCGCGCTCAGGGCCACCCAGTCGGCGCGTACATAGGCATCATCGGTGGTCTCCAGGTAGCGCCCGGTAGTGAACCAGTACCCGCCGAAGGCCAGCGCTGCCAGCAGCGTCAGGCCACCACCGGCGTACAGTGCCAGGCGGCGACGGGGCCTGCGGGCAGTGACAGCCGCCTGGGGCTGGTCATCCGCCAGCGCGTTCTTTGTAACGGCAACATTCATGATTGGCTTCCAGTAGCGGGAGTGGAGCGACGCACCCGGCTTGGGGCCGGTGCCGGTGATGATTGCCAGCGCCCGCCCAGGGCGCGGAACAGGTTGATCTGGGCACGTGCCAGGCGGCCTTGGGCCTCGACATGGCTGGCCCTGACTGCGATCAGGTCGCGCTCACTGTCCAGCAGCGCCAGTGCGTCGAGGGTGCCGGCGCGGTAGCTGCTTTGCGCCAGGGCAAAGCCGCGTTGGCCCTGCACCAGGGCTGCTGCCAGGGCCTGGGTACGTTGCCGTTCACCGTCAAAACGGGCCAGGGCCTGGCGCACATCCTTGAGTGCCGCCAACGCCACCCCGCGGTAATGAGCGATTTGCGCCTGTTGCAAGGCCTGGGCCTTGCTCACCCGTGCGCGGTTGGCCTTGATATTGGGGAACTCCCAGCGGATCAACGGGCCGATGGCAAACATCAGCGCACGGCTGTCGCCCAGGTTGGCCAGGTGGTGATCCGACGAGGTCAACGAGGCGCCGAAGCTGACCTTCGGATACAGGTCAGCCTTGACGATGTCGACTTCCAAAGCGGCAGCCTGCAGCTCGCGTTCGGCCTTGCGCACGTCTGGCCGGCGTTCGAGCAGGCGCCAGGCGTCGCCAGCAGGCAACGGCGCGGCGAGGGTCGGGATGGTCTGGCAGGGGGCGCCGTTGTCGATCAGCGCCGCCGGCTCCTGGCCACTGAGCATGCTCAGTTCGTACAGGGCCATGCGCCGGCGTGCCTCCAGCATCGGCAGTTGCGCCTGTACCTGTTCGCGTAAACCCAGCAGGCGCACAGCATCGAGTTCGGTGGCGACGCCAGCCTGACGCTGGCGCTCGCTGAGCTGCACACTGCGCTGCAACGTGTCCAGGGACTGGCTGGCTGCCGCGATGCGGGCGCCGTAGACGCATTGGTCGATGTAGGCGCGAGTGGTCTGGCTGACCACCTGCAGGTGCACCAGCTCCAAGGCCTCGCGGCTGGCCTCGGCCTGTACCCGTGCCCGTTCGATGGCCGCGCGCACCTGGCCCCAGACGTCTACCTGGTAGGCCAGCTCGATGGCCGGGTTGAACGCCCATTGCGATGGCGCATGGCTGTCGGTGGCCTCGGCCAGGGTCTGGTCATCGGCGCTCTTGCCATAGCTGGCGGCAAACCCGAGGGAAGTGCTGGGCCAGCGCTTGGCGTCGAACTCGCCAATGCCGGCCAGCATGGCCTGCACATTGGCTTCGGCCTGCGCCAGGTCCTGGTTGTGTTCCAGGGCCTGCTGCACCCAGGCGTTGAGCTGCGGGTCGTGATACAACGCCCACCAGCGCGCGGGCAGCGCCTGGTCGCTGACGTCGGCAGGCAGGCGCAGCCCGGGCAATGCCTGGAAGGGGTTGGGGGGGAGGGCGCCTGTGGGGTGCCCAGTGCACGCCGACAGCACGCTGAACACGCCGATGGCGGCAGCCCGCCTGGCGGGGCTGGAAAGGGATCGAATTGGCATCACGCAAGCCGTATGAGGGGTCGTGAGGCCAGATTAACGAGGGCTGGGGTAGCCCCGCTGCCGCAAGCGGGACAACCCTGCGCGCAACTGGGACAACCTCAGCCTCGGCGCTCAGGGCGTTGGCGCGGCGCCCGTGCCCAGCACGTTGACCTGCCAGTCGCTGGGGTTGTAGCCAAGGATGCGCTTGAACATCGCGGCAAAGGCGCTGGCGCTCTGGTAACCGTGGTCCAGTGCCACGTTCAGGATCGGCTTGCCATCGGCCAGGCACTGCTGGCTGAGGACCATGCGCGTGCGTGCTCGCCACTCGCCATACGACATGCCCACCTCACGCTGGAACAGCCGCGCCAGGGTGCGCGCGCTCATGTTCAGTTGCGCGCCGCACTGCTCCAGCGTCAGGTCCTGGGCCGGGTCTTCGAGAAAGCCCTCGCACCAGGCGCGCAGCCGTGCATGCTGCGGCACCGGCACGTAGGCATCGATGCGCTCGGCCGTTTCCAGCTCACGCTGGATCAGCGCCCTGGCGTGCTCGCCCAGCGGCTCGTCGCGCTGCAACATCCGTGACCCCGCCAGGATCAGCTCGCGCAGCAAACCGGACACCGCGATGACATGGCAGCGCGTGACGTGCGACCCCAGCAACAAGGTGCGCATCGACACTTCACCTTGCATGCGGATTTCGTGGCCGACCCCAGCAGGTATCCACAGTGCCTGCCCACGGGGGATCACCCAGTTACCCCCATCGCTGCACACCCGCATCACACCGTTGGCGGCATAGATCAGCTGATCCTCGGCGTGGCAGTGGCTGGCAACCACCTCACCGTGCCGATAGTCCATCCCCAAAGCTTGCATGCCGATCTCCCCAGCCCTGTATGGTGCGCGATTGGATCCAATAATATCGCAAGGCAATCGGCTGTGGTTGCTAAGTGCGCAGGGGCGAGTGCGAGTTATGCGTTTTAATTGCGCTCAGGGTTGCGATGTTGGCGGTGCGTGGCGCAGCGGCCAACCCTGATGATGCTCGACCAGAAAGTCCACGAACACCCGAACCCGTGCCGGCATCGCCGGGCCGCCGACGAACACCGCATGAATCGGCTCCCGGTCGCCGGGGTTGTAGGCCTCCAGCAGCGGCACCAGTTGCCCGCTGGCAAGGTCATCGCCCACCGTGAACGTACCGATGCGCGCGATGCCGGCCCCCAGCCTGGCCAATTGCGCCAGCGCCTCGCCGCTGCTGCACTCCAGGTTGCCGCTGACTTTAAGGGCAAACGCCTGCCCGTCACGGCGAAACGGCCAGTCGGGCTCGGCACGTCGGAAGTTGAAGCGCAAACAGTTATGGCGGGCCAGGTCTTCAGGTTCGTTCGGGGTGCCGCAGCGTTGCAGATAATCGGGCGAGGCGACGATCACCTGGCCGGTGTCGCCAATGTAACGGGCACTCAGCGAACTGTCCGGCAGGTGGCCGAAGCGCAGCGCGACATCGGCCTGGCCGCCGGCAATGTCGACCAGTTCGTCGCCTAGCGTCAGGTCGACCAGTATCTGCGGGTACAGGGCGCTGAACTGCGCCAGCAAGGGCACCACCGTGAGCCGGGCATGCCCCAGCGCGGCGCTCACCCGCAGGCGCCCGCGCGGTACGCCCTGGTCGGTGATGGCATCCTCGACTTCATCCATGTCGGCGAGGATGCGCCGGGCGCCACGCAAGTAGGCTTCGCCCTCCGGGGTAAGCGAAATGGCCCGTGTGGTGCGCAACAGCAGGCGGGTGCCCAGGCGCTGTTCGGTGCGCGCGATGATCCGGCTGACCGCCGATGGCGTCAGCCCCAGCGCCCGCGCCGCTGCAGACAAGCTGCCCGCGTGCGCGACCTTGGCAAAAATCTCCATCTCGCCGGACCTGCCGTTGAAGTCCATTTGTGCCTCGTGCGCAAAGGTGATTGGCAAAAATGCGGTCTAGTGCATTAACGGAGTGGATCGTAGCATTTGCGGCACAGATAAGGAGCCCGTCATGCGCATCAATCCACCCCTCGTCGCACTCGCCATCGGTGCCTTTGGCATCGGCGTCACCGAGTTCGCCCCCATGGGCATGTTGCCCAGTATTGCCACAGACCTCGGGGTCTCGATACCTGCTGCCGGGCTGCTGGTCAGCGCCTACGCGGTGGGGGTGCTGATCGGTGCCCCGTTGATGACCCTGGCCACCGGCAAGGTGCCGCGGCGTTACCTGTTGATTGGGCTGATGGCCATTTTCACCCTCGGTAACCTGATGTCGGCGCTGGCGAGCGATTACGCCAGCCTGCTCGTGGCCCGCGTGGTGACCTCGCTCAACCATGGCGCGTTCTTTGGTATCGGCTCGATCGTGGCAGCCAGTGTGGTGCCGCCGGAAAAACGCGCAGGCGCCGTGGCCGCGATGTTCATGGGGTTGACGCTGGCGACCATCGGCGGTGTGCCGTTGGCGACCTGGTTCGGTGAGTTGCTGGGGTGGCGCACTTCGTTCTGGGGCATCGCGGGCCTGGGTTTGGTGGCCATGTCGGCGCTGTGGTACGCGCTGCCCAATGTGCCGCTGCCCAAAAGTGACGGGGTAATGGCCGAAATCCGCGTGCTCGGCCGTGGGCCGGTACTGGCGGCATTGGCGCTGACCGTGGTCGGCTCCAGCGCGATGTTTACCGTGTTCACCTACATTGCGCCCATTCTGCACAGCGAGGCCCAGGCCTCCACCACGTTCATCACGGTCATGCTGGTGTTGTTCGGTATCGGCCTGACCTTGGGTAACGTGTGGGGCGGCAAGGCGGCGGACCGCTCGGTCGATCGTACGCTGATCGTCTCGCTGGCGGTGTTGATCGCTGTGCTGCTGGTGTTTCCGCTGCTGATGCCCTGGTCGCTGCCCACGGCACTGGCGGTGCTGGTGTGGGGGGCGGCCAGTTTTGCCTTGGTGCCGCCGCTGCAGATGCGCGTGATGGAAGCGGCCAAGGACGCGCCTAACCTGGCGTCTGCGGTGAATATCGGCGCGTTCAACCTTGGCAACGCAATAGGCGCTGCGCTGGGTGGGGCGGTGATCAATGCGGGGCTGGGTTACCCGGCGATTTCCCTGGCAGGTGCGTTGATGGCGGGTTTGGGGTTGCTGATGGTGCTGGCGTTTGCCTGGCGCGCGCGGGGCGCAGCTCATGCGTTCCAAACCCTGGTCTGAATCTGGATAGGCGGATGGCGCTTGCCCGCAACGGCCATCGTCACTGTGCCGCGGAGCGCGCTTCAGCTAGCATGCGCTATCCCCCGCCTCAGACCTGAACCTCTGCATGACTGTCTTCTACCTCAAACTCTTCATGACCCCCACCCTGATGCTGGCCATTTCGCTGGCTGGCAAACGCTGGGGCACGCAAATTGGCGGGCTGCTTTCAGGGCTACCCGTTACCTCGGCGCTGGTCATGCTGTTTCTCAGCCTTGAACAAGGCGAGGCGTTCGCCTCATTGGCCGTACCAGGGGCATTGGCCGGGGTGGCTGCCGTGCAGGCAACCTGCTTGTTCTATTACGGGGTGACCCGACGTGTAGGCGCCTTGGTCGGCTGCATCGCAGCGCTGGCGTTCTTTGTGTTGGCGGCGTTGGCAACCAGCCACCTGGGCGGGGTGGCGTTGTCGGTCATTGCCACGCTGCTACTGGTCATCGCCATCGTCGTGGCCACCGCCAAGCCGGCAGACGCCAGTGCCGCACGCTACGTGCCGACGCCTCGCTGGGTCATCCCGATGCGCATGATGACCGCCACCTTGCTGCTGCTGGTGATCACGGCCAGCGCGACCTTGCTCGGCCCTGTGGTCAGCGGGATGCTGGCGCCGGTCCCAGTCATCGCCTGGCCGCTGGCGGTGTTCGCCCACGTCCAGGGCGGGCGCCAGGAGCTGGCTGCGATCATACGCGGCAACGGCATTGGCGCCGTGGGCGTGGTCGGCTTTTACCTGACCTTGCAACACACGCTGTTGCAGTGGGGCGCGGTCATGTCGATCGCCATTGGCGTGTTGCTGGCAGTGGTGGTGACCTTCGTGTTGGCGAAGGTGCTGGAGGCACGCTGAGCAGGGGCGGCTTCAGTCAGTGCCTCCGGCCGCCCCAGCGTTGAAGGCCTGTGCTTAGGGCGTGCCGTTTCTGCCATGCAGGCAAAACGCGCGGCGCTGGCTCAGCCGCTCGTAGTAGGCCCTGACTGCCGGCAGGTGAGGGTGCTCGAACGGGGTCTCGAACCAGCGGTTGACCGACAGGCCAATAGGGATGTCGGCCAGCGTGAACCGGCTACCGGCCACATAAGCGCCGGTGGCGGCGAGCTGGCGCTCCAGAATCTGCATGTGGCGGCCCCATTCTGCGCAACCGGCGGCCAGTGCTTGAGGGTCCTGGTGGGCAGGGGAGTGCCTGACCAGCGACATGAACGCGTAGCTCCACGACCGGTTGAGGTCCGATGCTTGCCAGTCGATCCATTGATCGATGCGCGCCCGCGCTTGTGCCTCGGCCGGGTAGGTGGCGCCCTGGTCATGGCGCGTTGCCAGGTAGCGGATGATGGTGTTGGATTCCCACAGGGTGAAATCGCCGTCCTGGATCACCGGGATCATGGCGTTGGGGTTCAGTGCCAGAAATGCGGGCGTGTTGGTGGGTTGGAAGCCCGAACCCCAGTCTTCCCGCTCGAAGGGGATATCGAACTCGGCACAGGCCCAAAGGACTTTTCGCACATTGATGGAAGAAGCTCTGCCCAGTATCCGTAACATGGTTTGCGTCCTTGTCTGTGGAAGCCTGATCCTCGTTCACGGCATGACCACGGTCAAGGACAAAGCGAATACTGTGATCAGGCCTATGCTGGTAGCGTCACTGCCCGTACTACTGGGGCGTTGAATGCTTGCCTGGGCGCCACGAAATTGGCACCCTTGGGCCGCTTGAATCGTCAGTACCACGACAGAAGGAAGTTTGTGTTGAGCTGGGACAAAGTCGGGAAATGCCTCGTAGCGCTGCTGATGGGCCTGATGGTCATACTGGTGGCCTATGTGGTGATCAAAGGCCGCCCTCGCCTGGAAGCCTCCCTGACCTATGCCTATCTCACCTACCCGAGCCAGTTCAGCGAGCGGATCAGCAAGGCCAGCGAGCTGCTGAAGTACGAGCAGTTGCAAGGGCGCATCAACCGTATCGGCCAGGGCGAGTTGAGCCATGAGCAGGTCGACCGGTTGATCGAACTGGCCCAGGCGCCTTATGCCCAACTGTTCGCCAAGCCGTTCGAGGCGGGGTTGGTGGACCACCGCACCGGTCTGCTCATCGACCTGCGCAACACGGGTGATGCGCCGGTGCGCCAGGTAACCATCCGCCTGCCGGCCAAGGGCCTGGTGCAAGTGCGCGATGCCGCGGGTAACGACACCATCATCGAGGCCGCCACGCCCGTGGTCGAAATACCGGCCATTGAGCCGGGTGGCGCCTGCAAGGTGTGGGTGTACTTCGATGCGGACTACTCGCAGATCCGCCAGGGCGGCGTCAGCATCCGTCACGCCGACGGCGTGGCCGATGTGCAGGTGTACCGCGAGTTCAGCGGTTTTCCCGCGCTGGTGGCGCGCTACAGCCGTGAGCTGATGGTGCTATTGGGGGTGCTGGGGTTCGGCGTGCTGGCGTTGGCCTACGCTTGCCTGTCACGCCGCCGCATGCCGGTGTTGCCGTCCTGACGTATGTGCCCAATCACTGACAGTCATCGTGCAGCGCCAGGCTCTGGCGCATTTGTTCCAGCAAGGCCTCGCGCAGCGCTTGCGGGGCCTGCACGCGTATCGACCCCGCCTGTGAAAGCAACCAGCCCATCAACGCCCGGCCGTCGTCGACGGTCGCTTGCAGCGAGGCGCCGCCGTCCTGCTGCGGGGTGAGTTGCATGTCTGTGGACAGCGGCTGGTGTTCAAGACGACGGGCAAGTGCATCGTCGACCCAGGCACGTAGCACGACCTGGCGTACCGGGCTGAGGGCATCCGGTTGCAGGTGCCGCGCCTCGCCCAGGCTCAAGCCAGGTTGCCAGTACCAGCCGTAGGGCATGCCTTTGCTGTTGCAATGCAGTGGGAACAGCGCCGACAGCTCGACCAGGTCGCGCTCGACGGTGCGCTTGCTGGTGCTGTGGCCCACGGATGACAGAGCAGCCTGCAACTGCGTGGAACTCATGCCGGGGTGGCGGCCTGGCAGTAGCTTGAGCAGCTGCCATTGGCGGGCGATGGTGTGGCGGGTAGGGTGGCTGGGCAAAGGAGGCTCGTCCATGAATGCCAGGCGCTTGGCGCTCCTGGGTGGTGGCATTTGGCTATCTCGCAGAGCATACCTCGCCAGAGGATGGGATCCAAACTTTTAGCAGGCCATGGCATGTCATTGCCCGAGGCATTGACCAAAATATAGGTCTTAATTGAGGTCGATAAATATGCAGAATATCTTCGCCGATGTAGCGGTAAGCGTGTCGGAACTGAAAAAGAATCCAACTGCGGTCATGTCCGGTGCCGCAGGGATGCCCATCGCCGTGCTCAATCACAATCGGGTGATGGGGTACATGGTGCCGGCTGAGCTTTATGAAGCCATGATGGAGCGGCTCGAAGATATCGAGCTAAGCGAACTGGCAAAGTCTCGACTAGGTGAAAAAGGCGTATCGGTGTCTTTGGATGAGCTATAAGTCATCCAAAAAGCGGTAGAGGAAGGTTCGTCGCAAGCACAGCTTCATAGTGCGCGGATGATCAACCAACCCAAATCTACAGATGCCCTTTCTCCAAACACTGTTGCAACGCCTGGATAAACACCTCTTCCGCCCGACTCAGCCGCTGCTCCCTGTTCCACAACAGGTGTATATCCACATCCGCGATCCCCTCCTGCGGCGGCAGCTTCCATAACAGCCCGGCGGCCACATCCGGCGCCACCACGTGTTCTGGCAGGCAGCCGATGCCGAACCCAGCTATCACCAGGCGGCGCACCTCTTCAAGGCTGGGCGAGGACGCCACGATGCGTCCGGAAAACCCTTGCTGGTCACGGAAAATGGTCAGCGGCGAGAGCATCCCGCCAATCTGGTCGCTGGTAAAACTGACGAAGTTCTCACGCTGCAGGTCGCCCTCAAGCTGGCCGAACAAGGCATGGTGCTTGCCGCAGAAAAACGCATAGCGCTGGCGCAGAAACAGCCGCTGCTCCAGCCGCGGTTGAGGCCTTCGGTTGAGGCTCAGGCCTGCCGTGGCGGTCTTTTCCTGCAGGGCGGCGACGATGTCGGAGCTGCGCATCACGTCGATTTCCAGCTCTACTCGGGGGTGCTGGCGGTGGAAGTCGGCGAGAAAGTCGTCAAAGCGTTCGCTGACGATGCGGCTGATGATCAGCAGGCGCACTTTGCCCACCAGTTCGTCAGCCGGTTGCTCCAGCAGCCCGCCGATCTGCGACATCTGCCCGTACACTTCGCCAGCCAGCAAGAACAACTGCTCGCCCATTTCGGTCAGCACGAAGCGCGGCCCGCGGCGGGCGATGAGTTGCCGGCCAAGCTGCTCCTCCAGGCGTTTGAGCGCCTGACTCACCGCCGGCTGGGTAAGGTGCAGGCGGGCGGCGGCGCGGCTGATGGACAGCTCCTGGCCGATGACCCGGAAGGTGCGCAGCAGGTTCCAGTCGAGGCGGTCGTTGAGCAGGCGGTCAGACATGGTCGGGCTCGAATGATAAGCGTGGCTAATAGTGCGAATAATAAATAGAAAATTGACTAATCATAGCCCTGGGACGATAAATCGCAGCCATGCATCGACCAGGCGCCACCAGAGCGCCCCGTGATTCCCGATAACTCCTGCCAGAAAAACAAGCAAAGGAGCCCAGCATGAAGCCCACCGCTTCGCCCCAGCCGCGCCGTGCCGCCGCCGCCGCGTTCATCGGCACCATGATCGAGTGGTACGACTTCTACATCTACGCCACCGCCGCTGCACTGGTGTTCGGTGCGTTGTTCTTCCCCTCCGACGACAGCCTGTTCAGCACCATGGCCGCCTTTGGCACCTTTGCCGTCGGTTTCTTTGCCCGCCCGCTGGGCGGCGTCATCTTCGGCCATGTGGGCGACCGCATCGGGCGCAAGAAGTCGCTGGTCATCACCTTGCTGATGATGGGCATCGTCACCGTCTGCATCGGCCTGCTGCCGACCTACGCGCAGATCGGCGCCACCGCGCCGGTGCTGCTGATTGTGCTGCGTATCGTCCAGGGCATCGCCGTGGGCGGGGAGTGGGGCGGGGCGGTGCTGATGGCGGGTGAGCACGCGCCCAAGGGCCGACGCAACTTCTTTGCCTCGTTTGCCCAGCTGGGTAGCCCGGCGGGCCTGATCCTCTCGCTGCTGGCCTTCGGCGCCGTAACCCGGCTACCGGAAGACCAACTGATGAGCTGGGGCTGGCGTGTGCCGTTCCTGGCCAGCGCACTGTTGCTGCTGGTGGGCCTGGCCATCCGCCTCGGGGTCAACGAATCGCCGGAATTCATCGCCAGCCGCGAGCAGGCCGAAAAGGCCCACCGCAAGGAGCAGGCGCCGGTGTTCGAAGTGCTGCGCACCGCCTGGCGCTCGCTGCTGCTGTGCATCGGTGCCAATACCCTGGGCATTGCCGGGGTCTACTTCACCAACACCTTCATGATCAGCTACACCACCCAACAGTTGCACCTGGATCGCTCGCTGATCCTTGAATGCCTGTTCTTCGTGGCGGTCATCCAGTTTTGCCTGCAACCGCTGGCCGCCTGGTTGTCCGAAAAAGTCGGCGCTACCCGCTTCCTGGCCCTGGTCGCACTGCTGGCGATGGCCTCGCCGTATCCGATGTTCGTGCTGGTCAGCTCGGGCCAGGGCCCGTTGATCGTGCTTGGCATCGCCCTGGCGGCGGCCTGCATGGCGTCGTTCTATGCGGTGATCGCCGGTTACGTCAGCGGCATGTTCGCAACCCGCGTGCGCTACACCGCGATCTCCCTGGCCTACCAGATCTGCGGTGCAATTGCCGGGGGCCTGACGCCGCTGATCGGCACCTGGCTGGCCCACACCTTCAGCGGCCAGTGGTGGCCGATGGCGGTGTTCTACACCTTGATCGCCTCCATTTCGCTGCTCTGCGTGCTGGCCTTGGCGCGCCAGTACACCCGTAGTCAGCAGCTGGAAATGGCCTGATCCACCCGATTCGATCTGGAGTACCTGTACATGTTGAAAAGCAATGGCGAACGCCTGTGGGCGAGCCTGATGGCCATGGCCGAAGTCGGTGCCACGGCCCGTGGTGGCAGCTGCCGCCTGGCCCTGAGCGATGAAGACAAGGCCGGCCGAGAACTGTTCAGCCACTGGTGCCGCGAGGCCGGCCTGACCCTGTCGGTGGATGCCATCGGCAACCTGTTCGCCCGCCGCGCAGGCACCGATGCGCAGGCTGCACCGGTGATGATGGGCAGCCACCTCGACACCCAGCCCGAAGGCGGCCGTTTCGATGGTGTGTACGGTGTGCTGGCGGGCCTTGAGGTGGTACGCCGGCTCAACGACCTCGGCATCCGCACTCGCAAGCCGCTGGAGATTGCCGTGTGGACCAACGAGGAAGGCGCACGTTTCACGCCGGCCATGTTCGGCTCGGCAGTGTTCACCGGTACCCTTGACCTGCAGCAGGCGCTGGCGATTCGCGATGCTGCGGGCATCAGCGTCGCCGATGAGCTGCAACGCACGGGGTATGCCGGCCAGCGCCCCTTGGGCGGCAAGGTCGATGCTTATTTTGAAGCGCATATCGAGCAAGGCCCGATCCTTGAAGACAACGCCAAATGCATTGGTGTGGTCAGTGGTGGCCAGGCGATTCGCTGGCTCGACGTGACGGTCGAAGGCATGGCCGCCCACGCCGGCACCACGCCGATGCCGCTGCGCAAGGACGCCCTGTACGGCGCGGCACGAATGATCCAGGCGGTGGAGCAACTGGCCGCCGATTTCGCCCCCGAAGGCCTGACCACGGTGGGCGAGCTGTCGATTGCCAAGTCTTCGCGCAACACCATCCCAGGTGTACTGCGCTTCACCGTCGACTTGCGCCACCACCGTGACCAGGCCATTGAGGCGATGGAGCAAGAGCTTGGTCTGAAACTGCAGGCCATCGCCGCGCAGCGTGGCCTGCAGGTACGCATCGAGCGCCATTGGATGAGCCCGGCGACGCCCTTCGACGCCGCTTGTGTGGCCGCCGTGCAACAGGCCGTGGACGGCCTGGGCTATGCCCAGCAGGCGATTGTCAGTGGCGCTGGCCACGACGCTATTATGCTCGCCCGTTACTGCCCGACAGCCATGGTGTTCATCCCCTGCGTCGGTGGCCTGAGCCACAACGAGGCTGAAGACGTGCTGCCCGACGATGCCCGCCAGGGCGCCGATGTACTGCTCAACGCCGTGCTGGCCCGTGCCGGCCGGGTCGAACAAGGAGAAGCCTGATGCGTTGCTACTTTCACCCCGAACAGTTGCTGCATCACCCGCGCAGCTACTACTCGCGCGGCGCCATGCGTACCCCGCAGGAAGTCCCTGAGCGTGCCCAGCGCCTGTTGCAGGCGGCCAAGGACCTTGGCTTCGACATTCGTCAGCCCGAAGATGCCGGCCTGGGCCCGCTCATGGCGGTACACGGTGAGGCCTATCTGACGTTCCTCGAAGAGGCCCATGCACGCTGGAAGGAGGTGCCCGAGGAGTGGGGCGACGAGGTCATGTCCAACATTTTCGTGCGCGAGCCCAATGCCCTGCGCGGCATTCTCGCCCAGGCTGGCCGCTACCTGGCCGACGGCAGTTGCCCCGTGGGTGAGAACACCTGGCGCTCGGCCTACTGGTCGGCGCAAAGCGCAGTGGCCGCCGCCAAGGCCATTCTCGGGGGGGAGCCTGCGGCCTATGCGCTATGCCGCCCACCGGGGCACCATGCGCGTTTCGATGCGGCCGGCGGCTTCTGCTACCTGAACAATGCCGCCGTCGCGGCCCAGGCCTTGCGCAGCCGTTATCGCCGCGTGGCGGTCCTCGATACCGACATGCACCATGGGCAGGGGATTCAAGAGATTTTCTACGACCGTAGTGATGTGCTGTATGTGTCGGTGCACGGTGACCCGACCAACTTCTACCCGGGGGTGGCCGGGTTCGCGGACGAGCGCGGCGAGGGTGTGGGGGAGGGCTACAACCTCAACCTGCCGATGGCGCATGGGGCCAGTGAGGCGGATTTCATGAATCAGCTTGAGATTGCGCTGAGTGCGGTGAAGGACTTTGGTGCCGAGGTGCTGGTGTTGTCGCTGGGGTTCGATATCTACGAATTGGACCCGCAGAGCAAGGTGGCGGTGACCACCGACGGGTTTGCGGCATTGGGTGAGCGGGTTCGGGCGCTGCGCTTGCCGTGTGTGATAGTGCAGGAGGGGGGGTATCACCTGAAGAGTTTGGAGGCGAATGCGCAGGCGTTTTTTGCTGAGAAAGCGCAATGGCTGTAAGCCTGTAAAGGCCGGTAGCCGCAGTAGTGGCGGTATATATGTTTCGTTGTGCGTAGTATGAAACGGTGAGGAATCGCACCCGTGAGGGTATGGTTTCCCCGTCCGTTTTGACGGCAAAGAAAGCAGAAATACCGACAACAAACCGCGGCGAACGCAACAGATAATCCCTGAAAAGAGAGGCGCAAAGCTCCGTAGCATTTGTACGGAGCTTTGTTTGATAGCCTTCTCTGTGCTACTCGGCTTTGAATCCAGGTTTGTTATTAGCCTGTCGCCAAGTTTTCACTTCCTCTACAATTGTCGTCGGGCCGCTTTTTCCGGGCTCCGGATAAAATATCAAATCTGATTTCTTAGGGTGCTCAGAAAGTCGTTCGAATTCAAATATCGCGTCAGTGTGGGATTTGTCAGTTGGGTAATCTACTTCATAAATGCGCTTTACAAAATTTAAAAATTCAGCTTCGGTAAAATCAGTGATTGTCTTTTTCATTCGATTTCTCCGTGATGAATGTTGATGTGCTGCTTTGGTGTAACAATTACAATGTTTTCTGAATTATATACATCTCCGCCCTCGGATATAGGAGTTTTATGATGAATTTGAAGAGAGGCGAGCGCTCCAACGCGCTCATGCAAACGCGCAAAAGGAGCAAAGCCTTTCCTCATCCTCCCGATGCTGACAGGGTCGAATTGAGCGGCGAGGAAAGCGTCACTACTCACGGCCTTCCACAGTGCTTCTCGATAGGCTCTCCAGTTTCGAAACTGTTGCCCTCTCAATAAATCAGAAATTTGCCTGGGTATGGGCGCTCCCTCACGTGTTTCAACACTCGTGGCCCAATGATCGTCGACCTCAACGCCTAAGCCGCTGGCTGTTCCCATTTCCTCTCGACGATCCCGAAACATCGTGTAGATAGGCGGCAATCCGGAGTCTGCCGGAAAGATGATGACGTAGTCATCCCAGCTTGCATCGGCAACGCCTGGATAGCTGTCGATCCTGATTTCTATGGGCTTGAGCGTTGCCCCTTTGTAAATAGGTGTATCGTGTCCGCTCCATGAAGCCCACATTCCAAGCGACTACCTGAAGCCCGATGCTGCGCTCCCGATTTCTTTCTGGAGCCAGTCCGCCATGATGCGTCCCGACAGCAAAGT
>NZ_JABWRV010000020.1:0-120892 GCF_014269105.1 Pseudomonas sp. SWRI77 | reverse complement strand
ACTGGATACGATCAACCGGCTTAGCCGCATAACCTGAACCGCCGTGTACGGAACCGTACGCACGGTGGTGTGAGAGGACGGCGGGTGTGAACCCGCCTCCTACTCGATTCTTGAACTAACCTGTCAGCATGTCCGTGACGGCTTACCGCATAGACGCAGATCAAGCAAAGCGAGGGTTGTAGCCCGTAAGCGGGTAATCACCTTGTCAGTGTGTGGATTTGTTTCTTACCATGGCGGCCAATTTTTAGTGCCACAGACATTACCTAAGTACAGGCCTGATTCAACAGGCCAAGCAAGCTGATGGGAGAGGACTGAATGAGTAATGACGGCGTCAACGCAGGCCGGCGCCGCTTCCTCGTAGCCGCGACCTCTGTGGTCGGGGCAGCGGGGGCAGTGGGGGCTGCGGTACCGTTCGTGGGGTCATGGTTTCCCAGTGCCAAGGCGAAAGCCGCAGGTGCACCGGTGAAGGTCAATATTGCCAAGGTCGAGGCCGGGCAGCAGATGGTGGCCGAGTGGCGTGGCCAACCTGTGTTCATCGTACGGCGAACGGAAGAAATTCTCGGGAACCTCAAGAAAATCACCGCAGACCTGTCCGACCCCGAGTCGAAGGCCTCGGTGCAGCCGACCTACGTCGACCCGCAGGTTCGCTCGATCAAACCGGAAATACTCATTCTCGTCGGCCTGTGTACCCACCTGGGTTGCTCGCCGACGTTCCGTCCGGAAGTGGCGCCCGCCGACCTCGGTCCGAAATGGGTGGGTGGCTATTTCTGCCCTTGCCACGGTTCACACTACGACCTGGCTGGCCGTGTCTACAAGTCGCAGCCGGCGCCTCTCAACCTGCCAGTGCCCCCGCACTCTTATGAGTCGGACGACATCATTGTCATCGGCGTCGATCAGGAGAACGCATGATGAGCAAGTTCATGGACTGGATTGATGCGCGCTTCCCCGCCACCAAGATGTGGGAAGACCACCTGAGCAAGTATTACGCGCCCAAGAACTTCAACTTCCTGTATTTCTTCGGCTCCCTGGCGTTGCTGGTGCTGGTCAATCAGATCGTGACCGGTGTGTGGCTGACCATGAGCTTCACGCCCTCGGCGGAAGAGGCCTTCGCCTCGGTCGAGTACATCATGCGTGACGTCGAATATGGCTGGATCCTGCGCTACCTGCACTCCACCGGTGCTTCGGCGTTCTTCATCGTGGTCTACCTGCACATGTTCCGCGGCCTGCTCTATGGCTCCTATCAGAAGCCGCGTGAGCTGGTCTGGCTGTTCGGCATGCTGATCTACCTGGCGTTGATGGCAGAGGCCTTCATGGGTTATCTGCTGCCGTGGGGGCAGATGTCGTACTGGGGTGCCCAGGTGATCATCTCGCTGTTCGGCGCCATCCCGGTGATCGGCGATGACCTCACCCAGTGGATTCGCGGTGACTACCTGATCTCCGGCATCACCCTGAACCGCTTCTTCGCCCTGCATGTGGTTGCCCTGCCGATCGTCATCCTTGGCCTGGTGGTGCTGCACATCCTGGCCTTGCACGAAGTGGGTTCGAACAACCCCGATGGCGTCGACATCAAGAAGAAAAAGGACGAAAACGGTATTCCGCTGGACGGTATCCCGTTCCACCCGTACTACACCGTCAAGGACATTGTCGGCGTGGTGGTGTTCCTCTTCGTGTTCTGTGCCGTGGTGTTCTTCTTCCCGGAAATGGGCGGTTACTTCCTGGAAAAACCGAACTTCGAGCAGGCGAACGCGTTCAAGACGCCGGAGCACATCGCACCGGTGTGGTACTTCACGCCGTTCTACGCGATCTTGCGTGCGGTGCCTGACAAACTGATGGGCGTAATCGCCATGGGGGCCGCGATCGCCGTGTTGTTCGTGCTGCCTTGGCTCGACCGCAGCCCGGTGCGCTCCATGCGCTACAAGGGCTGGATCAGCAAGCTCTTCCTGCTGGTGTTCTGCGTGTCCTTCGTCATCCTCGGTGTGTTGGGCGTGCTGGCGCCGACGCCTGGCCGCACCTTGCTGTCGCAGGTGTGCACGGTGTTGTACTTCGCCTACTTCCTGCTGATGCCGTTCTACACAAGGCTCGAGAAGACCAAACCGGTTCCGGAAAGGGTGACTGGCTGATGAAAAAGTTGATTGCAGTATTTTTGCTGGCCGTGATGCCTGGCTTTTCCTTCGCCGCAGAACAAGGCCTGGAGCTGGACAAGGTCGACATCGACCTGACCGACAAGGCAGCCATGCAGGATGGCGCGCGTACCTTTGCCAACTATTGCATGGGTTGCCACAGTGCCAAGTTCCAGCGCTACGAGCGGGTGGCCGACGACCTGGGTATCCCGCACGAGCTGATGCTCGAGAATCTGGTCTTCACCGGTGCCAAGATCGGCGACCACATGCAGATCGGCATGCGCCCCAACGACGCCAAGACCTGGTTCGGCGCTGCGCCGCCCGACCTGACCCTGGTTGCCCGGGTGCGTGGCACAGACTGGCTGTACACTTACCTGCGCAGCTTCTATGAGGACCCGTCGCGCCCTTATGGGGTGAACAACAAGGTGTTCCCTAACGTTGGCATGCCCAACGTGCTGGTTGGCCTACAGGGCAACCAGGTGGTTGGCTGCAAGCAGGTACAGAGCGTAGTCGATGGCAAGAAGCAGTTTGACCCGCTGACGGGCAGCCCGCTGACCCATGAAGCGTGTGACCAGCTGACCATCACGCCGAATTCCGGTACCCTGACGACCGAGCAGTTCGACGAGAAGGTCAAGAACCTGGTGACCTTCCTGGCCTATTCGGCCAACCCGGTCAAACTGGAAAGCCAGCGCATCGGTACCTACGTGTTGCTGTACCTGGCTTTCTTCTTCGTATTCGCCTATTTGCTCAAGCGTGAATACTGGAAGGACGTGCACTGATCACGCAGTAATTTCTGGTAGTTGAACGCGCCCGGGGGGCTCTGGCAGGTTTGCCAGGGTGCCCCGGGCGCGTTTTCATTTTGAGTGTTACGAGCATCCCGTACGAGGAGGCGCTACATGGGCGCAACCAACAGGTTAGCCTGCTATTCCGACCCCACTGATCACTATTCTCATCGGGTACGCCTCGTGCTTGCCGAGAAAGGCATCAGTGTGCAGATCATCGACGTCGACCCTGGCCGCCTGCCGCCCAAGCTGGTCGAGGTTAACCCCTATGCGAGCGTGCCGACCCTGGTCGACCGCGACCTGGCGTTGTATGAGTCGACCGTGGTGATGGAGTACCTCGAAGAGCGTTATCCGCATCCGCCCTTGATGCCGGTGTACCCTGTGGCGCGTGGCAACAGCCGCCTGCTCATGCATCGCATCCAGCGTGACTGGTGTGCCCTGGCCGATACGGTGCTCGACGTGCGCAACAGCGATGCTGCCCGCGCCGAAGCGCGCAAGGCGTTGCGTGAGAGTCTGACGGGGGTCTCGCCGCTGTTCGGTGAGTTCGCCTGCTTCATGAGTGATGAGCAAAGCCTGGTCGACTGTTGTCTATTGCCCATACTCTGGCGTTTGCCGGTAATGGGTATCGAATTGCCGCGGCAAGCCAAGCCGCTGCTGGATTACATGGAGCGACAGTTCGCCCGCGAGCCTTTCCTGGCGAGCCTGTCCTCCGTTGAACGTGAAATGCGCAAGCTTTAAGGAGCTGTTGATGAACTCCAGTCGCCCCTATCTGGTTCGAGCACTGTATGAGTGGATCGTCGACAACGATTGCACGCCCCATATGCTGGTCAATGCCGAGTATCCGGCAGTCCAGGTGCCTCAAGGGTTTGCCAGTGATGGTCAGATTGTCCTGAATATCTCGCCCAGTGCCGTGCGCAGCCTGCACATGGATAACGAGGCAGTGAGCTTCGAAGGCCGCTTCGGTGGTGTTGCCCACACGCTGTACGTGCCGATTGGCGCGATCCTCGGTATCTATGCCCGTGAGAACGGCCAGGGCATGGTCTTCGAGCTGGAGCCGTCGCTGATGGAAGGCGAGGAGCTTGAAGACGACGATGTCGAGCCGGATGATGATGGCCCGCCAGAAGGCGGTGGCCAGCCGCCGCGCCCGACGGGGCGGCCAAGCCTGAAAGTGGTCAAGTAACAAAAAAGGCGATCCAACCGGATCGCCTTTTTATTTGCAGCGCGCCTGCGATTACAGGTCGCTGATGGTGCGTACCTGGTCTTTGTTGATGCGGGTGCGTTTGCCGTCGAGTTGCTGGAACTCGTAGAAACCGGAGTCCTTTTCGAACTTCGGAGCGTCGACAGCCTGCATTTCACGGCCGTCGTTAAGGGTGATCAGGCTTGGGGTGGAGCAGCCAGCCAGGGTGGCGAAGGTGCCAAACAGCAGGGCAGGCAGCAGAAGCTTTTTCATGCGGTGTTTCCTGGGTATCTGGAAGGATTGGAGCAACGTTGCTGCCTGTGCCGGCCCTTCGCGGGTCAACCGCGAAGAGGTCGGTTCAGGCAGCCCGTCAATCAGTCGATGTACTCGAACAGTTTGACGATCTTCTGCACGCCCGACACGCCCTGTACCACGCCGGTGGCAGCATTGGCCTCCTGTTGGGTCACCAGGCCGAGCAGGTAGACGATACCGTTCTCGGTAATCACCTTGATGCGCGAGCTTGGCACGGCGTTGTCAGTCAGCATCTGCGTCTTGATCTTGGTGGTCAGCCAGGCGTCGTTGTTGCGCGCCAGGATGGAGGAGGGCTGCATCACCTGCAGTTCGTTGTGCACCTTCTTCACGCGCTGCACCTGGCCAGCCGTTTGCTCGGCCAGGCTCTTGAGCTCGGCGCGAGGGGTCTGGCCGGCAAGCAGGACGATGCCGTTGTAGCTGCTGACAACGATGTGCGAGCCCTTGTCGAGGTCTGGGCTGGCTTTGGAAATATTGACCGCAGCCTTGGTTTCGATCAGCGAGTCATCGATCTTGCTGCCGATGGTGCGCGTGCCGCGATCGTCCTCGATCGGCGAGTTACGGGTCGAGGTCAGCACCGAGCTGCAGCCGGTGACGCTCAGGCACAGGGTCAGGGCCATCAGGCCGAGGCGCATAGGGGTCATTCTTCACTCCCGAACAATTGGCTGTCGATCAGATCGCACAGGCAGTGGATCGCCAGCAGGTGGACTTCCTGGATACGTGCGGTGACCGTCGAAGGCACGCGGATTTCCACGTCCTCGGGCAGCAGCAGCGAAGCCATGCCGCCGCCGTCACGCCCGGTCAATGCTACGACAATCATTTCGCGATCATGTGCGGCCTGGATCGCTTGAATCACGTTGGCCGAGTTGCCGCTGGTGGAAATCGCCAGCAGCACATCGCCGGGCTGGCCCAGGGCGCGGATCTGCTTGGAAAAGACTTCGTTGTAGCTGTAGTCATTGGCGATCGAGGTCAGCGTCGAGCTGTCGGTGGTCAGTGCTATGGCCGGCAGGCTCGGGCGCTCGCGCTCGAAGCGGTTGAGCAGCTCCGACGAGAAGTGCTGGGCATCGCCGGCCGAGCCGCCGTTGCCGCAAGCGAGCATCTTGCCCTCGTTGAGAAGCGCATTGACCATGACCAGGCTGGCCTGCTCGATGTGCGGTGCCAGGATGTCCATTGCCTGTTGCTTGGTATCGATGCTGGCCTGGAACAGCCGGCGAATTCGGGATTGCATGTCCATCTGGTGACCTTAAGTGGGGCGGTGGCCGGCGCGGCGCGCAACAAAGACCAGCCCGCGAAACATAGAGCAAAAAATACGAAGTGGGTTCAGCATTCGAAGGCGTTTTTCAGCCATTGAAGCGGTCTGCCTGCATGGTGGCTGCCCTGCAGGGCGACAACGTCGAAGCGGCAGGGTTGTGCGGCCCAGCGCGGCTCCTTTTGCAGGAAAAGGCTGGCAGCCAGCACCAGCCGTTTCTGCTTGCGCCCGTCGATGCTGCCGAGGGCGCCACCGAAGCTCGCGTGCAACCGGTAGCGGACTTCGACGAATACTACTGTATCGGCGTCGAGCATGACCAGATCAAGCTCACCGCCTTTGCATCGCCAATTGCGCGTCAGCAGCCTGAGGCCTTGCCCTTGAAGGAACTCAAGGGCTTGGTTTTCGGCTGCCTGACCGGCCTGGGAGGGCGATGCGTCTGGCATCAACGGGCGGTGTCTGGCAGGCGCTTGACCTGGCCGCCAGAGAACTCGGCCCAAGGCAGCTGGCGCTCGATACGCTGGTTGGCGTTCATGCTGAGGCTGCCCGAAAGCCCTTGTACGCGGTTGTCCGGCAGGGCTTTCAGTTGGCCCAGGCGCGGTGCCAGGCTGTAGGCATCCACGCCCATGGCGTACAGGCGGCCGAGGCTGCCGGCGGCTTGCGGCCATTGCTGCACCACCTGCTGGCGCAGGCTGTTGCTGGTGTCGAGCAGCCACGGTGTTTCGCAGAAGCGGATGCCGTTCATGTCGTTGTACTGGTTGACGTCACCGCTGGCGCTGTACAGGTTCGAGGTGGCATAGACCGGTACGTCGCCGGCGTACTGGAAGTTCAGGGTCGGCTTGATCTGCTGGGCCTGTTGCGGCGTCGAGGCGAGGAAGATGAAGTCGATGTCCTGACGGCGCGATGGCTGCGCGGCGATGTTGCCGCCCACGGTGCTCTGCAGGCTCTTGGCGCGGCCTTCGCTCTGGCGCAGCTGGAACAGGTCGGCAATCTGCTGGGCCAGGGCGACGGGCTGCGCGATGCGTTCGGCGGCGAGCAGGGTGCCGCCGTTGCTTTCCCAGTCTTTGCGGAAGGCGGCGAGCACACGGTCACCCCACTCGCCGCTCGGTACCAGCGCGACGGCGCGGACCATGCCGTCGGCGCGGGCGCGACGTGAGACTTCGCGGGCTTCATCCTCGGCAGCGAGGCCGAACTGGAAGAGCTGCGGCGGGGCTGTCTGGCCGGCGTCTGCGTAGTTCAGGGCAAGCGTGGTGATTGGCAGTTGCGCATTGGCAGCGAGCTTTTTCACCAGGGGTTTTTCCAGTGGGCCGACTACCAGTTGCACGCCATCGGCCTGGGCCTGGCGGTAGAAGTCGTCAACCGAGGTGATGCGGGAGCTGTCGTATACCTGCACGGCGGGGGCCGGCTGGCCAGACTGCTGAGCCTGGAAGTGGGCGGCCATGAAGCCATCACGCAGTGCGCGTGCGACGCCTGCCAATGGGCCTTCCTGGGGCAGCAGCAGGGCAATCTTGGTCAATGGCTGGCTGGCCAGCTCCTTGAGCTTGGCCAGCGCCACCGGCAGTTGCTGGGCGGCAGGGTGGTCCGGGTGCTGCTGGCGCCAGGTGTCGATGGCGGCTTGCTGTTGCTCCAGGGTGCCGGCGGTTTTCACGGCCAGGGCCAGGCTGGTCCAGCCGGCGAGTACCGGGTCGTTGGCTGGCTGCTGCAGCTGTTCTGACGGCAGCGCGGCGACCAGCGCCCAGATCGAGTCGTTGTTGGCGCTGGCGGCCTGGCCGCTGAGCAGCGGGGCAAGCAGCACGCGCTGCTGGGCTGCGGCCAGGGCCTGGCCGTCGGCTTCGAGGGCGGCGGCGTGGACGCTGTAGGTGCGTACCTGCTGTTCTGCCGGCAGCTCGGCGACACGCTGCAGGCTAGGGTGCGACAGGGCGGTGAGGGCCGCCTTGGGCTGGTTGCGGCTCATGGCCAGCTCGGCGCCAAGGGTGCTGGCGAACACTTGCTGTGCGGGCTTGAGCGTGTCCATCGGGACCTGCTCGAGAATGCGTGCGGCGCGCGGGTAGTCCTTCTGCTTGTACGCCAGGTCTGCGGCGCTCAGGCGCAGCAGGGCGGCATCTTCCGCAGACTTGCTGGAGGCGGCCTTTTCGAGCAGTTGCTCGATGCTGGCGTCCGGGGTGCGTGGCAGCTCGCCCAGGCTGGATGAGGGCGAGCTGGCGCAGGCTGCCAGCAGGGTAGCGAGGCAGAGGGCTGAGAGCAGCCGCAGGCAAGCGATCATGTAAAGGTCCTGTTACTCGATCAAGTTGGCCGGCAATTGTACCCAAGCACTGGCCGGGGCGCGATCTTGCTGATGCTGATCCTTCACTATAGGTCGCTGGCCGATGAACGCCTGCGAAGTTCTTTGCGCCCTGTTACGGGCGGTCGGGCTACAATGGCGCCTTTGATCCGAAAGACAGGTGTGCGCAGTGACTGATGTGGCAGGGGCTTCGAAATCCACCGTGGGTACGCTGTATGTGGTCGCAACGCCCATCGGCAACCTCGACGACATGAGCGCCAGGGCGCTGAAGGTGCTGGCGGATGTCGCCCTGATCGCGGCCGAGGACACGCGCCACTCGATCCGTCTGCTGCAGCATTTCGGTATCGACACGCCGCTGGCGGCGTGCCATGAGCACAACGAGCGCGACGAGGGCGGTCGGTTCCTGACCCGGTTGTTGGCCGGCGACAATGTCGCGCTGGTTTCCGACGCCGGCACACCGTTGATTTCCGACCCTGGCTACCACCTGGTGCGTCAGGCGCGGGCGGCGGGGGTGAGTGTGGTGCCGGTACCGGGTGCATGCGCGCTGATTGCCGCGCTGTCGGCGGCGGGCCTGCCCTCTGACCGTTTCATCTTCGAAGGCTTTTTGCCAGCCAAGATGGCGGGGCGCCGTGCGCGGCTGGAGCAGGTCAAGGAAGAGCCACGCACGCTGATCTTCTACGAGGCCCCTCACCGTATCCTCGAGTGCCTGGAGGACATGGAGGCGGTGTTCGGTGGCGGGCGCCCGGCGCTGCTGGCGCGCGAGCTGACCAAAACCTTCGAGACCCTCAAGGGCTTGCCGTTGGCCGAGCTGCGGGCGTTTGTCGCGGGCGACAGCAATCAGCAGCGCGGGGAATGCGTGGTGCTGGTCGGTGGCTGGAGCGCGCCCGAGGGCGAGCAGGCGATCAGTACCGAAGCGCAGCGGGTGCTGGACTTGCTGTTGGCGGAGTTGCCGCTCAAACGGGCGGCGGCACTTGCGGCGGAAATTACCGGTGTACGCAAGAACCTGTTGTATCAACTTGCCCTGGAAAAACAGAAAGCAGAGTAGTGGCCATTTGATATAGTTTGCGGTATCGCTTGTTCTTGACCGCGTGTACCGTTAATCTTGTCGGCGGAGAGTCGATCGGACAGTCGCTGCCTGTTTTTGTTCCGCAGCTTTTGTTGCGAAACAGCAGGGGGAGGAAAGTCCGGGCTCCATAGGGCAGAGTGCCAGGTAACGCCTGGGAGGCGCGAGCCTACGGAAAGTGCCACAGAAAATAACCGCCTAAGCACTTCGGTGCCGGTAAGGGTGAAAAGGTGCGGTAAGAGCGCACCGCACGGCTGGCAACAGTTCGTGGCTAGGTAAACCCCACTCGGAGCAAGACCAAATAGGGTTCCATTAGGCGTGGCCCGCGTCGGAACCGGGTAGGTTGCTAGAGGCGTCCAGTGATGGCCGTCGTAGAGGAATGACTGTCCTCGACAAAACCCGGCTTACAGATCGACTCTCCACCTCTCCCTCCCTGCTTGAATCGATAGCAGGCGCACTCTGGTAATACCGAAAAAATCTTACTCTTAATAAATCACTTTAACTTCGAACTCCATTCGCTTGCGTGGGTTTGATTTTTCTCGTGTTTTTTTCCTCCCTGAAGTCCTTCCACATTCCTTTATCGCGCTAAATCTCGGTCCTGTAAGGCTTTTCCTTATGAACGTGCCTTGACGGTGCGGCGGGCGGATTCCTATAGTGTGCGCAAGTGGCAGAAAGTGGGATGAAGTGGGTTTTCTGGCACAAAAAAGCTACCATTGTGGGGAATCGCAGCCGTGTTCCGCGGAGCCAATGCCGTCAGCCTCGATGCCAAAGGCCGTCTCGCCATGCCGAGCCGGTACCGCGACGAGCTCGATTCGCGTTGCAATGGCCAGCTGATCGTGACCATCGACGCTGTAGACCCCTGCTTGTGTGTTTACCCCCTCGATGAGTGGGAACAGATAGAAGCCAAGTTGCGTGCCTTGCCGTCATTGCGTGAGGAAAACCGCCGCCTGCAGCGTTTGCTGATCGGCAATGCGGTTGACCTGGAGCTCGATGGCAGTGGGCGCTTCCTGGTTCCGCCCCGTTTGCGTGAGTACGCCAAGCTCGACAAGAAGGCGATGCTGGTGGGGCAACTGAACAAATTCCAGCTGTGGGATGAAGATGCCTGGAACACGGTTTCGGCAGCCGACCTTGCAGCTATTCAACAACCGGGCGCCATGCCCGACGAATTGCGTGACCTGATCCTGTGACCATAGATAGCGGCTTCAACCACATTACCGTCCTGCTCGACGAAGCTGTCGAGGCATTGGCCCTGCGCGCCGACGGTTGCTATCTGGACGGTACCTTCGGCCGGGGCGGACACAGCCGTCTGATTCTCAGCAAGCTTGGGCCGCAAGGGCGGCTGCTGGGCTTCGACAAAGACCCACAAGCGATTGCCACAGGGCAAGCGCTGGCGGCCGAAGACGGCCGCTTTGTCATTGTGCAGCGCAGCTTTGCCGAGCTCGGCGCGGAAGTGGCTGAGCGCGGCATGGCCGGCAAGGTCAGCGGTGTGCTGCTCGACCTGGGGGTATCTTCGCCGCAGTTGGATGACCCAGAGCGTGGCTTCAGCTTCCTCAATGACGGCCCGCTGGACATGCGCATGAACCCCGGTATCGGGGTCAGCGCCGCCGAGTTCATCGCCAGCGCGCCGGTCGAGGAAATCGCCCGCGTGTTCAAGGAATACGGCGAGGAGCGTTTTTCCGGGCGTATGGCGCGTGCCGTGGTGGAACGTCGCGAAAAGCAGCCGTTCACCCGTACCGCCGACCTTGCCGAAGTGCTCAAGGTCGCCAACCCGGCCTGGGAGAAGGGCAAGAACCCCGCCACCCGCGCCTTCCAGGGCCTGCGCATCCACGTCAACAACGAACTGGGTGACCTCGAAACCGGCCTTGACGCGGCGCTCGAGTCGCTGGAAGTTGGCGGCCGCCTGGTCGTTATCAGCTTCCACTCGCTCGAAGACCGCATCGTCAAGCTGTTCATGCGCAAGCTGGTCAAGGGCGAGGCAGACAACCTGCCGCGCAACCTGCCGGTACAGCACAAGGCCTTCGAACCCAAGATCAAGCTCATCGGCAAGGCGCAGTTCGCTTCCGAGGCCGAGCTCAAGGCCAACCCGCGGTCGCGCAGCGCCGTGATGCGGGTGGCGGAGAAGCTGCGGTGAGCAGGCTGTTTGCCAAGCCATTGCCAGGCGGAAGCTTCCTGATGCTTCTGCTGTTCGTCGGTGTTCTGGTTTCGGCCATCGCCGTGTCTTACAGCGCCCACTGGAACCGTCAGTTGCTCAACACCCTGTACGGCGAGTTGAGCGAGCGCGACAAGGCGCAGGCCGAGTGGGGGCGTCTGATCCTTGAACAGAGCACCTGGACGGCGTCCAGCCGCATCGAGAGCCTGGCGTCCGAGCAGCTGAAAATGCGCGTGCCCGCAGCCGACGAAGTGCGGATGGTGGCGCCATGATGAAGCTCGAAGGCGCACTCTACCCCTGGCGCTTCCGGGTGGTGATCGGCTTGCTGGCGTTGATGGTCGGTGCCATCTGCTGGCGCATCATCGACCTGCAGGTGGTCGACCGTGACTTCCTCAAGGGGCAGGGCGATGCGCGCAGCCTGCGCCATATTCCCATCCCGGCGCACCGTGGCCTGATCACTGACCGCAACGGTGAGCCGCTGGCGGTCAGCACCCCGGTTACCACCTTGTGGGCCAACCCCAAGGAAATGCAGGCGTCCAAAGAACGCTGGCCGCAACTGGCAGCCGCCCTTGGGCAGAACCCCCAGCAACTGACCGAGCGCCTGACCCAGCAGGCCAGCAAAGAATTCATCTACCTGGTCCGCGGCCTGACCCCGGAGCAGGGCCAGCATGTGCTCGACCTGAAAGTGCCGGGTGTCTATGGCCTGGAAGAGTTCCGCCGCTTCTATCCCGCCGGTGATGTCACCGCGCACATGGTCGGCTTCACCGACCTCGATGACCACGGGCGTGAAGGGGTAGAGCTGGCCTATGACGAATGGCTGGCCGGCGTGCCCGGCAAGCGACAGGTGATCAAGGACCGGCGTGGCCGGCTGATCAAGGACATTCAGGTAACCAAAAACGCCAAGGCCGGTAAGACCTTGGCGTTGTCGATAGACCTGCGCCTGCAATACCTGGCCACCCGTGAGCTGCGCAACGCCATCGCCGAACAGGAAGCCAAGGCCGGCAGCCTGGTGATCATGGACGTCAAGACTGGCGAAGTGCTGGCCATGGTCAACCAGCCGACCTACAACCCGAACAACCGCCGCAGCATGTTCCCTGCCGCGATGCGCAACCGGGCGATCATCGACGTGTTCGAACCCGGCTCGACCGTGAAGCCGATTTCCATGAGCGCGGCGCTGCAGAGCGGGCGCTGGAAGATCACCGACAAGGTCGAGGTCTACCCGGGCAGCCTGCAGATCGGTCGCTACACGATCAAGGACGTTTCCCGCAGCGAGGGCCCGATCCTCGACCTGACCGGCATCCTGATCAACTCCAGTAACGTCGGCATGAGCAAGATCGCCTTCGATATCGGCGGCGAGGCCATCTACCGGGTCATGTCCCAGGTCGGCCTGGGGCAATACACTGGCCTGGGCTTCCCGGGCGAGCGGGTGGGCAACCTGCCTAACCACCGTGAGTGGCGCAAGGCCGAGACCGCGACCCTGTCCTACGGCTATGGCGTGTCGGTTACTGCGTTGCAATTGGTGCATGCCTACGCGGCGCTGGCCAACGACGGCAAGATGGTGCCGCTGTCGATCCTCAAGGTGGACAAGGCACCCGAGGCCGTTCAGGCGATTCCGAAAGAAACTGCCGAAACCGTCCAGGGCATGCTGCAGCAAGTGATCGAGGCGCCGCGCGGGGTGTTCCGTGCCCAGGTGCCGTTCTATCACGTGGGTGGCAAGTCGGGTACGGCGCGTAAGGCGACCGTTGGCTCCAAGGGCTACACCGAGAACGCCTACCGCTCGCTGTTCGCAGGCTTCGGCCCGATGAGCGACCCGCGTTACGCGATCGTCGTAGTCATCGACGAACCGAGCAAGGGCGGCTACTTCGGTGGCCTGGTATCGGCGCCTGTGTTCAGCAAGGTCATGTCGGGCACCTTGCGTTTGATGAACGTGCCGCCAGACAACCTGCCGCCGCCAGCAACCGCACAACCACAAGTCAATGCAGCAGACGCCAAGGGAGGGCGTGGATGATGACAATGCCACTGAGCAAGCTTTTCGCCCACGCCAGCCGCGATCCGCTGATCCGCGAGCTGACCCTGGACAGCCGTGCCGTGCGCCCGGGTGATCTGTTCCTGGCTGTGCCGGGTGCCAAGGTCGATGGCCGTGACCATATCGCCGACGCACTGGCCCGTGGCGCCGCCGCGGTAGCCTATGAAGAGCAGGGCGCGACCGTGTTGCCGATCACCGAGATGCCGCTGATTCCGGTCAAGGGGCTGATCGCCCAGCTGTCGGATATCGCCGGTCGCTTCTATGGCGAGCCAAGCCGTCAGTTGAACCTGGTCGGGGTGACCGGCACCAACGGCAAGACCAGTGTCACGCAACTGGTGGCCCAGGCGCTTGATGTGCTGGGCCAGCGTTGCGGCCTGATCGGCACGTTGGGTACCGGTTTCTATGGTGAGCTGCAGAGCGGCCGCCTGACCACGCCAGACCCGATCGCGGTGCAGTCGACGCTGTACGACCTGAAAAAGGGCGGCGCCAAGGCCGTGGCGATGGAGGTGTCCTCGCATGCCTTGGAGCAGGGGCGTGTCGCTGCGCTGGAATTCGATATCGCGGTAATGACCAACCTGTCCCGCGATCACCTGGATTACCACGGCAGCATGGAGGCCTATGAGGCCGCCAAGGCCAAGCTGTTCGCCTGGCGCAGCCTGCGTTGCCAGGTGGTCAACCTGGATGACGACTTTGGTCGCCGCCTGGCGGCGGCCTATGCCCGTCGTCCGAGTACCGATCATATCGAGACCCGGCTGCTCAGCTATAGCCTGGAGAATCCGGAGGCTTCGTTGTATTGCCGTGAAGCCACGTTCGATGACGATGGCGTGCGCGCAATCCTCGTGAGCGCCCAGGGTGAGCGCACCTTGCGCAGCCAACTGCTTGGCCGTTTCAACCTGAGCAACATGCTCGCGGCAGTGGCAACGCTGCTGGCACTGGATTATTCGCTGGACGAAATCCTCAAGGTCACCCCCCAGTTGCAAGGGCCGGTTGGCCGCATGCAGCGCCTGGGTGGCGGCGACAAACCGCTGGTGGTGGTCGACTACGCCCACACGCCGGATGCCTTGGAAAAAGTACTCGAGGCCCTGCGCCCGCACGCACACGGCAAGTTGCTGTGCCTGTTCGGCTGCGGTGGCGACCGTGACCGTGGCAAGCGCCCGCTGATGGCCGAAGTGGCCGAGCGCCTGGCTGACCGCGTGCTGGTCACCGATGACAACCCGCGCAGCGAAGACCCGCTGCGGATCTTCGACGATATCCGCCCTGGCTTTGCCAAGCCGGAGCACGTCGAGTTCGTCGCTGGCCGCGGCGAAGCCATTGCCCACTTGATCGCCACTGCCGCCGCCGATGACGTTATCGTCCTGGCCGGCAAGGGCCATGAGGATTACCAGGAGATCCGTGGCGAGCGCCACGATTTCTCCGATCTGGTCGAAGCCGAGAAGGCACTTGCAGCCTGGGAGGCTCCACATGCTTAAGCCCATGACACTCAGTCAGCTGACCACGGCGCTGAGTGCTCGCGTGGTGGGTGCCGACGCCAGCTTCGGCGGCGTCAGCATCGACAGCCGCAGCGTCAGTGCCGGGCAACTGTTCGTCGCCCTGACAGGCCCGCGTTTCGATGGCCACGATTACCTGGCCGATGTAAAGGAAAAAGGTGCCGTAGCGGCGCTGGTCGAGCGTGAAGTGGCCGATGTCGACCTGCCGCAGCTGCTGGTCAAGGACTGCCGTGTCGCGCTGGGGCAACTGGGTGCCTTGAATCGCGCCGCGTTCGACAAGCCGGTCGTGGCCATCACCGGTTCCAGCGGCAAGACCACGGTCAAGGAGATGCTGGCCAGCATCCTGCGTACCCGTGGCCTGGTGCATGCCACCCGTGGTAACCTGAACAATGACCTCGGTGCCCCGCTGACCCTGCTGGAAATCGCCCCGGAGCACAGCGCTGCGGTGATCGAGCTGGGCGCTTCGCGCATTGGCGAGATCCGCTACACCGTCGGCCTGACCCAGCCGCACGTGGTGGTCATCAATAACGCCGGTACTGCCCATGTCGGCGAGTTCGGCGGCCCGGAGAAAATCGTCGAGGCCAAGGGCGAGATCCTCGAAGGCCTGGGCGAGGGCGGCACGGCCATCCTCAATCTGGACGACAAGGCTTTTGCCATCTGGAAGGCGCGTGCCGGTGCGCACAGGGTCATCAGTTTCGCCCGCAACGATGGCCGCGCCGACTTCTACGCCACTGGCATCGACCGCGATGCGCGTGGCTGTCCGTCCTTCACGCTGCATGGCGCCGGGGACTCGGTTGCGGTGCAACTCAACGTCCTGGGCGAGCACAACGTCAGCAACGCATTGGCCGCGGCGGCGGCTGCCCACGCCGTCGGTCTGAGCCTGAGCGGCATTGCCGCTGGCCTGAATGCCGTGCAACCGGTCAAGGGCCGCACCGTGGCGCAGATCGCGCCGAACGGTGTGCGGGTAATCGACGACAGTTACAACGCAAATCCCACCTCGATGTGCGCGGCCATTGATATACTCGCCGGCTTTTCCGGACGCACCGTCCTGGTGCTTGGGGATATCGGCGAATTGGGTCAATGGGCGGAGGAAGGCCACCGTCAGGTGGGTGACTATGCGCGTGGCAAGGTCGATGCCCTGTACGCTGTGGGTTCCAACATGACATACGCGGTCAAGGCGTTCGGCGCCAATGGCCGTCATTTCGCTACTCAAGCTGAGCTGATCGACGCGGTTCGCGCCGAAAATGCCAGTGACACCACTATCTTGATCAAGGGCTCGCGCAGCGCTGCGATGGAAAACGTCGTGGCGGCATTGTGCGGTGCCAGCGGGGAGAAACATTAATGCTGCTGCTGTTGGCTGAGTATCTGCAACAGTTCCATAAAGGCTTCGCGGTCTTCCAGTACCTGTCCCTGCGCGGGATTCTCGGTGTACTGACTGCGTTGTCGCTGGCGCTGTGGCTGGGCCCGTGGATGATCCGTACCCTGCAGATTCGCCAGATCGGTCAGGCCGTCCGTAATGACGGCCCGCAATCGCACTTGTCCAAATCCGGCACCCCGACCATGGGCGGCGCGCTGATCCTGTCGGCCATCGCGATCAGCACCCTGCTGTGGGCCGACCTGTCCAACCGCTACGTGTGGGTCGTGCTGATCGTCACCCTGGCGTTTGGCGCCATCGGTTGGGTCGACGACTACCGCAAGGTGATCGAGAAGAACTCCCGTGGCTTGCCTAGCCGCTGGAAGTACTTCTGGCAGTCGGTGTTCGGCCTGGCTGCGGCGATCTTCCTTTACAAGACCGCCCCGACCAGCGTCGAGACCACGCTGATCGTGCCGTTCATCAAGGATGTCACCATTCCGCTGGGCATCGGCTTCGTCGTCCTGACCTACTTCGTGATCGTCGGTTCGAGCAACGCGGTCAACCTCACCGACGGCCTCGACGGCCTGGCCATCATGCCAACGGTCATGGTGGGCGGTGCCCTGGGCATCTTCTGCTACCTGTCGGGCAACGTGAAGTTCGCCGAATACCTGCTGATCCCGTATGTGCCGGGTTCGGGCGAGCTGATCGTGTTCTGCGGCGCGCTGATCGGTGCGGGCCTGGGCTTCCTGTGGTTCAACACTTACCCGGCCCAGGTCTTCATGGGCGACGTCGGTGCCCTGGCGCTGGGCGCCGCACTGGGCACCATCGCGGTGATCGTCCGCCAGGAAATCGTACTGTTCATCATGGGTGGCGTATTCGTCATGGAAACCCTGTCGGTGGTGATCCAGGTCGCCTCCTTCAAGTTGACCGGCAAGCGCGTGTTCCGCATGGCGCCGATTCACCACCACTTTGAACTCAAGGGCTGGCCTGAGCCACGGGTGATCGTCCGTTTCTGGATCATCACCGTGATTCTGGTGCTGGTCGGCCTTGCAACCCTGAAACTGAGGTAGATGAGCGTGTCACTGATCGCTTCCGACCAATTCCGCATCGTTGTCGGCCTCGGCAAGAGCGGCATGTCCCTGGTTCGCTTCCTGGCGAGCCGGGGCATTGCCTTTGCGGTCGCCGACACCCGCGAGCAACCGCCGGAACTGGACACCCTGCGCCGTGATTACCCGCAGGTGGAAGTGCGCTGTGGCGAGCTGGACGTGGACTTCCTCTGCCGCGCCAACGAACTGTACGTGAGCCCGGGCCTGGCATTGTCCACCCCGGCGCTGCAGCAGGCCGCGGCGCGCGGTGTGGCCCTGTCGGGTGACATCGAGCTGTTCGCCCGCCATGCCAAGGCGCCGATCATCGCCATCAGCGGCTCCAACGCCAAAAGCACCGTCACCACCCTGGTCGGGGAAATGGCTGCCAAGGCGGGCAAGCGTGTGGCCGTGGGCGGCAACCTCGGTACGCCGGCCCTCGACTTGCTCGGGGATGAGGTGGAGCTGTATGTGCTGGAGTTGTCCAGCTTCCAGCTGGAAACCACTGACCAGCTCAATGCCGAAGTGGCCACCGTGCTGAACGTCAGCGAAGACCACATGGACCGCTACAGCGGCCTGCCGGCCTATCACCTGGCCAAGCATCGGATCTTCCGGGGCGCCCACCAGGTGGTGGTGAACCGCCAGGACGCCCTGAGCCGGCCATTGCCGGTGGAAGGCCGGCCGTGCTGGAGCTTTGGTCTGAACCCGCCCGACTTCAAGGCCTTTGGCCTGCGCGAGGTCGATGGCGAGAAGTACCTGGCCTTCGAATTCCAGAACCTGATGCCGGTTCGCGAACTGAAAGTGCGTGGCGCGCACAACCAGAGCAACGCCCTCGCGGCCCTGGCCCTCGGCCATGCGGCCGGCTTGCCGTTTGCGCCGATGATCGAAGCCCTGCGTGAATTTGGCGGCCTGGCCCATCGTTGCCAGTGGGTTCGCGAGCGCAATGGCGTCAACTGGTACGACGATTCCAAGGCCACCAACGTGGGGGCCGCGCTGGCCGCCATCGAAGGCCTGGGCGCGGACATCACCGGCAAGCTGGTGCTGATTGCCGGCGGCGACGGCAAAGGTGCCGATTTCGCAGCGCTGCGTGCACCGGTGGCGCGCTTCTGCCGTGCAGTGGTGCTGCTGGGCCGTGATGCCGAGCGCCTGGCCGAAGCACTGGGTGAGGGTGTGCAGCAGGTCCGGGTCAAGACCCTGGATGAGGCCGTCGAGCAGTGCGCCGCCTTGGCTCAGCCGGGCGATGCGGTGCTGTTGTCGCCAGCCTGCGCCAGCCTCGACATGTTCAAGAACTTTGAAGAACGCGGGCGGCTGTTCGCCCAAGCGGCGGGAGGGCTGGCATGATCCTGGGCATCTTCAAGCCGTACCCGTCGCCGCTGATCAGCGGCCGTGGCATCGACCTCGACTTCGCGATGCTCGCCGGTTGCCTGGCATTGCTGGGCCTGGGCCTGGTGATGATCACCTCGGCCTCTTCGGAAGTGGCTGCGGTGCAGTCGGGCAACCCGCTTTACCACATGTTCCGCCACCTGGTGTACGTGGCCATCGGCCTGTTCGCCTGCGGCGCCACCATGCTGGTACCGATCGCTACCTGGCAGCGCATGGGCTTCATGATGCTGCTGGGCGCCTTCGGCTTGCTGGTGCTGGTGCTGGTGCCCGGCATCGGCCGCGAAGTGAACGGTTCCATGCGCTGGATCGGCTTCAGCTTCTTCAACGTCCAGCCTTCGGAAATTGCCAAGGTCTTCGTGGTCATCTACCTGGCCGGCTACCTGGTGCGCCGGCAGACCGAGGTGCGCGAGAGCTGGATGGGCTTCTTCAAACCGTTCATCGTGCTGCTGCCAATGGCCGGCCTGCTGCTGATGGAGCCAGACTTCGGCGCCACCGTGGTGATGATGGGCGCTGCGGCGGCCATGCTGTTTCTCGGCGGTGTGGGGTTGTTCCGCTTCAGCCTGATGGTGGTGCTGGCGGTGGTCGCGGTGTTTGTCCTGGTGCAGGCGCAGCCGTATCGAATGGCGCGCCTGATCACCTTTACCGACCCCTGGTCCGACCAGTTCGGTTCGGGCTACCAGCTGACCCAGGCGCTGATTGCCTTTGGTCGCGGTGAGTGGCTGGGCGTTGGCTTGGGCAACAGCGTGCAGAAGCAGTTCTACCTGCCCGAGGCGCACACCGACTTCGTGTTCTCGGTGCTGGCCGAAGAGCTCGGCGTGGTCGGCTCGCTGGTCACCATCGCGCTGTTCGTCTTCGTCACCGTGCGTGCTCTTTACATCGGCTTGTGGGCCGAAAAAGCCAAGCAGTTCTTTGCCGCCTACATGGCGTTCGGCCTGGCCTTCCTGTGGATCGGCCAGTTCCTGATCAACATCGGGGTGAACGTCGGCCTGCTGCCGACCAAGGGCCTGACCTTGCCGTTCCTCAGCTACGGGGGCAGCTCGCTGGTGATCTGCTGTGCCTGCGTGGGGTTGCTGCTGCGTATCGAGTGGGAGAGCCGCACGCACCTGGGCAGCGAGGAACATGAATTCAATGAAAGCGATTTTGCCGAGGAGACCAGTCATGGCCGCTGACGGCAAGAACGTACTGATCATGGCAGGCGGCACCGGGGGCCACGTGTTCCCGGCCCTGGCCTGCGCTCGCGAGTTCCAGGCACGCGGTTACAGCGTGCACTGGCTGGGCACGCCGAAAGGCATCGAGAACGAACTGGTGCCCCAGGCCGGCCTGCCGTTGCACCTGATCCAGGTCAGCGGCCTGCGCGGCAAGGGCAAGCTGTCGTTGCTCAAGGCGCCGTTCACCCTGGTCAAGGCCGTGCTGCAGGCACGGCGCATCATTCGTCAGCTCAAGCCGGTGTGTGTGCTGGGCTTCGGCGGCTATGTGACCGGGCCCGGCGGTGTGGCCGCGCGGCTGTGCGGTGTGCCGCTGGTGATCCACGAGCAGAACGCCCGTGCGGGTACCGCCAATCGGCTGCTGGTGCCACTCTCGGCGCGGGTCTGCGAAGCTTTCCCGGGCACGTTCCAGGCCAATGACAAGCTGCGTACCACCGGCAATCCGGTACGCACAGAGTTGTTCATGGATGCACAACGTGCGCCCCTTTCCGAGCGCCGTGCTCGCCTGTTGGTAATGGGCGGCAGCCTGGGTGCGGAACCATTGAACAAATTGTTGCCTAAGGCCCTGTCCGAAGTGTCTGCGGCGCTGCGGCCAGAGGTGTTCCACCAGGCTGGCAAGCAACACGCGCCGATCACCGCCGAGCGTTATCACGAGGTCGGCGTCGAGGCTCAGGTAGAGCCTTTCATCACGGACATGGCCCAAGCCTATGGCTGGGCCGACATGGTGGTATGCCGGGCCGGTGCCCTGACCGTCAGCGAACTCGCGGCGGCGGGCCTGCCTTCGATGCTGGTGCCGTTGCCCCATGCGATCGACGACCACCAGACCTACAACGCCCAATATCTGGCTCGGGAGGGCGCGGCCTTCCTGATGCCACAAGCGACAACTGGCGCAGCGCAGCTCGCTGAACGCCTGAACGAGGTGCTGATGCAACCCGAGAAACTCAATACCATGGCTGGCACCGCACGGCGCCTGGCCAAACCTGCTGCAACCAGCACCGTGGTCGATATCTGCCTGGAGGTGGCCCATGGTTGAAAGCCAGAAAGCCATTCCCCAGCCGAAGATGGGCCGTATCCGCCGTATTCACTTCGTCGGTATCGGCGGCGTCGGTATGTGCGGCATCGCCGAAGTGCTGCTGAACCTGGGCTATGAAGTGTCCGGCTCCGACCTCAAGGCGTCGCCGGTCACCGAGCGCCTGGAGTCGTTTGGCGCCGAGATCTTCGTCGGCCACCGTGCCGAGAACGCAGTCGCCGCCGATGTGCTGGTAGTGTCCAGCGCGATCAACCCGGCCAACCCGGAAGTCGCCACCGCCCTCGAGCGGCGTATTCCGGTGGTGCCGCGTGCCGAGATGCTTGCCGAGCTGATGCGCTACCGCCACGGCGTTGCGGTCGCCGGTACCCACGGCAAGACCACCACCACCAGCCTGCTGGCCTCGGTGTTCGCCGCCGGTGGCCTGGACCCGACCTTCGTCATCGGTGGGCGCCTGACCGCGGCCGGCACCAATGCCCAGCTCGGCACCAGCCGCTACCTGATCGCCGAAGCGGACGAGAGCGACGCCAGCTTCCTGCACCTGCAGCCGATGGTCGCCGTGGTCACCAACATCGATGCCGACCACATGGCGACCTACGAAGGCGACTTCAACAAACTGAAGAAAACCTTCGTCGAGTTCCTGCACAACCTGCCGTTCTACGGTTTGGCGGTGATGTGCCTGGACGACCCGGTGGTGCGCGAGATCCTGCCGCAGGTCAAACGCCCGACGGTCACCTACGGCTTCAGCGAAGAGGCGGATATCCGCGCCATCAACGTGCGCCAGCAGGGCATGCAGACGCACTTCACCGTGCTGCGCCGTGACTGCGAGCCGCTGGAGGTGTCGGTGAACATGCCCGGCAACCACAACGTGCTCAATGCCCTGGCAACCATTGCCATCGCCACGGACGAAGGCATCAGCGACGAGGCCATCGTCCAGGGGCTGTCCGGCTTCCAGGGTGTCGGCCGACGCTTCCAGGTCTACGGCGAGCTGCCGGTCGACGGTGGCAGCGTGATGCTGGTCGACGACTATGGCCACCACCCGACCGAAGTCGCCGCAGTCATCAAGGCCGTGCGCGGTGGCTGGCCGAGCCGTCGCCTGGTCATCGTCTACCAGCCGCACCGTTACAGCCGCACCCGCGACCTGTACGACGACTTCGTGCAGGTACTGGGCGACGCCAACGTGTTGCTGTTGATGGAAGTCTACCCGGCCGGCGAAGAGCCGATCCCCGGGGCGGACAGCCGTCAGCTGTGCCACAGCATCCGTCAGCGCGGCAAGCTGGACCCGATCTACATCGAGCGTGGCGCCGAGCTCGCCCCGCTGGTGCAGCCACTGCTGCGCGCGGGCGACATCCTGCTTTGCCAGGGCGCCGGTGATGTCGGTGGCCTTGCCCCGCAATTGATGAAAAGCCCGCTGTTCGCTGGCGCCAAGCAGGAGAAGTCGAAATGACCAGCGCCTACGACACACTGCACTCGACCCTGGACGTCAAGGCGTTCGGCCGCGTCGCGGTGCTCTACGGCGGCAAGAGCGCCGAGCGTGAAGTCTCGCTCAAGTCCGGCGCCGCCGTGATCGAAGCCTTGACCAGCGCCGGTGTCGACGTCGTCGCCATCGATGTGGGCGACGACCTGCTCGACCGCCTGCAACGCGAGAAGATCGACCGCGCGTTCATCATCCTCCACGGCCGTGGCGGTGAGGACGGCAGCATGCAGGGCCTGCTCGAGTGCCTGGGCATCCCTTACACCGGCAGCGGTATCCTCGCTTCGGCCCTGGCCATGGACAAGCTGCGCACCAAGCAGGTGTGGCAGAGCCTGGGTATTCCGACCCCGCGCCACGCGGTTTTGGCCAGCGAAAGCGATTGTGTGGTGGCCAGTACGGAACTGGGCTTCCCGCTTATCGTCAAACCTGCCCATGAAGGCTCTAGCATCGGCATGGCCAAGGTGAACAGCGAGCAGGAATTGATCGCCGCCTGGCAGGACGCCGCCAAATACGATTCCCAGGTTCTGGTCGAGCAGTGGATCCACGGCCCGGAGTTCACCATTGCGGTGCTGCGTGGCCAGGTGCTGCCGCCGATCGCCCTGGGTACGCCGCACGTGTTCTACGACTACGACGCCAAGTACATCGCCAACGATACCCAGTACCGCATTCCGTGCGGCCTGGACAGCGTCAAGGAACAGGAACTGATCGACCTGACCGCGCGCGCCTGCGATGCCATTGGCATCGAAGGCTGGGGGCGGTTGGATGTGATGCAGGACGAGCAGGGCCAGTTCTGGCTGCTCGAAGTCAACACCGCACCCGGCATGACTGATCATAGCCTGGTGCCCATGGCGGCCCGCGCGGCCGGCCTGGACTTCCAGCAACTGGTGCTGGCGATCCTGGCTGCCAGCGTCGAGACGCGAGGTTAACAGCCATGCAAGGCGCGATGTTACGTCATCAGCAACCCGCCACCGGCCGTAGCAAGCCGGTGCCGCGCGGTGCCAGCCGAATGGTGGCCAACGAGCCCATGTCGGCGCGCCTGCCCAAGGCCAACTTCAGTGGACTCAAGCGCCTGCTCTGGCCGGTGCTGCTGGTCGCGGCAGGCTTCGGCGCCTATGAAGGCGCCATTCGCCTGATGCCTTATGCCGACCGGCCGATCACCCGGATCGCCGTGCAGGGCGACCTCAGCTACATCAGCCAGCAGGCGGTGCAGCAGCGTATCGCCCCGTTCATGGCGGCGAGCTTCTTCAGCGTCGACCTGCCGGCGATGCGTGCGGAGCTCGAGCAGATGCCGTGGATCGCCCATGCCGAGGTACGGCGCGTGTGGCCGGACGAGGTGGTGATTCGCCTGGAAGAACAGCTGCCAGTGGCGCGCTGGGGTGACGAGGCCTTGCTCAACAACCAGGGCCAGGCCTTCACCCCGCGCGAACTGGCCAACTATGAGCACCTGCCGCAGCTGTTCGGGCCGCAGCGTGCTCAGCAGCAAGTCATGCAGCAGTATCAGGTTTTGAGCCAGATGCTGCGCCCCATGGGCTTTTCCATCGCTCGCCTGGAGCTTCGCGAGCGCGGCAGCTGGTTCCTGACTACCGGTGCGGGCAGCACCGGCCCAGGCATCGAATTGCTACTGGGGCGCGACCATCTGGTGGAGAAGATGCGCCGTTTCATTGCCATTTACGACAAGACGCTTAAAGAGCAGATCACCAACATCGCCCGCATCGATCTGCGATACGCCAACGGACTTGCCGTTGGTTGGCGGGAACCGATTGCACCGACGACGGCCCAACCCGCCGTTGCGAAGAATTAGAGAGAGGCAGGACCATGGCAAACGCGCATAGCGGCAAAATGATCGTCGGGCTGGACATTGGCACCTCCAAGGTGGTGGCGCTGGTGGGCGAAGTGGGCGAAGACGGCACCCTGGAGATTGTCGGGATCGGCACCCATCCGTCCCGCGGCCTGAAAAAAGGCGTGGTGGTGAACATCGAGTCGACCGTGCAGTCGATCCAGCGCGCGGTGGAAGAAGCGCAGCTGATGGCCGGCTGCCGTATCCACTCGGCGTTCGTCGGCGTGGCAGGCAACCACATTCGCAGCCTGAACTCCCACGGCATTGTCGCCATCCGCGACCGTGAGGTCAGTGTTGCCGACCTCGAGCGCGTGCTCGACGCCGCCCAGGCCGTGGCCATTCCAGCTGACCAGCGCGTACTGCACACCCTGCCGCAGGACTACGTCATCGACAACCAGGAAGGCGTGCGCGAGCCACTGGGCATGTCCGGCGTGCGCCTGGAAGCCAAGGTCCACGTGGTCACCTGTGCGGTCAACGCGGCGCAGAACATCGAGAAGTGTGTGCGCCGTTGCGGCCTGGAAATCGACGACATCATCCTCGAGCAACTGGCGTCGGCCTACTCGGTGCTGACCGACGACGAAAAAGAGCTCGGCGTGTGCCTGGTGGACATCGGCGGTGGCACCACCGATATCGCCATCTTCACCGAAGGTGCGATCCGTCACACCGCAGTCATCCCGATTGCCGGCGACCAGGTCACCAACGACATCGCCATGGCCCTGCGTACACCGACCCAGTACGCCGAGGAAATCAAGATCCGCTACGCCTGCGCCCTGGCCAAGCTGGCCGGCGCCGGCGAAACCATCAAGGTGCCGAGCGTGGGTGACCGGCCACCGCGCGAGCTGTCGCGCCAGGCCCTGGCCGAGGTGGTGGAGCCGCGTTACGACGAGCTCTTCACCCTGATCCAGGCCGAACTGCGCCGCAGCGGCTACGAGGATTTGGTGCCGGCCGGCATCGTCCTCACCGGCGGCACCGCGAAAATGGAAGGCGCCGTGGAACTGGCCGAAGAAATCTTCCACATGCCGGTACGCCTGGGCGTACCGCACAGCGTTCGGGGGCTGAGCGACGTGGTGCGCAACCCGATCTATTCCACCGGCGTGGGCCTGCTCACCTACGGCCTGCTCAAGCAGTCCGAGGACTTGATCCTGACCGGTAACAGCAACAGCAGCAGCAACAGCTATGGCGATGAACCGAAGGCTCCAGTGCTTGAGCGATTCAAGCGCTGGGTCCAGGGCAATTTCTAAGTTTCAAAGCAGTAGTGGTAGGCGCGACAACTAGAGAACTGTAAGGAGAGGGAAAATGTTCGAGCTCGTAGACAACGTCCCGCAAAGTCCGGTCATCAAGGTGATCGGCGTAGGTGGTGGTGGTGGCAACGCCGTCAACCACATGGTCAAGAGCAGCATCGAAGGCGTGGAATTCATCTGCGCCAACACCGATGCCCAGGCGCTGAAAAGCATTGGCGCGCGCACCATCCTGCAATTGGGCACTGGCGTGACCAAAGGCCTGGGTGCGGGTGCCAATCCGGAAGTCGGCCGTCAGGCCGCGCTGGAAGACCGTGAGCGCATTGCCGAGGTGCTGCAGGGCACCAACATGGTGTTCATCACCACCGGCATGGGTGGCGGTACCGGTACCGGTGCAGCCCCGATCATCGCCGAAGTGGCGAAGGAAATGGGCATCCTCACCGTTGCCGTGGTGACCCGTCCGTTCCCGTTCGAAGGCCGCAAACGTATGCAGATCGCCGATGAAGGCATCCGCATGCTGGCCGAGAGCGTCGACTCGCTGATCACCATCCCCAACGAGAAGCTGCTGACCATCCTGGGCAAGGATGCCAGCCTGCTGTCCGCCTTCGCCAAGGCTGACGACGTACTGGCCGGTGCCGTGCGCGGTATTTCCGACATCATCAAGCGCCCTGGCATGATCAACGTCGACTTCGCCGACGTGCGCACCGTGATGGGCGAGATGGGCATGGCCATGATGGGTACTGGCTGCGCCAGCGGCCCGAACCGTGCGCGTGAAGCGACCGAGGCGGCGATCCGCAACCCGTTGCTGGAAGACGTCAACCTGCAGGGCGCCCGTGGCATCCTGGTGAACATCACCGCCGGCCCTGACCTGTCGCTGGGTGAGTACTCCGACGTGGGTAGCATCATCGAAGCCTTCGCCTCCGACCACGCGATGGTCAAGGTTGGCACCGTGATCGACCCGGACATGCGCGATGAGCTGCACGTGACCGTGGTCGCCACTGGCCTGGGCGCGCGCATCGAGAAGCCGGTCAAGGTGGTGGACAACACCCTGCAGACCGCTCAGCAGGCGTACGAAGCGTCCAACCCGGCACCGGTTCGCCAGGAGCAGCCTGCGGTCAACTACCGTGACCTGGAGCGCCCGACTGTCATGCGCAACCAGGCCCATGCGGGTGCCGCTGCGGCAGCTAAACTGAACCCTCAGGATGACCTGGACTACCTCGATATCCCGGCTTTCCTGCGTCGTCAGGCTGATTAATGGAATTTATCAGGGGTATAAAGGTGATTGGTATTCAGCAAAGGTTGGGTCTGTTATCATCCTCAGCCTTTGTTGATACCTGTTCGCAATTTGCGCTGAAGCGGCCAATGCCATGATTAAACAACGCACCCTGAAGAATACCATCCGTGCCACAGGTGTCGGCCTGCACTCCGGGGAGAAGGTATACCTGACCCTGAAGCCTGCACCTGTTGACACCGGCATCGTCTTCCGCCGCGCCGATCTCGACCCCGTGGTCGAAATCCCGGCGCGCGCGGCCAACGTCGGCGAGACAACCATGTCGACGACGCTGGTCAACGGTGACGTCAAGGTCGATACGGTCGAGCACCTGCTCTCCGCCATGGCGGGCCTGGGCATCGATAACGCCTACGTCGAGCTCTCCGCCTCGGAAGTGCCGATCATGGATGGCAGCGCCGGACCCTTTGTATTCCTGATTCAGTCTGCCGGCCTGGAAGAACAGGACGCACCCAAACAGTTCATCCGCATCCTGCGCGAAGTGACAGTGGAGGAGGGCGACAAGCGCGCCACCTTCCTGCCTTTCGAAGGGTTCAAGGTGAGCTTCGAGATCGACTTCGATCACCCGGTCGTCAGCGGCCGGACCCAGAGCGCCAGTGTGGATTTCTCCAGCACGTCGTTCGTGAAAGAAGTCAGCCGTGCCCGCACCTTCGGTTTCATGCGGGACATCGAGTACTTGCGCAAGCATAACCTTGCGTTGGGCGGCAGTGTCGAAAACGCCATCGTGGTAGATGAGACTGGCGTGCTGAACGAAGACGGCCTTCGTTATGAAGACGAATTCGTCAAGCACAAGATTCTCGACGCCATTGGCGACCTCTACCTGCTGGGCAACAGCCTGATTGGCGAGTTCAAGGGCTACAAGTCCGGGCACGCGCTGAACAACCAGCTGCTGCGCAAGCTCATTGCTGAAACCGATGCCTGGGAAGTGGTCACTTTCGAAGATGCCAGCACGGCACCGATCTCGTACATGCGCCCTGTTGCGGCCGTGTAAGTTCGAACACTCTCTAGTTCATTAAGGCCACCTTCGGGTGGCCTTTTTTATACCTGCTTTACAGGCGCTGCAGCGTGAAAAAGTCGAGGAAAGAGTAATCGCTGTACGTTAGTTCGATACGGGAAACCGCTTGGCTTTCGTTCTCCGCTTGGTATTCAACCCATTGATCGCGCCCTGCGCTTGCATGAATTGTTCTGCTGTCCAGCGTGGCGCCCGACTGGTCCAGGTACTGGACCGTTGCGTCTTTTTGAAGCCAGGTCCAGGCGAAACGGATTGAGGTGAACTCACCTGGCAGATCAATGCTTAGGTACTGGCGCATGTCTTTGCCGATGCTCAAGCCCAGCGCTTGTTTTTCGCGCATGCCAGGCTCGTCGGAATCGTATCTGTGGATGCCCGCCGGCCCTAAACTGGTGGGCAGCAATGTGACGAGCATGGTCTTGAGTGCCAACTGCCCGCCGGGTTGAATCAATTGTTGCGGCAGGTCGTTGAAGTCTTCCTCGAACCGGGAGGGGTAGATGCGAATGTCATCGATGGCCAGGTTGCCCCTGGCATGCGAAGGGTCGCCAATTCGCTCCCTTACTTCAAGCTTCAGCGTCTCGACGGCTTGGGACGCCTTGAAACGCCAGTGCAGCGTAATCCACTCGGAAGTAGTGACTTCGATGGGGGCAGCGATCTGCTCATCACCCAGTTTCCAGGTGAGCACAGGCACAGCCTGGTTTGCCCATTGCTGCCGCGTGCGCAGGGAGAGGCAATACTCACGGTCGGGCTCCAGCCCTTGCAGTTCTTTGAATAGGACGGGGCCGTGTGGAAAAGAAATAGCGGGGGCAAAGGCTACGAAGTGGTTGCCATCTTCTTCTTGGTAAATACCGAGGGTGGCGCCGTTGGAGTCCGCTTTCCAGTCACCCCAGGGGTCGGTTGAGGGTGACTCGAACGTGGCAAGGTGAAAATAGTCTGCATTCATGCTGGTCTCTCCTGGGGGGGGATCAGGCGAGCGTATTGCACCCCGTGGAGAAGGCAAACTGGCAAAAATATCAGGTGCGCGAAGGTGCTTTGTTAGGTCCATGCGACGCCAGGCGCTCTAGCGCGGCGCGCAGCTTGGGGTCGGTAATCCCCTCGGCGGTATCGCGAAGGCTTTCGGCGGCATTGCTCGAAAGCTCGGTGGCATGCCCGCCACGCTTGGCGGGCACCAGCGGCGGTTGCACCTTGTACAGGATGCGCCGCAGGTTGCCGAACGCTTCCATGGCTTGCAACTCCCGCATCAGGCGTTTCTGCTGATAGCGCAGGCGGGTGGCCCAATGGCCGTCGGTCACCACCAGCAACAAGGTACCGTCACGCCAGGAGGCAACGTGGCAATGCTCGCGGGCGGCCGGCTGCAGCTGGCTTTCCAGCAGGCGCTGCAGGTGTTCCAGGCGTTCGGCCTGGTTCAACAGCAGGCGCAGCGGACGGACCTGGCGCAGCAGTGCCGAAGGAAGCTGGGCGGGGGAGGGTTTATAGGCCATGCGGGTACGTATGAAGTTACAAGATCGGCAGTCTAACAGATGCGGGGTTATCGATTGCCTGCACTGGCCGCTTCGCCGATAAACACTGGATACGAGCTATTCTCGATACGTTTCATCTTTCTCAGCCTTGAACTCAGGGAAAATGCCCCTATCTAAGAAACGCCCCTGCCAAAACGCTGTACCAGCATCGTGGAATCCACCACTTTCCTCACCATCGTTTCCGGGTAGAATGCTCGTTCGCATGCGGCCTTAGGGCTGCACGGGCGACTCATGGGGCCGCCCTCCATCCCTACGTGTGGAAGATCCTGCCGATATGTTTGCGCCTTTGTTAAAGAAACTTTTTGGAAGCAAGAATGAGCGTGAAGTCAAACGCATGCTCAAGACGGTGACTATCGTCAATGCCTTCGAAGAGAAGATGGTGGCCCTCTCCGATGAGCAACTGCGGGGCAAGACCGCAGAGTTCAAGGAACGCTTGGCCAAAGGCGAGACACTGGACCAACTGCTGCCCGAAGCCTTCGCCGTGGCCCGTGAGGCCGGCAAGCGTGTGATGGGCATGCGCCACTTCGACGTGCAGCTGATCGGCGGCATGACCCTGCACGAGGGCATGATCGCAGAAATGCGCACCGGTGAAGGCAAGACCTTGGTCGGTACCTTGGCCGTCTACCTCAACGCATTGTCCGGCAAGGGCGTGCACGTGGTGACCGTCAACGACTACCTGGCCCGCCGTGACGCCAACTGGATGCGCCCCTTGTACGAGTTCCTCGGTCTGTCCGTGGGCATCGTCTCGGCGTTCCAGCCGCCGGAAGAAAAGCGCGCTGCCTACGCCTCCGACATCACCTACGGCACCAACAACGAATTCGGTTTCGACTACCTGCGCGACAACATGGCGTTCAGCCAGGAAGAGAAGTTCCAGCGTGAACTCAACTTCTCGGTCATCGATGAAGTCGACTCGATCCTCATCGACGAAGCCCGTACCCCGCTGATCATTTCCGGGCAGGCCGAAGACAGCTCCAAGCTGTACATCGAGATCAACCGCCTGATCCCGCGTCTGACCCAGCACATCGAGGAAGTCGAGGGCCAGGTCACCCAGGAAGGCCACTTCTCCATCGACGAGAAGAGCCGCCAGGTCGAGCTCAACGAAGCGGGTCACCAGTTCATCGAAGAGATGCTCACCCAGGCCGGCCTGCTGGCCGAGGGCGAGAGCCTCTACTCGGCACACAACCTGGGCCTGCTGACCCACGTCTACGCTGGCCTGCGCGCGCACAAGCTGTTCCACCGCAACGTCGAATACATCGTCCAGGACGGCCAGGTCCTGCTGATCGACGAGCACACCGGCCGTACCATGCCCGGTCGTCGTCTGTCCGAAGGCCTGCACCAGGCCATCGAAGCGAAAGAGAACCTGAACATTCAGGCCGAGAGCCAGACCCTGGCTTCGACCACCTTCCAGAACTACTTCCGCCTTTACACCAAGCTGTCCGGCATGACCGGTACCGCCGACACCGAAGCGTTCGAGTTCCAGTCGATCTACGGCCTCAACGTGATGGTGATCCCGCCGAACAAGCCGCTGGCGCGCAAGGACTTCAACGACCTGGTGTACCTGACCGCCGACGAGAAATACGCCGCGATCATCGCCGACATCAAAGAAAGCATGACCCTGGGTCGCCCGGTGCTGGTGGGTACCGCGACCATCGAAACTTCCGAGCACATGTCGAACCTGCTGCAAAAGGAAGGTATCGAGCACAAGGTACTGAACGCCAAGTACCACGAGAAGGAAGCCGAGATCATCGCCCAGGCGGGTGCTCCGGGCGCGTTGACCATCGCCACCAACATGGCTGGCCGTGGTACCGACATCCTGCTGGGCGGTAACTGGGAAGCCGAAGTGGCTGCCTTGGACAGCCCGACCGCCGAACAGATCGCGCAGATCAAGGCCGACTGGCAGAAGCGCCACCAGCAGGTGATCGAGTCGGGTGGCCTGCATGTGATTGCCTCCGAGCGTCACGAGTCGCGCCGTATCGACAACCAGCTGCGTGGCCGTTCCGGCCGTCAGGGTGACCCGGGTTCCAGCCGCTTCTACCTGTCGCTCGAAGACAGCCTGATGCGTATCTTCGCCTCCGATCGGGTGAAGAACTTCATGAAGGCACTGGGCATGCAGTCCGGCGAGGCGATCGAGCACCGCATGGTCACCAACGCCATCGAGAAAGCCCAGCGCAAGGTCGAAGGCCGCAACTTCGACATCCGCAAACAGCTGCTCGAATACGACGACGTGGCCAACGAGCAGCGCAAGGTGATCTACCACATGCGCAACAGCTTGCTGGCGGCCGAGAACATTGGCGATACCATCGCCGAATTCCGCAAGGAAGTGCTGGACGCTACCATCAGCCAGCACATCCCGCCGCAATCGCTGCCCGAGCAGTGGGACGTGGCCGGCCTGGAAGCCTCGCTGGCGAGCGATTTCGCCATGAAGCTGCCGATCCAGCAATGGCTCGACGAAGACGACCACCTCTACGAAGAGACCCTGCGCGAGAAGCTGCTGAGCGAGATCACCAGCGCCTACACCGAGAAGGAAGACCAGGCCGGCATCGACGCCCTGCGTACCTTCGAGAAGCAGATTCTGCTGCGTGTGCTGGACGACCTGTGGAAAGACCACCTGTCGACCATGGACCACCTGCGCCACGGCATTCACCTGCGCGGTTATGCGCAGAAGAACCCGAAGCAGGAGTACAAGCGCGAGTCGTTCACGCTGTTCCAGGAGCTGCTCGAGTCGATCAAGCGCGACACCATCCGCGTGCTGTCGCACGTTCAGGTGCGCCGCGAAGACCCGATCGAAGAAGAAGCCCGCCTGCGCCGCGAGGCCGAAGAACTGGCCAGCCGCATGCAGTTCCAGCATGCCCCTGCGCCAGGCCTTGAAAGCGAGCAACTGAGTGAAGAGGGCGCCGAAGTGGCTGTGGCCACGGCTCCGGTGCGCAACGACCAGAAGCTGGGCCGCAACGAGCCATGCTGGTGCGGTTCGGGCAAGAAGTTCAAGCATTGCCATGGGCAGATCGAGTGATCTGATCTGACTCTTGTAAAAGCCTGGGGCCGCTTTGCGGCCCTTTCGCGACACAAGGCCGCTCCTACAGGTACCGCGCTCGTCTACGGATTGGCGCGGCCCCTGTAGGAGCGGCCTTGTGTCGCGATGGGGCGCAAAGCGCCCCCGTTTTTCGACATTAATCGTTTTATCTAGGAGCGCTCTAATGGCTGTTGGTCTTGGTCCTTTGCCCACCCTGCACCCGGTTCCGGGTTTTGAACTCGGCATCGCTTCTGCCGGCATCAAGCGCCCTGGGCGCAAGGATGTGGTGGTCATGCGCTGTGCCGAAGGCTCCAGCGTCGCTGGCGTGTTCACCCTCAACGCCTTTTGCGCCGCTCCGGTTATCCTCTCCAAGCAGCGCGTTCAGGGCACTGTGCGTTACCTGCTGACCAACACCGGCAACGCCAACGCCGGTACCGGTGCACCTGGCCTGGCCGCTGCCGAGCGCACCTGCGCCAAGCTCGCCGAGCTGACCGGCGTGCCGGCCGAGTCGGTACTGCCATTTTCCACCGGTGTGATCGGCGAGCCGCTGCCGGTCGAGAAGATCGAAGGCGCCCTGCAGGCCGCCCTGGACGACCTGTCGGAGAACAACTGGGCTGAAGCCGCCACCGGCATCATGACCACCGACACCCTGCCCAAGGGTGCCAGCCGCCAGTTCCAGCACGATGGCGTGACCGTCACCGTTACCGGCATCAGCAAAGGCGCCGGCATGATCCGCCCGAACATGGCCACCATGCTCGGCTACATCGCCACCGACGCCAAGGTCGCACCCCAAGTGCTCAAGGACCTGATGCTCGATGGCGCCAACAAGTCGTTCAACCGCATCACCATCGATGGCGACACCTCGACCAACGACTGCTGCATGCTGATCGCCACCGGCAAGGCCAACCTGCCGGAAGTCACCGAAGCCAGCGGTGCGCTGTTCGAAGCCCTGAAAAAGGCCGTATTCGAAGTGTGCATGGACGTGGCCCAGGCCATCGTCCGTGACGGCGAAGGCGCCACCAAGTTCGTCACCGTGCAGGTCAACGGCGGGGGTAACCATCAGGAATGCCTGGACGTCGGTTACGCCGTGGCTCACTCGCCGCTGATCAAGACCGCGCTGTTCGCCTCCGACCCCAACTGGGGCCGCATCCTGGCGGCCGTTGGCCGTGCCGGCGTGCCGGCGCTGGATGTCAGCCTGATCGATGTCTACCTGGACAACGTCTGCATCGCCAGCCAGGGCGGCCGTAGCCCTAGCTATACCGAGGCACAGGGTTCGGCGGTAATGGCCCAGGAAGAGATCACCATCCGCATCGAGCTGGGCCGCGGTGCGTGCAGCGAAACCATCTGGACCACCGACCTGTCCCACGAGTACGTGAAGATCAACGCCGAATACCGCACCTGATGCATGTGGGGCCGCATGCGGCCCCATAACCCCAGACAAATGGAGCCGAACCATGAGCTACCAACTGATCATCGGCGACAAGTTGCATTCCTCCTGGTCGCTACGCGGCGCCCTGGCCCTTGAGCTGGCTGGCGTTGCCTACGAAGAAACCCTGATCAAACTCAACCAGCCCGACACCCGCCAACGCCTGCTCGCTTACTCGGCCACCGGCAAGGTGCCATTGCTCAAGACCGAGCACGGTGTGATCGCCGACTCGCTGGCTATCGCCGAATACCTCAACGAACGCCACCCAGAGGCCCAGCTGTGGCCTGCCGATGTCGCTGCCCGTGCTCAGGCCCGTTCGGCCTGCGCGCAGATGCACAGTGGCTTCTTCGCCCTGCGCGGGGCGATGCCGTTCGACCTGGCCCGTGATGAAGCCCTGGAGAACGTGCCGCTGGACGTGCAGGTCGATATCGACCGTATCGTCGCGCTGTGGTCCGAGTGCCGCTTGGTTGCCAAAGACAGTGGGCCGTTCCTGTTCGGCAAGCCGACCTTGGCCGACGCCTACTTCGCCCCGGTGGCTGTGCGCTTGCGCACCTACCGCGTTGAGGTGCCTGCAGAGGCGGCAACGTACATCGAGACCATTTACCAGTGGCCGGCCTTCAAGGCCTGGCAACAGGCTGGCCTGGCGGAGCGAGCAGGGTGAAACGTATTCATGTAGTGGCCGCAGTGATCCGCGGCGCCGATGGCCGCATTCTTATCGCGCGACGGGCTGATACCCAGCACCAGGGTGGCCTTTGGGAATTCCCGGGCGGCAAGGTGGAAGAGGGCGAGAGCGTCGAAGCGGCGCTGGCCCGCGAGCTTCGTGAGGAGCTGGGTATCGAAGTGACCCGTTCACGGGCGCTGATCAAGGTCAGCCACGATTACCCGGACAAACAGGTGTTGCTGGAGGTTCGCGAGGTCGAGGCATTCACCGGCGAGCCCCATGGTGCCGAGGGCCAGCCGTTGGCTTGGGTAACACCACGCGAGCTGCCGCAGTACGACTTCCCCGAGGCCAACAAGCCGATTGTCGCCGCCGCGCGCCTGCCGGACCAGTATCTGATCACCCCCGATGGCCTTGAAGTGCCTGAGATGCTCAAGGGCATCCAGAAGGCGGTCGCCAGCGGCATACGCCTGATTCAGTTGCGCGCGCCGGACATGTACGACCCCAAGTACCGCGACGTGGCGGTGGATGCGGTTGGCTTGTGTGGCGGCAAGGCCCAACTGATGCTCAAGGGGCCGCTGGAGTGGCTGGGCGATTTCCCGTCTGCGGGTTGGCACCTGACGGCCGCACAGCTGCGCAAGTATGCGGCCAAGGGGCGGCCATTCCCTGAGCACCGTTGGTTGGCGGCGTCCTGCCACAGTGCAGAAGAGCTGGCGCTGGCGGAACAGATGGGGGTCGACTTCGTCACCCTGTCGCCGGTGCAGGCGACGCAGACGCACCCCGAGGCCGTGCCGCTGGGCTGGGATGAGGCGCAACGGTTGATTGCGGGCTTCAGCCGGCCGGTGTTCTTGCTGGGTGGTGTCGGGCCGGGTGAGCGTGAGCGTGCTTGGGAAGTCGGCGCGCAAGGCGTTGCCGGGATTCGGGCGTTCTGGCCTGAGATTTGAGTCGCCAGTACGGGGGCCGCTTTGCGGCCCATTCGCGGGGCAAGCCCGCTCCCACACGAGGATCGCGCAGTACCTGTGGGAGTGGGCTTGCCCTGCCGTGGCGCTCTCAGCTTTGAGGCTTTTCTGCGGGTTGCCATAGCACCTCGGCAACCCCCTGCCGGCGGCCAATGATCCGCGCTGCCACGAACAATAGATCCGACAGCCGATTGATATACGCCAACCCCACCCCTTCCAGTGGTTCCACTGCGTTCAACTGCTGGCAGCGGCGCTCTGCGCTGCGCGCCAGGCAACGGCACACATGCGCCTGCGCCACCAATGCCGAGCCACTGGGCAGGATGAAGTTCTTCAACGGCCCCAGCTCCTCGTTCCATACATCGATTGCCGCTTCCAGCCGCTGCACTTCGGCCAGGTTCAAGGCTTGGTAACTGGGCATCGCCAGTTCGCCACCGATGTCGAACAAGCGGTGCTGACAAGGCGCCAGTACCTCGCTGACCTCAGCCAGCCCTTGCTCATCCAGCCCTGCCAGCAGCAGCCCCAGCTGGCTGTTGAGGCTGTCCACCTCGCCAATCGCTTCGATGCGTGGGTGGTCCTTGGGCACCCGACGGCCGTCGCCCAGGCCGGTTTCGCCCTGGTCGCCAGTGCGGGTGTAGATCTTCGACAGGCGGTAGCCCATGTCATGCCTCCGTGGTGTTCGGTGCCGTCGCTGCCGGCTGGCCGAGGGGCAGGCGCAGGGTGAAGCACGTGCCCTGGCCGGGCGTGGACTGCACCTCCATCTGCCCCTTGTGGTTGTTGGTGATGATGAAATACGAGACCGAAAGGCCCAGGCCGGTGCCCTGGCCGATCTCCTTGGTGGTGAAAAACGGCTCGAAGGTGCGCTTGCGCACGGCTTCGGGCATGCCCACGCCGTTGTCCTCGACTTGGATTTCGGCCCAGGGCGGGTTGAGCCGGGTGCGCAGGGTGATGCGCCCAGGCTCGCTGGGTTGCGGGCGCAGGTGAATGGCCTGGGCAGCGTTTTTCAGCAGGTTGAGCAGCACCTGTTCCAGCTCGTTGGCGGTGCACGGCACCGGCCCGAGGTGTGGGTCGAACTGGCGCACGATGGCTTGGCCCTTGAAGTCGAAGCCGATGGCCAGGTCGAAGTCGTTGCTGGCGATCTCCAAGGCCTGGTCGATCAGTGCCGGCAGGTCGCAAGGTGCCAGCTGGCGATTGCTGCGCCGGCTGAAACTGAGCATGTGGGTGACGATCTTGGCGGCCCGCGCACCGGCCTGCTGAATCCCGTCGAGCAGCTGCGGTACTTCGCGGCTGTCCAGGTAGCGGTTGACGGTGGGCAGGTCGATGCCCAGCTCTTCGGCCTGCTCCTGGTTGCGCGGTAACTCCGGCGACAGGCGCCGACGGATATTCTGCACATTATGCAAAATGGCCCCCAGCGGGTTGTTGATCTCGTGGGCCATGCCGGCGGCCAAGCCACCTACCGAGAGCATTTTCTCTGACTGCACCATCATCTCTTCCAGGGACAGGCGCTGGGTGATGTCGTCGATCCGGATCACCACACCGCGGCCGCCACCGCCCATCAGTGGATAGAAGGTCAGGGCGTAGTGGCGCAGTTCATCGCCCTTGGGCCAGGTGACGCGCTCGATTTTCGCCACCCGGTGTTTTTCCACGGTTTCCTTGAGCTGCGGCAAGAACGGCTTGAGCGGCTCGAAGGCGATGAAGATCGGCTGGTTCAGGGCCTCGTCCAGCGGCGTCCCGGAGAGCACGGTGGCCTCGTGGTTCCACTGGGTGACGTAGAGCTGCTCGTCGAGGGCGATCAGGGCCGAGGGCATGGAGTCGATGATGCTGTTGAGGTAATTCTGGAAGCCTGTGAGCTTTTTCTCGATCTTGCTGCGCACCTGGACTTCCAGCTCCAGCTTGCGGTTGGTGTGACGCGTTTCTTCGGCCAGGCCCTGGGCCTGGTCATAGGCGGTCTGGAATTCATCGCGGGTGCGCTTGAGCTGCTGCTCGCGGGCTTCGATGCGCGAGAGCATGGTATTGAACGCCTCGGCCAGGCTGCCGATTTCGTCGTCGTTGCCGCGCCGGGCACGCAGGGCGTAGCTCTCTTCGCGGGTGACCTGGCGGCTGAGTTCTTCGAGCTGGTTGATCGGCTGGGTGATCAAACGCTTGATTTGCCGGGCCACGACGATCCACAGCAGGATACTGAACACCAGGATGCCCAGGCTGGCGCTGAGCGTGCCGGTGTAGAAGGCGGTGGGCAGTTCGCTGCTGGCCACCAGCAGCAGGTGTGCGGGTGGGTTGGCGTCGCGCGGGATACGGATCAGCTGCGTGCTGCGAAACTCCATCAGGCGCCAGCCGTCGATGTCGCGAAAGCGCCTGGGCAGCGCCAACGGTTCGCCGTGCTGGAGTTGTGCCAGCATGCGGCCATCGCCGCCGTACACCGCCGCCGCGCGTAATGGCGTGTAGCTGTCCAGCTCTTTGAGCAGGGCGCTGGCGGTTTCCGCGGTGTCGCCTGCCCGGGTCGCCAGCTGTGGGTTGGACACCAGCCGGCCGATGGTCTGCAGGGCCTGGGGCGCCATGCTTTCCTGGGTGATCCAGTAGGCGGCGCTGATGAAGGTCAGGTTGGCCACCAGCAGAATGGTCACCAGCAGCACCAGCAGGGCCGCCAGCAGCTTCTGCCCGACCGGGAGGTTTTCCAGGCGTTGGCGCAGGGTCATGGGCAAGGCAATGTCCGTCTCCGGTTGAAAGGGCCAGCGTCAGGCGCTGGGTAAGCCACGTGCCTGCAGGTTATCGACCAGGCGCCGGTGCAGGCGTTCCAGCTGCGGTAGCTGCAGGCCATGGCGATCGGCGGCGCGGCAGGCGTGGCCGAGCAGGTAATGAACCTCGGTTCGCCGCCCGGCTCGCACGTCCTGATACATGGAAGAGTAGTTGGCGGCGGTGGCGAGGATTACCCGTTGCACTTCTTCGTCCAGGTCCTCGGCAGCCTGGGGTTGGCCACAGCGACGCAGCAGCTCGGCCAGCTCGTCGCACAGGGCAGTCACTTCGCCCAGGTGCTCCAGCAGGCCGCCGTTGCGGCACTCGTGCAGCACCGTCAGCGGGTTGATCGCGCAATTGAGCGCGAGCTTGCGCCACAGGCGGGTGAGGATATCCACGGTCCATTCGGCCGGGATGCCGGCGTCGTGCAGGTCATCGAACCATTCCGGGAGCGCCGGCGTCAGCGGGTCACCCAGCCAGTTGAAGCCATGGCCGGCGAAGCGCACTTGCCAGTCGTCCTCGCGAAAAGCCCCTTCGGTACTGGAGGCGAAGATGCAACGGGCATGGGGGACCTGGTCGGCGACTTCGTCCTGGCTGCCGAGGCCGTTCTGCAGCAGCACCAGCTCGGCGCCGTCGGCCAGCCTGGGGGCCAGGCGCGCGATGGCCGGTGCGGCGTCATACGCCTTGCAGGCCACCAGCAGCCGGTGGATCGGGCCGTCGCCCTCGGCGGTTTCGGCGGGGATCGCGTAGTGGTTGGCGGTGTCCTGTTCGTGCAACGTCAGGCCGCCTACCTGCTGATAGGCCTGCAGTCGTTGCGCGTCGCGCAGGATCAAGCGTACCGCCTTGCCCGCGCGCGCCAGGCGGCAAGCCCAGAGGCTGCCCAGGCTACCCGCGCCGAGAATATGCCAGGTGCTGCTCATATGCGTTTCGCAACCCGTTATAATGAGTCCGCATTTTAACCGTCTAACTCAGCGTGCTCCATCTTCAGGCCGAGCGCGCTTTTATTTTTGGAGAATAACCATGCCTTCGTTCGACGTGGTATCGGAACTGGACAAGCACGAAGTGCAGAACGCTGTAGACAACGCCGTCAAGGAACTCGACCGCCGTTATGACCTCAAGGGCAAAGGCAACTTCGAGTTCAAGGACAAGGACCAGACCGTGCTGCTGACCGCCGAAGCCGAATTCCAGCTCGAGGCGATGATCGAGATCCTGCGCGGTGCGCTGGTCAAGCGCAAGATCGACGTCAAATGCCTGGAAACCAAGGACGCCTACCCGTCCGGCAAGGAAATGAAACAGGAAGCCAAATTCCGCGAGGGCATCGACAAGGAGCTGGCGAAGAAGATCGTCGCTCACATCAAGGATGCCAAGCTCAAGGTTCAGGCCGCCATCCAGGGTGAGCAGGTGCGTGTCACCGGCAAGAAGCGTGACGACCTGCAAGAGGCGATCGCCGCCCTGCGCGCCAAGGAATTCGACATGCCGCTGCAGTTCAATAACTTCCGCGATTGATCGGGGCGTTGCCAGGAACCTCGATGGCGCAATGATGTCCATCGGGGCCGTGGCCGCGGAAATGCCCGCGGCCAGTTTTACCGTGCACATGCCGTTCGGCATCAGGAGATGAACATGGATTTGAACGCTGAAGTCGATCAGCTGGTCCGCCAATCGCAGACCTGGATCCCCTTGATCATGGAATACGGCAGCCGGGTGTGCCTGGCGTTGCTGACCCTGGCCATCGGCTGGTGGATCGTCAACAAGCTCAGCGCGCGCCTGGGCAAGCTGGTCGGCCTGCGCAACGCCGACCTGGCGCTGCAGGGGTTCATCAGCACCCTGGCCAATATCATCCTGAAGATTCTGCTGTTCGTCAGCGTGGCGTCGATGATCGGCATCGAGACCACCTCCTTCGTCGCCGCTATCGGTGCCGCGGGCCTGGCCATCGGCCTGGCCTTGCAGGGCAGCCTGGCGAATTTCGCCGGTGGCGTGCTGATCTTGATGTTCCGCCCGTTCCGCATTGGTGACTGGATCGAGGCGCAGGGTGTCAGTGGCACCGTGGACAGCATTCAGATCTTCCACACCGTGCTGCGCACGGGTGACAACAAGACGGTGATCATGCCCAACGGCAGCTTGTCCAACGGCATCATCACCAACACCAACCGCCAGCCGACCCGCAAGGTGGTATTCGACGTGGGCGTGGATTACGACGCCGACCTGCAAAAGGCGCGTAATGTGCTGCTGGAACTGGCCCAGGACCCACGTGTGCTGGCCGACCCGGCGCCGCAGGCAGTGGTTTCGACGCTGGGCGACAGCTCGATCACCGTGTCGCTGCGCATCTGGACCAAGACCTCGGACTACTGGGATGTGATGTTCATGCTCAACGAGCATGCCCGTGACCGGTTGAAGGCCGAGGGTATCGACATTCCGTTTCCGCAGCGGGTGATTCGTGTGGTGCAGGAGACGGCCACGCAGTAAGCAACGCTTCAACGCTGGGGCCGCTGTGCGCCCCTTCGCGGGCTTGCCCCGCGAAGGGGCGCACAGCGGCCCTAGCTTTTTCCGCGCCTATTACACTTGTTCACAGCCAAGCCCTGCCATTTCTGGCATACAGGCTGACCCCACCTGTTCCCGCTGAAATTCACCATGAAACCACTGCTGTACATTACCCCCCTCCGAGCCCTGTTGTTCGGCCTGACCCTGGCCCTGTTCGAGTTGCTCACCTACCTGGCCAGCGACGCTGTGATGCCGGCCATGCCCGTGGTGGTCGGCGACCTCGATGCCAGCCCCGAATACATCCCCCACGCCCTGAACCTGTACCTGCTCGGTGGCGTGGTGCTGCAGTGGTTGATTGGCCCTCTGGCCGACCGCTACGGCCGCCGCCCGCTGCTGTTGAGCGGTTGCGTGTTCTTCGGCGTGGCGTGCCTGGCGACGTTCTGGGTACATGACATCGGCCTGTTCAACCTGCTGCGCCTGTTGCAGGGCATTGGCCTGGGCTTTGTCGTCACGGTCAGCTACCCGGCCTTGAACGAGGCGTTCAGCGAAGCCGACGCAGTGCGCATGATGGCCTTGCTGGCCAACATTGCCCTGCTTTCGCCGCTGCTCGGCCCCCTGGTGGGCACCTTGCTGCTGCAATGGCTGGACTGGCGCTGGCTGTTCGTGGCCTTCGCCATCGGTGCGGTGCTGGCCTGGGTGCTGTTGTACCGGTTGATGCCGGAAACACTGGGCGTGGAGCGGCGCGACGGTTCGCGGCTGCCCTTTACGCCGATCCATTTGCTGCCGTTGTTGTCTGGCTACGGCCAGCTGCTGGCCAACCGTCGCTTTGTCGCCGGTAGCGCCGCGCTGGGCTTGGTCGGCCTGCCCTTGATTGGCTGGATCGGCCTGTCGCCGGTGCTGCTCATCCATGACGAAGGGTTGAGCACGATGGAATATGCGCTATGGCAGCTGCCGGTGTTTGGCGGGCTGATTCTCGGCAACCTGATCATCAACCGTATTGCCGACCGTTACTCGCTGCCAGCCCTGGTGCGGGGCGCATTGTGGCCCTACCTGGCGGGCCTGTCGCTGATGGTGCTGGCGACTTGGTACTGGCCAAGCGTGACCAGCGTGGTGGCCGGTATGTCGCTGTATGCCCTGGGGCTGGGGGTGGCCAACGCCGTGCTGTACCGCATGACGCTGTTCGCCAGCGATCAGAGCAAAGGGCTGGTCTCGGCCATGCTGGGGATGATCACCATTGCCTTGCTGGGCCTGGGCGGCGCAGTCATGGCGATGATCGGGGCGGGTGCCAGTTTGCTGCACTTTGCCTTGGCGGCCAGTGTGGCGGGGGCGCTGGCGCTCTGGCCGTTGTGGTTCGTTGTGGGTGGGCGGTCTGGGGAAGGCGCCGTAGCCCAGTAGCATTCGTCGCCTGTACCGCCTCTGCGGGCGCGGGTTCACCCGCGAAGAGGCCGGTACAGGCGGCGAGGTACCCTCAGGGCCGTTCGGCCGCTGGGTTCTCCTCGGGCACCGGTTTGCCGGGCCCGGCTTCCTGACGCCACTGCAGGGCGATCAGAATCAGCGTCGGCACGCCCAGCAGGGCAGTGATCAGGAAGAAGTCGTGGTAACCGAACTTCTCCACCATGACCCCCGAGTAGCCGCCGATCAGCCGTGGCAGCAACAGCATGATCGAGCTGAGCAGCGCGTACTGGGTGGCCGAGAACTTCAGGTTGGTCAGGCTAGACAGGTAGGCGACGAACGCCGAGGTGGCCATGCCGGAGCTGAAGTTGTCCAGCGAGATGGTGACCACCAGCATGTCCAGGTTCGGGCCCATGTCGGCCAGCATCAGGAACAGAATGTTGGTCGCCGCCGAGGCCACGCCACCGATGAACAGGATCGGCATGATGCCGAAACGCACGATCAGCAGGCCGCCGACACCGGCACCGACCAAGGTCATGATGAGGCCGAAGATCTTGCTGACGCTGGCGATCTGGTCCTTGGTGAAGCCCATGTCGATATAGAACACGTTGGCCATCACGCCCATGACCGTGTCCGACATGCGATACGTGGCGATCAGCCCCAGCAGCAGCAGGGCCTGCCAGCGGTAGCGGGCAATGAAGTCGTTGACCGGGGTCAGCACCGGGGCAAGGCCGCGACGGCCCATGGTCGACAGGCACGCCCAGGTCAGCAGCACGTACAGAATCAGGCGCAGGAAGGCGCGGTCTTCCAGCAGCAGGTCCAGCGGGGTGGCGTCACCGAAAATCACGCTGGCCCAGTCGGTATTGAACAGTTGGGTGAAGCTGGCAGGTACCGACACCAACAGCAAGATCAGCACGAATACCGACGCCAGCTGGTGGACCAGGCCATAACGCGCCGCCGACAGCTGGGTACGCAGCGGCACCGAGGGTTCACGCATGACCAGGGTGGTGAACAGCGCGGGCAGCATCAGCAGGGCGAACATGATGTAGGTGCCGGCCCAGGCCTTGTGCAGGTAGCTGAACCCGGTGGAGCCGAACCATTCGGCGAAGAACAGCGCGCCTGCCGTGGCCAGCAGGGCCGCTACCCGGTAGCCGGCCATGTAGCTGGCGGCGAGCGCGGCCTGACGCTGGTCATCGGCAATTTCCAGGCGATAGGCATCAACGGCGATGTCCTGGGTAGCCGAGGCAAACGCCACGAGCACGGCCATGGCAATCAGCCACGACAGGTGTTGCTGCGGGTCGCACAGGCTCATGCCGACCAACCCGACCACCACCAGCGCCTGGGACAGCAGCAGCCATGAGCGGCGGCGCCCCAGGCCACCAAGCAGTGGCAGGCGCCATTGATCGAGCAGCGGTGACCAGACCCATTTGAAGGCATAGGCCAGGCCGATCAGGCTCGCGTAACCAATGGTCTCACGGGCCACACCTGCTTCGCGCAGCCATACCGAAAGGGTCGAGAACACCAGCATGTAGGGCAGGCCGGCGGCAAAGCCGAGCAGCAGCAGTACCAGGGTTGACGGGCTGGCATAGGCAGCAAGCGCAGCGCGCCAGGTTTTACGGGGCATGGGCCAACATCTGCCTCAAGTTTTCGAAAACAAAGCGCGCACTCTAACCGCTGTGCTCCATCGGGCGCCAGCCATGGCGCGTCATATCCACACGATTATTGGTTACATTCACGCCTTCTGCGCGCAACCGCGCCCGTTGTTCGTCGCCTGACGGCGTGCCCAATGCCAGGCTCAGGCGCCCGCCCGCACCGAGTACCCGGTGCCAGGGCAGGCGGGTATCGCCTGGCAGTTGCCCGAGGGTGCGCCCAACCCAACGTGCCGCGCGGCCAAGGCCGGCCAGCTCGGCAAGCTGGCCGTAGCTGACGACCTTGCCCGCGGGCACTTGCCCGAGCACCGAATACAGCGCCGTTCGTCGGGCTTGTGGTGTTTCCAGTGTGTGCCCGTATGCCTCAGACATCAGTGACCCCGTGGCTTGTGGATGAAACCGGACCAGCGGCGAGGCAAATGCGAGTTGAACTCAACGGCATGTGCTCGGTCTTTCCTTGCTCTGGTTGTCCGTATCTGGATAATGCCCGGCTTTTTCGACGAATCGAACCCGTAGTCCGCCTATGTATTCTAGATCCCTGTTGTGCCTGTTAGCTGTCTCCCTGTGCACCGCGCCCGCGTTTGCCGACACCGTGTGGATGAAGAACGGTGACCGCCTGAGCGGCAAGATCAAAGTCTTCGATGGCGGCAAGCTGCTGCTGGAGACCCCCTATGGCGGCTCTATCGCGCTGGACTGGAAAGAAGTCCAGACCCTGGAAAGCGACCAGGAAATGCTGGTCAAGCAGGATGCCTACAGCGGGGAGCGGGCCAAGTCGTTGAAAGCCGCCGAAGCCGGCAAGGTCACCCTGGCCAACGGCGAGGCGCCCAAGACCGTCGACCTGGCCAGCATCGAGCAGATCATGAAGCCCAAGCCGGTGGTCGAGGACCTGGTCTGGAAAGGCAACGTCGACGTCGCCCTGGACTACAAGCGTGCCGAGAATGACACCGACGACTACGACGTCAGCTTCAAGACCACCGCCCGCCATGGCCGCTGGCGCCACAACGCCGAGGGCGAGTACAACCGCGAGACCAAGGACGACGTCACCACCACCGACAACTGGAGTGCCGAGTACGCCCTTGACCGCTTCATTACCGAGAAGTGGTTCTGGCAGGGCCGCATGGAGTACAAGCGCGACCGCATCGAGGACCTGGCCCGCCAGCGCACCGTGGGTACCGGCCCGGGCTACCAGTTCTGGGACGACGAGCTGGGCGCGTTCTCGCTGGGTTCGCTGATCAACCGTACCGACTTCGAATACCAGGACGGCGCCAAGGACAACTTCTATGCCGCGGCGGTCAAGTGGGACTACACCCGCTACCTGATCGGCAAGAATGTGCAGCTGTTCACCAATGGCGAAGTCGCCAAGCCGCTGGGCAGCGTGGCCAACTACTCGCTGGATGCCGAAATCGGCTTGCGCTACAAGGTCACCGAATGGGCCTCGCTCAACCTCAAGGCAGAGAAGGACATCATCAGCGGTACACGTGACAGTGACCTGGACAAAACCCGTTACACCGCAGGCTTTGGCGTGACCTGGTAAAGACGCGATCCGTGTAGGCGTCAGCGGCTCCTGTGGCGGCGGCGGGTGATAATGCTTATCTTGTCACCCATCCAGTCCGCTGCCAGGAGCGCCCTTCGTGAGTACCAATGCCATCCGCCCCGCCCGGGAACTGCTGCTCAAGGAATACCGCGGCGTGCTCTCGACCCACTCCAAGTCCATGCCCGGCTTCCCGTTCGGCTCGGTCGTGCCGTATTGCCTGGATGCACAGGGCAACCCGCTGATCCTTATCAGCCGCATTGCCCAACACACCCACAACCTGCAAAAAGACCCCAAGTGCTCGCTGCTGGTTGGTGAACGCGAAGCAGAGGATGTTCAGGCAGTCGGCCGCCTGACGGTCATGGCCGAGGCGCACAAGCTGGTGGACGAAGCTGCCATCGAAGCTGCCGCCGAGCGCTACTACCGCTACTTCCCCGACTCCGGCAACTACCACAAGGCCCACGACTTCGACTTCTGGGTGTTGCAGCCGGTGCGTCACCGCTACATCGGTGGTTTTGGCGCCATCCACTGGCTTGACCAGGTGACCTTGGCCAACCCGTTCGCGGGCAAGGCCGAAGCGAGCATGATCGAGCATATGAACAGCGATCACGCCAAGGCCATTGCCCACTACGTCGAACTGACCGAGCTGTCACGCTCTGTGCCGGCGCACATGGTCGGTATCGACAGCGAGGGCATGCACCTGCGCATTGGCCAGGCGGTCCATTGGCTGGCGTTCCCGAGCCCATGCAATACGCCGACACAAGTGCGCGAAGCCCTGGTTTTGCTGGCGCACGCCGACCAGTGGCCGGTTGCGGCTGAAGTCGAGGGTTGAAATTGGAAGCTTGCGCATCCATCTGAGGTCTTATTGGGAGGTTCTCTTCCGTCGAGGAATCTTTGATGCGTGCTTTTCTACTGCTGTTTTTGCTGTTTCCTGTGCTGGAGCTGTTCGTCTTCGTCAAGGTCAGCGCGGCGATCGGGTTTTTCCCCGCACTGCTGCTGATCATCGCCGGTTCCGCGCTGGGTGTGCTGGTTATGCGGGTGGCCGGGCTGGCCACCGCACTGCGTGCCCGTGAAAGCCTGCAGCGCGGCGAACTGCCCGCTGAGGACATGTTCCAGGGTTTGATGATGGCGGTGGGTGGTGGCCTGCTGTTGCTGCCGGGCTTCATCAGTGACGTGCTGGGCCTGATTTGCCTGTTGCCATTCACCCGTCACCTGGCCGCGCGCAAGATGCGCCAGCGTGCCGAGGAGCAGGCCCTGCGCCAGCGGGCGTTTCAGGACGATCCGTTCCAGGCGCAGCCGCCTCGTGACGCCGGCCACCGGCCGAATGTGATCGAGGGCGAATACGAGCGTCGCGACAAGTAACCTGCCGGGGCCGCTTCGCGGCCCCTGTTGTTTTCACGTTATGCCTTTGATGAAAATTTTTACGTATCAAGCCTTGTAATTGCATATGGCGGCCTCATGTATGGGTCACCGCAAGGTTTCTGGTGGCAACACCAGACATGACTCAGGTGGTCCGCCCTGCGCGGGCCACCCCCGGCAACGCCGGACCGCATCAACCCGCCGGTGTCGATACCGGCCGATGAAAACCACAATTTGGGAGAGATCGACAATGAAGCTTCGTCCTCTGCATGACCGCGTAGTCATCCGTCGCAGCGAAGAAGAATCGAAAACCGCTGGCGGTATCGTCCTGCCGGGTTCGGCCGCTGAAAAACCTAACCGCGGCGAAATTGTTGCCGTCGGCACCGGTCGCATCCTGGAAAATGGCGAAGTGCGTGCGCTGGCCGTGAAAGTGGGTGACAAAGTGGTTTTCGGCCCTTACTCGGGCAGCAACACCGTGAAAGTCGATGGCGAAGACCTGCTGGTAATGGCCGAGAACGAGATTCTCGCCGTTATCGAAGGCTGATTTCCCCGACTTCCCGTTATTCCAAAGCATTTCAAGGATTAAACGATCATGGCTGCTAAAGACGTAAAATTCGGCGATTCCGCCCGTAAGAAAATGCTGGTTGGTGTCAACGTTCTGGCTGACGCGGTAAAAGCGACCCTGGGCCCGAAAGGCCGCAACGTGGTCCTGGCCAAGAGCTTCGGCGCACCGACCATCACCAAGGACGGCGTTTCCGTTGCCAAAGAGATCGAGCTGAAAGACGCGTTCGAGAACATGGGCGCCCAGCTGGTCAAGGAAGTCGCTTCCAAGGCCAACGATGCAGCCGGTGACGGCACCACCACCGCTACCGTTCTGGCTCAGTCCATCGTCAACGAAGGCCTGAAAGCCGTCGCTGCCGGCATGAACCCGATGGACCTGAAGCGCGGTATCGACAAGGCTACCGCCGCTGTCGTCGCCGAGCTGAAAAACCTGTCCAAGCCATGCGCCGACTCCAAGGCCATCGCTCAGGTAGGCACCATCTCCGCCAACTCCGACAGCTCCATCGGTGAAATCATCGCCGAAGCCATGGAAAAAGTCGGTAAAGAAGGCGTGATCACCGTTGAAGAAGGCTCGGGCCTGGAAAACGAACTGTCTGTCGTTGAAGGCATGCAGTTCGACCGTGGCTACCTGTCGCCGTACTTCGTCAACAAGCCGGACACCATGGTTGCCGAGCTGGAAGGCCCGCTGCTGCTGCTGGTCGACAAGAAGATCTCCAACATCCGCGAGCTGCTGCCAGTACTGGAAGCCGTTGCCAAAGCCGGCCGTCCGCTGCTGATCGTTGCAGAAGACGTTGAAGGCGAAGCGCTGGCTACCCTGGTAGTCAACAACATGCGCGGCATCGTCAAGGTTGCTGCGGTCAAGGCACCGGGCTTCGGCGACCGTCGCAAGGCCATGCTGCAGGACATCGCTGTCCTGACCGGCGGCCAGGTCATCTCCGAAGAAATCGGCCTGTCCCTGGAAACCGCTACCCTGGAGCACCTGGGTAACGCCAAGCGCGTCATCCTGTCCAAGGAAAACACCACCATCATCGACGGCGCTGGCGCCGACACCGAGATCGAAGCACGCGTCAAGCAGATCCGTGCCCAGATCGAAGAGACTTCCTCGGACTACGACCGTGAGAAGCTGCAAGAGCGTCTGGCCAAACTGGCTGGCGGTGTTGCCGTGATCAAGGTCGGTGCTGGCACCGAAGTCGAGATGAAAGAGAAGAAAGCACGCGTTGAAGACGCCCTGCACGCTACCCGTGCAGCCGTTGAAGAAGGCGTGGTGCCTGGCGGTGGTGTTGCCCTGGTACGTGCTCTGAACGCTATCGTTGACCTCAAAGGTGACAACGAAGACCAGAACGTCGGTATCGCACTGCTGCGTCGCGCTGTTGAATCGCCGCTGCGTCAGATCACTGCCAACGCCGGCGACGAGCCAAGCGTTGTGGCCGACAAGGTCAAGCAGGGTTCGGGCAACTTCGGTTACAACGCTGCTACCGGTGAGTACGGCGACATGATCGAGATGGGCATCCTGGACCCAGCCAAGGTCACCCGTTCGGCACTGCAAGCTGCTGCTTCGATTGGCGGTCTGATGATCACCACCGAAGCCATGATTGCTGATGCTCCGAGCGACGCTCCAGCTGGCGGTGGTATGCCAGACATGGGCGGCATGGGTGGCATGGGCGGCATGATGTAAGCCAGCCTTACCCCCTAGCAGCATGAAAAAGCCCCGGCTCGCGAGAGCCGGGGCTTTTTCGTTCTTCTGCGGCCCCTCACTCAGGCAACGCGGCGCTCAGCGGCAGGCGCCTCGACCATGCCCCGCCGATACAGAACCAGGTAGTACGAGCCCAACCCGATCAACCAGCAGAACACCGCGGTCCACACGTTGTGCGACAGAAAGTGGGCGCCCTGCATCATCCGCCCAACCGACAACACTGAACCGGCCACCACCGCCACCACCAATGCCACCCGGGCCAGTCGCGGGCGACGGTCGCGCAGCGCGAAGAACAGCGCAAACAGGCAAAAACCGGTCGCGGCATGCCCGCCTGGCCAGCACAGCCCGGGCTTGTCGGTAGCGGGCCGCGCTTCCAGCAGCTTGCTGTAGGTTTCCTTGCCGCCGAACTGGCTCAGGCTCCACGGGCACTGGACCTGGGTGACCTTTTTAAGCGGTGTGACGAACGCTGTGGACAAACTCAACGCCAGCACCAGGCAGCCCAGTTCTCGGCGCCAGCCAAACAAGCGTTTCCAGAAGAAACTCAGGGCAAATGTCAGCAACGCCAGCAAGCCCAGCAGGATCACCGCCTGCTTGACCCCGTCATGCAGCACGTTCTCCAGCCAGTAGCTGTGGCGCCCGATGAATTGCCCGGCGGCCGGGTCGAAGAACAGGTTGGCCACGTCCATGTCGACCGAGGTCAGCTCAATCAGGACCAAGGCCACTGCCGTCACCAGCGGGATGCCCAGGTACACCCAGAGGTTGATCGGGCGAGGGCGGCTACGTTCGTGCATGACGACTCCAGGGCGCAAAAAAGATCGGGCATTATCGAGTGGCCGCTATCCTGTGTCCGTGAAGGATCAGTGAAAAAACTGTCAACGGCGGCGAATTTCGCCTGGGGGTGGCACAGTGCAGGCATTGGCCTTAAGCTGCGCCTGCCGCGCACCACAGCGAAGCGCCGCACAGGAGACCCCGATGCGCATTCTATTGGTTGAAGACAACCGCGATATCCTTGCCAACCTGGCTGATTACCTGGGCATGAAAGGCTACACCGTCGACTGCGCCCAGGACGGTCTGTCAGGTTTGCACCTGGCGGCCACCGAGCATTACGACCTGATCGTGCTCGACATCATGTTGCCCGGCATTGATGGCTACACCCTGTGCAAGCGCCTGCGAGAAGATGCCCGGCGTGACACCCCGGTGATCATGCTCACCGCCCGCGATCAACTGGACGACCGCCTGCAAGGCTTCCGCTCCGGGGCCGACGATTACCTGCTCAAGCCCTTTGCCCTGTCGGAGCTGGCCGCCCGCATCGAAGCGGTGCTGCGCCGCGCCCAGGGCGGAGGCCGCCGCACCTTGCAGGTCGCCGACCTCAGCTACGACCTCGACACCCTCGAAGTCACGCGTCAGGGGCGCCTGCTCAAGCTCAACCCGGTCGGCCTCAAGCTGCTTGCCGTGCTGATGCAGAAAAGCCCGCACGTGCTGCGTCGCGAGGTACTGGAAGAAGCCCTGTGGGGCGACGACTGCCCAGACAGCGACAGCCTGCGCAGCCATGTGCACCAGTTGCGCCAGGTGATCGACAAACCGTTCGAAAAACCGCTGCTGCATACCGTCCATGGCGTCGGCTATCGCCTCGCCGAGGGCCGCGATGGAGTTTAAGCAAAGCCTTGCCCAGCGCATCATCATCGCCTTTGCGTTGATGAGCGCGCTGGTCGCCGGGGCCTTCGCCTTCGGCATCGTCGCCACCGTGCACCTGGTTGAAGAGCGGCTGATTTCCACGGTGCTGGGGGGCGACCTGCAGCGCCTGTTGCGTATGGACAGTGTGAGCGACTGGAGCCATCGACCGCGCCCTGACCAGCTGTTCTATTTCAGCGGCGGGCGTGATGATTTCGAGTTGCCCAAAGACTTGCGTCATCTCGACAGCGGCTTCCATGAGGTGTTTCGCGATCAGCTGTCGTACCACGCGATGGTCGAGATCGTCGACGGTCGCCGTTATGTGTTATTGCAGGATCAGAGCGATTTCGAAGAGCGCGAGCGCGTGCTGTTTGCTGTGGTGGTCGTGGGCTTTCTGCTCAGCCTGGTGCTGGCCGTCATCCTTGGCTGGCTGGTGGCGCGCAGGGTGATGGCGCCGGTGATCCGCCTGGCGCGTCAGGTACGCCATCGTGACCAGCTGCTCGGCCTGGCGCCGCCCTTGGCGCCCGATTATGCGGCAGACGAAGTCGGCCAGTTGGCCGTTGCCTTCGACGACACGCTGGGCCGTCTGCGCGATGCCTTGACCCGCGAGCGGCTGTTCACCAGCGACGTCAGCCACGAACTGCGCACGCCGTTGATGGTGCTGGCCACGTCGTGCGAACTGCTGATGGAAAACCAGACACTGGACCCGCGTGCGCGCAGCCAGGTCGAGCGGGTCGCCCGGGCTACCGAGGAGATGCGCGAACTGGTCAAGACCTTCCTGATGCTGGCCCGTGCCCAGCGCGACGAGGGCGCCGTGGCCTCGAAGGCAACCCTGCGCGAGGTGGCCGACGAACTCACCGGCGTGTGGCGCGATACCATCGAGCAGAAAGGGCTCACCCTCTATTTCGATGGTCGAGTCAGCGCCAGCCCGGTGCTGTACAACGCCACTTTCCTGCAGTCGGTGATGGGCAACCTGCTGCGTAACGCCGCGCACTACACCGACAGCGGTTACATTCGCCTGAGCCTTGAAGCCAATGGGTTCAGCGTGGAAGACAGTGGTGTAGGCATTCCGGAAGAGCAGCGCGAGGCGATGTTCAAACCCTTCGTGCGCGGCGCCGAACGGCGGGGCGAAGGGCTGGGCTTGGGCCTGTCACTGGTGCAGCGCATCTGTGACGACCAGGGCTGGCGGGTCACCCTGACATCGACCTTGCCGCACGGCTGCCGCTTCCAGGTGGACCTCAGCAAAAGTGTGGAGGTGGGTGACCCTTCGTCGCTCATTGGGTAATGTTTGGTAATACCTCTCGAAAGGACTAACACTTTTTTCACATTGGCATAACCTGATTCCAACGCTTGCTTTCCTAAAGTGGGCGTACTGGAGTCAGGAGATGCCCAATGCGTAGCCCCATCAAGCTTGAATTTTCCGAGAAATACGACCAAGAACACGCGCGCGAATATTTTCTCAAGCATCAGGATGGCCTGGCACGTCGCCTTTCCCACAAACGTGACGAGCAGTTGGCGCGTCGCGCCCTGGCCTTGGCCGGTGAGCCGGGCCTGGTGCTGGACCTGCCCTGCGGTGCGGGGCGCTTCTGGCCGCTGCTGGCGGAAAAACCCAACCGGGTGATCATCGGTGCCGACAACTCCGAGGCGATGATCGAGACAGCCTGTGCTGCGCAACCGCCAGAGGTAGTCGCACGGGTACGGCCCTTGCAGACTTCAGCGTTCGCCATCGACCTGCCGGACAATTCGGTCGACAGCATTTTTTGCATGCGGTTGTTCCACCACATTGGCGAAGCCGCCCACAGAAAGACGATTCTTTCGGAATTTCAACGGGTTAGCCGTGATAGTGTGATCCTGTCGCTGTGGGTGGATGGCAACTTCAAGGCTTGGCGCCGGAAAAAGCTCGAGCAGCGCCGTAGCGCCAAGACTGAGCAGGACAATTACCAGAACCGTTTCGTGTTACCAGCGGATACGGTCGAAGAAGAATTCAAGGCAGCCGGCTTCAGAATTCAGGAACGCTTGGACTTCCTGCCGTTCTATGCCATGTGGCGAGTCTATGTATTGCGCAAGGGGTAGTGTTTGATGGCTGTAGCCCGGAACGGGGAATCGCGGTTCGATTTTTACTGGCGCCAGCAGGGTGAGTGGGTCGAGGAACCCAACCAGCGGCGGGGTGGCGAGAGTGGCGTGCAGCGCCTCAACGACGCCAGCGGCAAACTGCTGTATGCCAAGCGCCAGGTCGGGCACATCTACCGCAGCTTGCTGCACCCTTTTGGCCGGCCGACCGTATTGCGTGAACTCGATGCGCTCAACAGCTTCGAGCAATTGGGTGTGCGTGTGCCGCGCATCGTCTTTTGTGGTGCCGAGCGCGATGCCGATCATCAATGGCGGGCGCTGCTGGTCAGCGAAGCGCTGGATGGCTTCATCGAACTCGACACCTGGCATGCCGAAGGTGCTCGCGAGCGTTATCCGCAGGTGGTGCATGAGCGCATGCTCAAGGACCTGGCCGATAACCTGGCGCGCATGCACCTGGGGCATTGGCAGCACGGCTGCCTGTATGGCAAGCATGTCTTCATCAAGGTCATCGGCGAGGGCGAACAGGCGCGGGTCGAAGTCGCCCTGCTGGACCTGGAGAAGTGCCGGCGGCGTATCAGCTGCCAGCGCGCGGCCGGTAACGACCTGCGTCAGCTGCGCCGCCACTCGTCGTTGAATGATGCGGAATGGAAAACATTGCTCTACTTTTACCAGATGGCGTTTGGCAGCGTTGTCAAAGGGTTAGAGCAATGAAACTAGAAATCGCTCGAGCTTTGTTCTTGGTCGCCGGGTTGGCCGTGACCACCGTGGCGGTGGCCGCCTGGGAAGAGCCGAAGCCGATGGTGTTCAGCAAGGCCGAGAGGGTGGACCAGTGCGCATTGCCGCGGGTGGCAAAGCAGCAAGCGCAGGCCAAGCCAGATCAGGACCTGTTGCTGTTCCTGTTCGGCTTGCGTCAGGGGTTGCGGCCGTTCGGCTGAACCCTGGTTGAGTGTAAAAAGCCAGAGGCCCCGTATCGCGGGGCCTCTGGCTTTTTTTGTGGGCCGCTTCAGGCGATCGATGTTTCCTTGGCTTGGGTCTTGTGTGCCAGCAAGGTGTAGATGCAAGGCAGCACAAACAAGGTAAACAGCGTCCCGATCGACATCCCGGTCGCAATCACCGTCCCAATATCGAACCGGCTCACCGCCCCCGCACCGGTCGCCAGGATCAACGGCACCATGCCGAACACCATTGCCGCGGTGGTCATCAGCACCGGCCGCAGGCGAATGGCTGCCGCTTCCTCGATCGCCTCGCGCACGCTCAAGCCTTTTTCTTCGCGCAACTGGTTGGCGAACTCGACGATCAGAATACCGTGCTTGCTGATCAGCCCGATCAGGGTCACCAGCCCCACCTGGGTGTAGATGTTCATGCTGGAGATACCCAGGAACAGCGGCAGCAGCGCACCGCAGATCGACAACGGCACCGTCACCAGAATCACCAGGGGGTCACGGAAGCTCTCGAATTGCGCGGCCAGCACCAGAAAGATGATCGCCAGCGCCAGGCCGAAGGTCACCCACAGGGCGCTGCCTTCCTGGACGTATTGGCGTGCCACCCCGGCATAGTCGAAGGCGAAACCTTCCGGGGCCTCTTCGCGGGCGATGGCCTGCACGGTCTGCAGGGCCTCGCCCAGGCTGACCATGGGCACGCCCTGGATGATCGCCGAGTTCAACTGCTGAAACTGGTTGAGCTGGCGCGGGCGGGCGCGGTCGCTGAGGGTAATCAGGGTCGACAGGGGCAGCAACTGGCCCTGGTCGTTCTTCACGTAGTAGTTGTTCAGCCAGCCGGGGTTGTCGCGGTACGGCCGCTCGACCTGGGCAATCACCTTGTAGCTGCGGCCCTCCAGGGTGAAACGGTTGATTTCCGCCTCGCCCAGCAAGGTCGCCAGGGTGCCGCCCAGGGTGTCCATCGAAACCCCCATCTGCGCCGCTTTGGCGCGGTCGATATCGACCACCACCTCAGGTTTGTCGAAGGCCAAGTCGATGTCGAGGAAGGCGAACTTGCCTGACGCTTGGGCGCGCGCCTTGATGCGCTGGGCCACTTCCAGCAGTGCCGGATAATCCCCGGCGGTGTTGATCACGAACTGGAACGGCAGGCCCTCACCGGTGCCGGGCAGCGACGGCAGGTTGAAGCCGAAGATCTGCAGGCCGCCGATTTCCTCAAGCTTGGCCTGCACCAGCGGCAGCAGCTCCATCTGCGTACGTTCGCGCTCGTTCCACGGCTTGAGCAGGAAGCCGCCGATGCCGCTCTGCACACCGTTGAAGCCGTTGATCTGAAACGACGAGTAGTACTCGGGGAAGGCTTTGAACAGCGGCGTGAACTGGTCTGTGTAGGCATTGAGGTAGTCGAGGTTGGCCGGTTGCGGCGAGCTGCTGATCATGAAGATCACCCCTTGGTCCTCGTTGGGCGCAAGCTCGTTTTGGGTGAACTTGAGCAGTACCGGGATCAGGCACAGGATGATCACCGCGAACACCAGCACCACCGGCCGGCTGTTCAGGGTGGCGTGCAGCAGGCGCTGGTAGCGCACCTTGAGGCGCTCGAACAGCCGGTCGAGGCGGTGGGCAAGGCCTGTGGCGTTCTGTTCCGGGCGCAGCAGCAGCGCGCACATCATGGGTGAAAGGGTCAGCGCGACGATGCCGGAGATGATCACTGCACCGGCCAGGGTCAGCGCGAACTCCTTGAACAGCGCTCCTGTAAGCCCGGTCAAAAAGCCGATAGGGGCATACACCGCCGCCAGGGTGATGGTCATCGAGACCACCGGCATGGCGATTTCCCGGGCACCTTCGAGCGCCGCATCGAACGGCGATTTGCCTTCTTCCATGTGCCGGTGGATGTTTTCCACCACGACGATGGCGTCGTCCACCACCAGGCCGATCGCCAGCACCATCGCCAACAGGGTCAACAGGTTGAGCGAGTAGCCCATCATCTGCATGAAAAACAGCACGCCGATCATCGACAACGGGATGGTCACCACCGGGATCAGCACCGAGCGCAGGGCACCGAGGAACAGGAACACCACGACGATGACAATCAGCACCGCCTCGCCGAGGGTCTTGATCACTTCGTCGATGGAGGCCTGGATGAACAGCGTGGCATCGTAGGCAATCGACACCTTCAGCGCCGAGGGCAGCTGGCTCTCAAGCTCCGGCATGATGCGCCGGACTTCCTTGATCACTTCCAGCGGGTTGGCGGCCGGTGTGGCCTTGATGCCGATGTACACCGAGGGGATGCCGTCGAACGAGCTGACCGTGTCGTAGTTTTCTGCGCCCATCTCGACCCGTGCCACATCACCCAGCAACACCCGGCTGTCGCCACTGGTCTTGACCGGCAGGGCGGCGAACGCCTCGGCAGACTTGAGCTCGGTGCTGGCATTGATGCTGGTGACCACGTACTCGCCCTTCACCTCGCCGGCAGCGGAGAGGAAGTTGTAGCGGCGCACGGCGCTGGTCACGTCGGTTGCCGAGAGGCCGAAGCCGGCCAGCTTCACCGGGTCGATCCAGATGCGCATGGCGAACACCTGGTTGCCGAGAATCTCGGCCTCGGCCATGCCCGGCAGGGTGGCAAGCTTGGGCTGGATCACCCGTGACAGGTAGTCGGTGATCTGCGGGTTGCTCATTTCCTTGCTGTAGAAGCTGATGTACATCAGCGCCGAGGCATCGGCGGCCTCCTTGCTCAGCACCGGGTCTTCGGAGTCTTGCGGCAGCTTGTTGCGCACCTCGTTGGCCTTGGCCAGCAGTTCGGTGAACAAACGGTCACTGTCGGCGCCGATGCGCGCATAGATAGAGATGATCGAGAAGTTCTGCCGGCTCACCGAGGTCATGTAGTCGATGCCTTCAGCGCTGGCCAGGCTTTGCTGCAGGGGCTGGGTGATATAGCCCTGGATGGTTTCGGCGTTGGCACCCGGGTAGGCGGTGGTCACCGTGATCAGGGCGTTCTCCATCTGCGGGTACTGGCGGATCTGCAGTTTGCTCCAGGCCTGAAAGCCCAGCAGCAAAATCAGCAGGCTGACGACGCTGGCCAGGACCGGGCGGCGGATGAACGGGTCGGTGAACGCCATGCCTGCCTCCTGTCAGTCGTTGTGCGGGGTGCCGTGATCAGGCGTGAGCGCCTTGTCCTGGCCGATGCGGATCGCCGCGCCCGGGGTCAGTTTCAGCTGCCCGGCGGTGACCACCTGCTCGCCAGCCTTCAGGCCCTTGCTGACCACCACCACGCCGTCGCGGCGCTCGCCGGTCTGCACGGTGCGTTGCTCGGCGCTGAGCCGGGGTTGGCCATCGTCGGTTTTCTCTGCGGTGCCGTCCTCGCCTTGCTTGGGCGTGGCGACATACACCGAGTTGCCATACAGGGTGTAGGTGATGGCGCTTTCCGGCACTACCACGCGCGGCTGCGGGTCGGGCAACAGGATCAGCAAGTTGGCAAACATGCCCGGCAGCAGCTTGCCGTCAGGGTTGGCCAGGGTGGCGCGGGCCAGCAGGTTGCGAGTGGTTTCCTCGACCTTGGGGTTGATGGCGCTGAGGCTGGCGGGGAAGGTCTGGCCGGGGTAGGCCGCCACCTGCAGCAGCACCTGCTGGCCAAGGCTCAGGTGCGGCAGGGCCTGTTCGGGCACGTTGAAGTCGACGTAGAGGCTGGACAGGTCTTGCAGGGTGGCGATCACCGTGCCGGCTGCCAGGTAGTCGCCGACATCGACCTGGCGGATGCCGATGGTGCCGCTGAAGGGGGCACTGATGCTTTTCTTGGTCTTCGAGGCCTTGAGCTGATCGACCACTGCCTGATTACGCCGGTACTGGGCGGTGAGGCGATCGTACTCGCCACGGGAGATGGCCGAGTCGACCACCAGCTGGCTGCCCCGGCCGAAATCGACCTTTGCCAGGCCCAGGTCGGCCTGGGCGGTGCCGAGCAGGGCGGTTTCCTGGTCGTCGTTGAGTTGCAGCAGCAGTTGTCCGGCCTTGACCTTCTGGCCGGAGTCGAAGTGCAGGCTTTTGACGATGCCTTCGACTTCAAGGCTCAGCTCGACGCCTTGCAATGCCTTGAGGCTGCCGACGGCGGGCAGGCGCTCTTGCCACTGGCGTTCTTCTGCCAGCGCCGCTGCCACGGTGATGGGCGGTTTGGGGGCAGTGAACACCTGGATCTGCTGGTAGATCGAGTAAGCCTTGTAGCCCCCCAAGGCCAACACGATCAGCAGAACGACGGCCAACATGATGAGCATGCGGCGGCGCAGCATAGGTCCGGTTCCTTGGATACGTGGTTGTTATTCGTTTTGACACGACAACGGGCGACCCTGCCCACGTGTGGATGGGGCAAGTATTGACTGTTTTTGGCAGGATGGGGGATGTATTCGCACCGCCTCTGTGTAGGAGCGGCCTTGCGTCGCGAAAGGGCTGCGCAGCAGCCCCAGCAATTTTTGCCTGTACGCTCAGATCCTGGGGCCGCTGCGCAGCCCTTTCGCGACGCAAGGCCGCTCCTACACGGGTGAACCTCAGGCCAGGTGCAGGTGGTTGTCCCAGAACCCGGAAGGCAGCTGCATCGGTTGCCCGATCAGCTCGGCCTTGCGGCAATCGTAAAAGCGGCAACGGCCCTGCCCGGAGGTCACGACAAAGCCATCTTTCACCGCACCCACCCCAGCGCAATCGGGCATTGGTGCATCCAGCTTCACCGCGCCACTGTCCAGGTCCCAGACGAACAAGCGGTTGGCCCGCGGCGCCGTCAGCGCCACCAGTCGCAAGTCGCTGTGAATGGCAACGCTGGCGGTGTACTGGGCCATGGCCTGCAACTGCCGCTCCGGCACTGGGAAGGCCTTGAACGGCTCGCCCGGGCGCTTGATGGCCAGCAGCTCGGCCGTCTCATCGGCGTCGCCCATGAACTGCTGGCAGGCGGCGATGGTGCCGTCGTCGCCAATAGCCAGGTGACGCACGCTGTTCATCTGCTGGGCGAGGGTTTCCTTGCTCAGCAGGGTGCCGTCGCGCTGCATCAGTACCAGGCTCGGTTGCATGGCGTCGAGATTCATTTCCACGCGGCTTTCGGCCTCGGTGCGGATGCCGCCGTTGGCCACCACCAGTGTCTCGCCGTCTGGTAGCCAGGCGACTTCATGCGGGCCGATACCGTGGGTCGAGAGCTCGCCACTGTGCACCAGGCGTTCGCCCTCGAAACGGTAGACGCCGAGCACGCCGCGCCCAGGGTCGCGGGTATCGTTCTCGGTGGTGTACAGCCACTCGCCATCCTTGTGGATGACCGCGTGGCCATAGAAGTGGCGGTTGGGCTGCGAGGTCACGGTTTGCAGCAGACGCCCGTCGCGCAGGTCGACCAGGTAGCTTTCGGTACCCGGTCGACGGGCGACGAACAGGGCGATCGGCAGCTCGGGGTGGTTGATGATGGCGTGGCAACGCTGGGCAACCTGGGTGCTGAACACCTGGGTGCCGTCCAGGCGAAACCCGACGGCGTAATGCTTGCCATCGCCATCGTCACGCGCCGAGAGCAGCAGAGGTTCGCCGCCTTTGTTGCGCAACAGGCTCCAGCCGCCCAGGGTCAGGGCGCTGAGCAATACACTACCGAGTTTGAGGGCCTGGCGTCGCAGCATGATCAGTCACCGTCGTTGGCATTGAAGCCCAGCTGGATGTTCAACGCCTTGGCCAGCTCGCCTTCGTGCAGGCGGTGGACGACGTTGAGGCTGTCGTAGATCTGGTTGAGGGTCTGCTTGCCGGCGTCATCGGCCAGCAGCTCGCCGAGGGTCTTCTGGTTGTCGGCCAGCAGTTTGATGGACGTAGCGTAAGCCTCGTCGATCTTGCCCGCCAAGGCCTTCTGGTCGCTGCCCAGCAGGCCGCGCAAGCCCTGGTTGTCGACCCCGACCCAGACCGCCTGGGCAGCCTTCAGGCTGGCCTCCAGGCTCTTGAGCGAAGAATGGCTGCGCCAGGCTTCGGCCTGCAGCGGCTGGACGATGCCCTTGCTCTGCCGGCCCATGGGGGCGCCGAGCTTTTTCTTCAGGGTATCCAGGGCGGTGACCTGTGCGCGCAGCAGATCGGCGATGGCCTCGTGGGAGTCGGCGTAGCGCTGGTTGGGGAACTTGGTCATCTGCGAGAGCATGCCGTCGGTGCTGTTCCAGCCCTTGAGGATCTCTTCGGCCAGGGCCTTCTGGTGGTCGGCGATGGCCACCAGCAATGGGCAGTAGCGGGCCTTCTGTTCAGGCGTGGCAACATCCGGCTTGCTGTCGAAGAGGATGTACTCGTAGGCCGACAGGCCGCGCACCACGACGCTGGCCTTGCCCAAGGTAGCGGCATCGACGGGCTTGTCGGCGTTGACCAGTTGCTCGACCTGGCGGCCGACCAGGTTCTTCTTGTCGGGCCAGAACTGCACCTGCCAAGGACGGTTGCCTTCGGCCAGTGGGCCGACCAGCAAGGGTTGCAGCTCGGCCCAGGCCTTTTGCGCAGTAAGGAAGTCGGCGCGGGCGGTGTCCAGGCTGGCCTTGCCTTCGCAATAGGCCAAGGCGCTGACGGCCAACTGGCGGTCGGCTTCGACCCAGCGGCTGTAGGTGGGCAGGATCACCTGCTTGGCGATGGCGGCGGAGGTCACCGCTTGCGGGTCCTGCGGCGAGCAGGCGCCGAGGGCGAGTGCGGCGAGGCTGGTGAACAACAGTTTAGGTCGGAACATGCCCGGCTCCTTGCGCGTTTAAAGTGAATTCAGGAAAGCCAGCAACGCGGCGCGCTGCTCGGCATTGAAGGTGAGTACGAAGTTGCGCGCCGCTTGCGCTTCGCCACCGTGCCAGAGCACGGCTTCGAGCAGGTTGCGGGCGCGGCCGTCGTGCAGGAACTGGCTGTGGCCACTGACCGTTTCGCTCAGGCCTATGCCCCACAGCGTCGGGGTGCGCCAGTCCTGGCCATTGGCGGCGAATTCGGTGCGTTCATCGGCCAGGCCCGGCCCCATGTCATGCAACAGCAGGTCACTGTAGGGGCGGATCACTTGGCCGGCCAGCTCAGGCTCTGCGGCGTTTGCGGCGGTGGTGAATTGCGGGGTATGGCAGCCTTGGCAACCGGCCTGGAAGAACAGGTTCTTGCCCGCCAGCACCTGCGGCGAACCCACGTCGCGACGGGCAGGCACTGCCAGGTTGCGGGTGTAGAAGGTCACCAGGCGCAGGATGTTGTCGCTGACTTCCTTTTCGCCGCCGATGCCATCGCCGTTGGGGGCGGCCAGGCAGTCGACTTGCGCCGCGGTGCAGTCGTCCTTGGGTTGCAGGGTGGTGGTCAGGCCCATGTCGCCGGCAAACGCATGGACGTTCTGCTGGTTGACGTTGGGTTGCCCGGCTTTCCAGCCGAAGCGGCCAACCACGGTTTTGCCCTGGGCGTCGTCCCAGACCCGGTTGGCACGGCCACGGATACCGTCGCGGTTGCGGTCGTCCGGGTCTTCGTTGGCCAGGATATCGGCTTCGGGGATGGCTTCGAGCAGGCCCAGGCCGATCATCGGCGGCGCCACGCGGGCCGAGAAACGGGTGTCGGGGTGCATCGCGCCGTAGCCAAGCTGGGTGATCTGCAGGCTTGGGCGGCGCAGCTCGACCTGATGGCCGTCCTTGAAGGTGACGGGCTGGTTGGCGTAGGTCACCCGCACCTTGCCCTCCGGTGCTACCCCGGGGATGGCCATGTCCTGCAGCTGGGTGCCGTACACCGGCTCGGGGACCACGCCCAGGCGTTCGATCACCTTGGCCAGGTAAGGCTGGTCGGGGATCGACAGGCGCACCAGCATCGACACCGCGTTGCTGTCATCGAGCGCTGGCGGGTGGCCACGGCCATCGCGTACGTGGCAGTTCTGGCAGGCATTGGTGTTGAACAGCGGGCCGAGCCCATCGCGCGCGGTGGTGGTGGACGGGGCGATCACCCACGGGTTGCGAAAGAAGCTGTTGCCGACGGCAAAGTCCAGGCGCCGCTCGGGCGAGAGGTTGGCCGAAGGCAGGGAGTAGGCATTGCGATCACTGCGCTGGACCGTCGCCTTGCCACCCGACAGTGCTTCGCCGGGCTCGGCCTGGGTGAAACGCGGGGCGTCATCACAGGCACCGAGGGCAAAGGCCAGCAGCAGAGGAGAGAGTCGGAACAGCGACGAGGACATCTAGAACCCTGGGCGTGAGCGAAAAACCGGCGTGCAAGCTTAGCAAAGTGGGGATGTTTGAATAAGAGCAATTTGCAATTGCTGGATGAAATCAGTGTCAGGAAGGACAAAACAAAAAAGGCGACCCGAGGGCCGCCTTCTTCAGAACCGCTACAGCAGGGATCAGAATTCGTGATCGGCCGTGTCCGGGTTCAGGTTGGTAATGCCCAGCTTGCCTGCGGCTTGCTCGATCGCACCGGTCTGCTTGACCAGGGAGGCGATGGCATCACGCACGATCTGGTTGCCGGCCGCATTGTCGGCGGCGATCAGCTGGTCGTAGTGCTCGCCCTTCAGGGCGTGGTCGACGATCACCTGGATCTTCGCTTCGGTGGCTTCCAGGTCGGCCTTCAGGGTGGCGTCGGTGGCCGGGTCAACCTTGGCCACCAGCGACGACAGGCTCGGGCCGGTCACCTTGCTGCCATCCGGGCGGGTGTACTCGCCCAGGTAGACGTTGCGGATGCCCTTGGCGTCGTAGAAGTGCGAGTAGTGGGTGTTGTCGCTGAAGCAGTCGTGCTCGTCTTCAGGCGAGTTGGCTTCCAGCGAGACCTTCATGCGCTCGCCCGCCAGTTCGCCCAGCGAGAGGCTGCCCATGCCGAACAGCATCTTGCGCAGGCCGTCGTTGACCGACTCGGCTTCCAGCTTGGCGCGGTAGTTGTCGGCGACGTTCGGTGCCCAGTTGCCGACCATCTCTTCGAGGTCCTTGACCAGCAGGTCGGTGACCGCTTTCAGGTAGGCACGACGGCGGTCGTTGTGGCCGCCGGTGGCGCCGTTGCCTTCCAGGTAGTCGGAGGCTGGGCGGTTGCCGGCGCCCGGGCCGGTGCCGTTCAGGTCCTGGCCCCAGAGCAGGAATTCGATGGCGTGGTAGCCGGTGGCAACGTTGGCTTCGGAGCCGCCCAGCTCGTTCAGGCTGGCCAGCTTCTCTGGGGTGATGTCCTTGACGTCGACCTTCTCTTCGCCGACCTGGATCTCCGTGTTGGCGATGATGTTGGCGCTGGCGGCCGGGTTGCCCAGGGCGTGCTCGTAGCTCTTGTCGACGTAGTCGATCAGGCCTTCGTCCAGCGGCCATGCGTTAACCTGGCCTTCCCAGTCATCGATGATGGTGTTGCCGAAGCGGAAGGCCTCGCTCTGCAGGTACGGCACGCGCGAGGCGAACCAGGCTTCCTTGGCGGCCTTCAGGGTTTCGTCGTTGGGCTGAGCAAGGAACGCGTCGACAGCGGTCTGCAGGGCCTTGGCGGTGCTCAGCGAGTCGCTGTACACGGCGTAGACCAGTTCGGCGTAGTGCTTGACCACCGCCTTGCCAGCCACTTCATCGACAGCCCCAGGCGCCGCAGCGGGGGTGCTGGCGGCAGCAGGTGCCTGAGCTTGCGGAGCGGCAGCCTTGTCATCTTTTTCGCCGCAACCGGCGAGAGCGATGGCGATGGCCAGCAGACTGGCGGAGGCCAGAGGCATTCGAATCATTGTTGGTTTCCCTGCGTCGTGTGGTTGGACCGTGCGGCGTGGCACGCGAAACCGCAACATCATGCGAAAGATTTGCATTTGCTGTAAAGGGGCGAACGCGCAATTCATGTAAATGCCGGTCACGGCCTGTAACCGGGGGCGCCAGCGGCTAGAACATCGAGACCTGGTTGCGTTGGGCCTGCTTGAGGAAGTTGGTCAGTTCGCGGGCCGACAGTGGCTTGCTGTAGTGGTAGCCCTGACCCTCGTGGCAACCCTGGGCGATGATGTAGGTCTCCTGCTCGGCGGTTTCAACGCCTTCGGCGATTACCTGCATGCCCAGGCTCTTGCCCAGCTGGATGATGGCACGGACGATGGTGGCGTCGTCATCGTCGTCGAGCAGGTCCTGGACGAAGCTCTTGTCGATCTTGATCTTGTCCAGCGGCAACGACTTCAGGTAGCTGAGCGAGGAGTAGCCGGTGCCGAAGTCGTCAATGGCGATCAGTGCCCCGGAGCGGCGCAGGCTGAGCAGGTGCTGGGCGGCCGTGCTGATGTCTTCCATCAGGCCGGTCTCGGTGACTTCCAGCTCCAGGCTGCGCGGTGGCAGGCGATAGGCTTGCAGCAGGTTGTTGACCACCCGCGGCAGCTCGCTGTGGTGCAGTTGCACGGTCGACAGGTTGACCGCCATGCGCAGGTCGCTGAAGCCCAGGTCGTGCCATTCGCGCAGCTGCCGGCACGCCTGGTCGAGCACCCATTCGCCGATGGTGATGATGTTGCCGTTCTGCTCGGCCAGCGGGATGAACTGGTCGGGCGGGACCATGCCCAGCTCCGGGTGCTGCCAGCGCAGCAGGGCCTCGACGCCGACCACGCGGTGGTCGCGGTAGCTGATCTGCGGCTGGTACACCAGGTACAGCTGATTGCGCGGCAGCGCTTCGCGCAGGTCTTTTTCCAGCTCGCGGCGGCGGCGCATCTCGCTGTCGACGCTGGCGATGTAGAACTGGTAGCGGTTGCGCGAGCGGGCTTTGGCCAGGGTCATGGTCTGTTCGGCTTTCTGCAGCAACTTCTCGGTACTGTCGCCGTCTTCAGGGAACAGGGTGATGCCGATGGTGGCGCGCAGGCGGATCTGATGGTGGTCGAGGTCGAACGGCACTTCCAGGTCGTCGAGGATGCTCTGGGCCAGTTCGGCCGCTTCATAAGGTTGCTCGATATTGGCCTGGACCAGGGCGAACTGGTCGCCCCCCAGCCGCGCCAGCGCCCCCAGACGGCCACTGTGGGCCCGCAGGCGGTCGGCCAGGGCCAGCAGCAACTGGTCACCGACCTGGTAGCTGAACTGCTCGTTGATGCCCTTGAAGTCGTCCAGGCCCACGCACAGCACCGCCACGCGATGCTGCAGGCGGCCGCCATCGACGAGGATCTTGTCCAGTTGTTGCTGCAGTTGTTGGCGATTGGGCAGGCCGGTGAGGAAGTCGTACTGGGCCATGCGTTGCAGGCTGTTCTCGGCTTCATGGCGCAGGTGGGTGTTGCGCTCGATGGACGCCAGCAATTGGTTGGCGGTGTTGACCCAGAGCCCCAGTTCGTTTTTCTCGTGGCCCTTGAGCAGGGGAATCTGGTGTTGGCTGGGGCGGTCGGGGTTGATCTGGGTCAGGTGCTCGATGATCTTCGACAGCGGCTTGGTCAACAGCCAGTGGTAGACCAGGTACAGCACCAGGCCCATGGCCAGGGCACGCAGCACGCCGGAGATGAAGATGATCACTGCATTGATCAGGAAGTCTTCGCCATAGGACGAGGTGTCGAGGGTGATGCTCAGGTCGCCGTAGTATTCGCTGTAGGGGCCGCGGCCGACCAGTTGGGTGGTATAGGTGCGTTCCTGGCCGAGAATCAGGTCGGTCAGCCAGCGCATGGACATGTCCTGCAGCGGGCGGGACTTTTCTGCCAGCATGGTTTCGTTGGGGTGGCCGATGGATGCCATGCGTACCGATTCGTCCTGGAACAGGCCTTCCATGACCTGCATGCCCATCTCCCGGTCAAGGCTGTACACCGCCTGGGTCGAAGGGTCGCGGAACATGTCGAGGATGCGCTGGGCATCGCTGTTGACAGCCAGGCGGGTCTTGTAGGTGTCATAGACGATTTGCGCACAACTGAGTACGACGCCCACTGCGAGCGCCGACAGCAGCACGACCCTGAGCAACTTGACCGACAAGCTGTTCCGCAATTCCAGCTTCAATGGGGTTTCCTTAATCCATGCGCATGGCATCATTTTGCCATCAATGAAACCAATACACTATCGGCCGGTGTGCCACGGACACAGCGCGAGGAGCGGGGTTGTCCTTGGCAGTATATCGGTCGCCTGGCCCTGCAACTTGAGTGCGCTGTATCAACTTTCCAGAGGTTTGATGTTAGCGCGCAATCCTGGCTGAGCAAGAGGCCATGACCTGCGCATAAAAAAACCCGGCACCAGGGCCGGGTTCTTCGTTCAAGGCTGAATAAACATCAGGCCTTGAAGGTGTTGCCTTCGAACTGTTCGGCAACGAATGCCCAGTTGACCAGGTTCCAGAACGCCTCGACGTACTTCGGACGTACGTTACGGTAGTCGATGTAGTAGGCGTGTTCCCAGACGTCGCAGGTCAGCAGCGGGGTGTCGCCGTTGGTCAGCGGGTTGCCGGCGCCGATGGTGCTGGCCAGGGCCAGGGAACCGTCAGCTTTCTTCACCAGCCAGCCCCAGCCGGAACCGAAGGTGCCAACCGAAGTCTTGGTGAACTCTTCCTTGAACTTGTCGAAGGAACCGAAGGCGGCGTTGATGGCTTCAGCCAGGGCACCGGTCGGTTGACCACCGGCATTCGGGGCCAGGCAGTTCCAGTAGAAGGTGTGGTTCCAGACTTGAGCGGCGTTGTTGAAGATGCCACCCGAAGAGGTCTTGACGATCTCTTCCAGGGTCTTGCCTTCGAATTCGGTGCCTGGGACCAGGTTGTTCAGGTTCACGACATAGGTGTTGTGGTGCTTGTCGTGGTGATACTCCAGGGTTTCCTTGGAGATGTGCGGCTGCAGGGCATCGTGGGCGTACGGCAGCGGCGGCAATTCAAAAGCCATGGTGGATCTCCTGATTCAGGTCTATTTGCGGTTTGCGCAAGGCCGATCACGGGCGGCCCGATAAGCGTCGGCGAGTTTGTACTCTTTGCGACGCAAGGGCTGGATCATAGCACCGGGCCCGGCGCATAACCACGCAACAAACATAGGGAATAGAGGTTCCAGAGCGGTTGGGCGCTGCCGACCAATGGCGTGTCGCGGTCAGGTCAATTGAAGATCAACTGCGCCGCCACCGCGAACATCATCACCGCCACCATCAAGTCGAGCATCCGCCAGGTCGCTGGCCGTGCCAGCCACGGTGCCAGCCAGGCCGCGCCGATCGCCAGGGTCGAGAACCACAGCAACGACGCGCTGGCCGCCCCCGCCACATAGGCCCCAGGCACCGTCTGCTGGGCACCGAGCGAGCCGATCAACAGCACCGTGTCGAGGTACACATGGGGGTTTAGCAAGGTCACCGCCAGGGCACTGAGCAGCACCGCGCGGCGCGAACGCACGCCCTGGCCTTGCTGATGCTGCAGGCTCTGCTTGGAACAGGCGCTGCGCAAGGCCTTGGCGCCATACCACAAGAGGAACAGCGCGCCGCCCCAGCGAGCGATGGCCAGCAGTGTCGGGTTGTGCGCCAGTACCGTGGCCAGGCCGAATACCCCGGCAGCCACCAGCAGGGCGTCGCAGACGATGCACAGGGCAGCCACTGGCAAGTGATGCTCGCGGCGCAGGCTCTGGGCGAGGACGAAGGCGTTCTGCGCGCCAATGGCCATGATCAGCCCGAAGGCCACCAGCATGCCGTTCAAATAACTTTGCCACATGGCGGGATACTCCACTGACGCCACGGGACACGGGCGTTGTTCAACGAAAGAAGATGCTGGCCATTGTGGATAAAGCCGCTGTATAAGAAAAACAAATAAAGCTGATCCGGCATTAGGGAAATCGATGTTCGACTACAAGCTGCTAGCCGCCCTTGCGGCGGTGATCGAGCAAGGCGGCTTCGAGCGCGCGGCGCAGGTGCTGGGGCTGTCGCAATCGGCCATTTCCCAGCGCATCAAGCTGCTTGAAGCACGGGTCGGCCAGCCGGTGCTGGTGCGTGCCACGCCACCGAGCCCGACCGAGGTCGGGCGCCAGTTGCTCAACCATGTGCAGCAGGTGCGCCTGCTCGAACGCGACTTGCAACGCCAGGTGCCGGCGCTGGACGAGGAGGGCATGCCCGAGCGTTTGCGCATTGCCCTGAACGCCGACAGCCTGGCCACCTGGTGGGCGGGCGCGGTAGGCGCGTTTTGCGCTGAGCACAACCTGCTCACCGACCTGGTGGTAGAAGACCAGGAAGTGGGCCTTAAACGCATGCGGGCGGGCGAAGTGGCGGCCTGCCTGTGTGGCAGCGAACGGCCGGTGGCCGGCGCGCGCAGCCTGCCTTTGGGTGCGATGCGTTATCGCGCGCTGGCCAGCCCGGTGTTCATGGCGCGGCACTTCCCGCAGGGTTTCGAGGGCAGGCGCCTGGCCCGCACGCCGGCGATCGTGTATGGCCCGGACGACTTTCTGCAACACCGCTACCTGGCATCGCTGGGTATCGAAGGCGGTTTCCTGCATCACCTGTGCCCGTCGTCCGAAGGTTTTCTGCGCATGACCGAAGCGGGGCTTGGCTGGGGGCTGGTGCCTGAGTTGCAGGCACGCGAACAACTGTCCAGCGGGCAATTGGTGGAAATATGCGCCGATACTCCCATCGATGTGCCGCTGTACTGGCATCATTGGCGCAATGGCGGGCACTTGCTCGCGCAACTGACCGACCACCTGCGGCACACGGCACGGCAATGGCTGGTGCCGTTGTAGCCACGGCTGGCGTCAGTTGCATCTGAAATCTGGCAAGGCGGAGTCTTACATGCGAATTCTGGTCACTGGCGCGAGCGGCTTCATCGGCGGGCGCTTTGCGCGCCTGGCCCTGGAGCAGGGCCTGGACGTGCGGGTCAGCGGCCGACGTGCCGAAGGTGTCGAGCACCTGGTCAAGCGCGGTGCGCAGTTCATCCCTGGCGACCTGGGTGATGCCGAACTGGCCCGGCGCCTGTGCCAGGGCGTCGAAGCAGTGGTGCATTGCGCGGGTGCAGTGGGTAACTGGGGGCGCTTCCAGGACTTTCACCAGGGCAACGTGGTGGTCACCGAAAACGTGGTCGAAGGTTGCCTGAAGGAGCATGTGCGGCGCCTGGTGCACCTGTCGTCGCCGTCGATCTACTTCAATGGCCGCTCGCGCCTGGACATCCGTGAAGACCAGGTGCCGCGGCGCTTTCATGATCACTACGCACTGACCAAGCACCTGGCCGAGCAGAAGGTGTTCGGTGCCCAGGAGTTTGGCCTGGAGGTGCTGGCGCTGCGCCCGCGCTTTGTCACCGGTGCCGGTGATGCCAGCATCTTCCCGCGGCTGATGCAGATGCAGCGCAAGGGCCGCGTGGCAATCATCGGCAATGGCCTGAACAAGGTTGATTTCACCAGCGTGCACAACCTCAACGAAGCATTGCTCAGCGCCTTGTTCGCCGACGACCGCGCGCTGGGCCAGGCCTACAACATCAGCAATGGGCAGCCGTTGCCACTGTGGGATGTGGTCAATTACGTGATGCGCCAGATGCAACTGCCGCAGGTTACCCGTTACCGCTCCTATGGCCTGGCCTACAGCCTGGCCGCGTTGAACGAGGCGGCCTGCATGCTGTGGCCGGGGCGCCCGCAGCCGACCTTGTCGCGCCTGGGCATGCAGGTGATGAGCCGTGATTTCACCCTGGACATCAGCCGCGCCCGGCAATACCTGGACTACCAGCCCAAGGTCAGCCTGTGGACGGCACTGGACGAGTTCTGCGCCTGGTGGAAGCACCAGCCCGAAGGCCTGAAGTTCGGCTGAGGCTGATGATGGTCATCAACGTGCCGCGCTTGCAGTTTATACTCGTGCCTCTTTGCGACTACTGCGGTTGAATGTATCCATGCGTAACCATGCTCACGACGATTACGATGATGTGCCTACCCTGAGGGCCGGCACCCCCGACGATGACGAACTGATGCCAGCGCACGTGGTGCGCAATCGCCAGAAAGCCGAGCGTGGGGCCAGCACCGCGCCTTTGTGGGCGCTGCTGGGGGCGTCGTTCATCGCCTTGGTGGGGTTGGGCTGGTGGAGCTTTCAGCAGATATCGCTGATGGAGCAGCAACTGGTCGCGACCCAGGAAAGCTTTGCTCGCATCAGCGAAGAGGCGGCCGGGCGGCTGCAGGCCATCAGCGGCAAGGTGGCGGCCAGCGAATCGACGGTCACGACCGGCAGCGAGGCCTTGAAACTGCAGATCCGCCAGTTGCAGCAAGGGGTGGCCGGGCAGACCGGTGACCTGGGCAAGCGTCTGGAGCAGGTGCTGGCCGATACCCGTGAACAGCAAAAAGCCGTGACTGAGCTGCAGACCCAGTTGCAGACGCAGTTGAAGCTGGTGAATGGCGAACTGGCTGCGCTGAAGTCCAGCCAGGTCGATGGCGGCAAGCTGGATGCCCAGTTCAAGACGTTGACCACGGATGTGGCCGCCTTGAAAGCGGCGCAGGTGGATGGCGGCAAGCTGGATACTCAGCTCAAGAGCCTGGGCAGCGATGTGGCGGCGCTGAAGAAGCAGGGCAACCCGAGTGCGGCGATCCAGAACCTGGAGCAGGACATGCTGGTGTTGAAGAGTCAGATCGACAATCGCCCGGCTGCTGCGCCGTCATCGAGCGGTGCTTCGGTGCAGGAGTTCGATGCGTTCCGTGGGCAGATGACCCGCAGCCTGAATACGTTGCAAAGCCAGGTCCAGAACCTGCAACAGCAGATCAACGCGCGGCCTTGAGCCTTACCGCCGGGGCAACGCGCCCCGGCGGCCGATCCGCTTACAAGCGCGGGTAATCGATGTACCCCACCGGCCCCTTGCCGTAGAACGTTTCCGGGTGTGCCGGGTTCAAGGGGGCATCTGCCGCCAGGCGCGCCGGCAGGTCTGGGTTGGCGATGAATGGCACGCCGAACGCCACGGCGTCGGCCTTGCCGCTGGCCAACGCGGCATTGGCACTGGCCTTGTCAAAACGCTCGTTGACGATGTAGGGGCCGCCGAACGCTTGCTTGATCAGTGGGCCGATGCTGTCGTCGGCGTCTTTCTCCCGCGAGCAGATGAAGGCGATGCCGCGCTTGCCCAGTTCACGGGCGACGTAGGTGAAGGTCTCGGCCCGGTCGGCGTCGCCCATGTCGTGTGAGTCGGCACGCGGCGCCAGGTGCACGCCCACGCGGTTTGCCCCCCACACTTCAATGGCGGCGTCGGTCACCTCAAGCAGCAAACGTGCGCGGTTTTCCAGCGAACCACCGTAGCGGTCGGTGCGCTGGTTGGTGCTGCTTTGCAGGAACTGGTCGAGCAGGTAGCCATTGGCGCCATGCACCTCGACACCATCGAAACCGGCGGCCTTGGCATTTTCGGCGCCGCTGCGGTATGCCTCGACAATGTCGACGATCTCTTCGGTTTCCAGTGCGCGCGGTGTGGGGTAGTCGGTGAGCGGACGCACCAGGCTGACATGGCCCTTGGGCTTGATTGCGCTGGGTGCCACGGGCAGCTCGCCGTTCAGGTAGCTGGGGTGGGAAATGCGGCCGACATGCCACAGTTGCAGGAATATGCGCCCGCCGGCGCCATGCACGGCCTTGGTGACGTTGTTCCAGCCGCGCACCTGTTCATCGTTCCAGATGCCTGGGGTGTCGGGGTAGCCGACCCCCATCGGCGTGACCGAAGTCGCTTCGCTGAGGATCAGCCCGGCGCTGGCGCGCTGCACGTAGTATTCGGCCATCAGTGCGTTTGGCACCCGGCCTTCATCGGCGCGGCAGCGGGTCAGCGGGGCCATGATAATGCGGTTGGGCAGTTGCAGGTCGCCCAGCGTGATCGGGTCGAAGAGCGTAGTCATGCGGTTTCCTTTTCAGAGCGCTCGGCTCAACTGTGCGAGGAAGGCCTGAACGGTCTCCTCATTGCGTTTGAAGAAGTGCCATTGGCCGATCTTCTGGCTGTTGATCAGGCCGGCGCGCTGCAAGATGGCCAGGTGCGCAGAGACGGTCGACTGCGACAGGCCGCAGCGTTGGTCGATCTGCCCGGCACAGACGCCGTGTTCGGTGCTGTGGTGCTGGTCAGGAAACTGCGTTGCCGGGTCCTTCAGCCAGTCGAGGATTTGTCGCCGTACCGGGTGGGCCAGGGCTTTTATTATTTCGTCCAGATCGAGGGGCATGGGGTGGGGCTCGTGGTGAAGCGGTAAATCGCGGTAGGGCGAAATGTAAATCGGTATTTCGCGATATACAAATATGAAGACGTTCTGAGCTGAGCACCAATTGCTATATCGTGTGATGACGATATAGGCCTGGGCGGTGCTAGACTTGCGCCATGAACTACCTCGCACACCTGCACCTGGGCGGCCCTGCGCCGCAGCAATTGCTCGGCAGCCTGTATGGCGATTTCGTCAAGGGCACGCTGGAAGGGCGCTTTGCGCCGGCACTGGAAGCGGCGATCCGCCTGCACCGGCACATCGACAGTTATACCGACCGCCATCCCGTGGTACTGGCAGCGTTGGCACGTTTCCCCGCACAGCGACGGCGCTTTGCCGGCATTGTCCTCGATGTGTTTTTCGACCACTGCCTGGCGCAGCATTGGGCGGATTATGCCGAGCAGCCGTTGGCGCAGTTCACCGGCAATTTTTATCGGGTGCTGCTGGCTGAACCTGAGTTGCCGGGGCGCCTGGCGCGCATTGCGCCGTTCATGGTGGCGGATGACTGGCTGGGGGCGTATGGCGATTTTGCGACGCTGGAGCAGGTGTTCAACGGCATTGCGCGGCGGCTGTCGCGGCCGGCGGGGATGAGCGGGGTGATGCCGGAGCTGGAGCGCTTGTATGAGCCGTTGCTGGCGGACTTTCGTGAGTTCTATCCACAGTTGCAGGCGTTTGCGGCGGTGGGGCGGGTGTCGGGCAGTTAGTCATGTATTGCCTGCCCCGGCCTCTTCGCGGGTACAGGCAGCCCAAGCCAATCAGGCAGCCCGCGCCTGCCGCTGTGGCACCCTCTCTTCCTCTTCAACCCCGAACAACGCCCCATGAATGGCCTGCTGCGCCTGCAAGGCCAGTACCGCTCGCTCTTTCTGCGCGCTGGCAATCGGTTGCAGCAGGTGAATGCACACCTCGCCACGCGGCTGGGCAAACAGACGCAGCAGGTGCGACACCAGATCATCATCGCCAATGAAAGGCGCAATCGGGTCGATCACGCCATCGCGCAAGTACTGGATCGCCACGGGTTGAACGGCCACGCCCTGGTCGATGGCGCCTGCCAGTAGCCGGCCGTGGAACGTTCGCAGGCCATGGCCGTTGGTGGTAGTACCCTCCGGGAAGATCAACAGTGGCCGGGCTTCGCCCAGTTGCGTGCTGATCTGCTCGCGCAGACGCTGGCTGTCGCCACCGCCGCGGCGGATGAACAGCGTGCCGGCTTTCTCTGCCAGCCAGCCGGCCACCGGCCAGTGACGGACTTCGGCCTTGGACAGGAAAGACAGCGGCTGCAGCATGCCGAGCAGTGGGATGTCGGCCCAGGAGACGTGGTTGCTGACCCACAACATCGGCCGCTGCGGCAACTGGCCGATTACCCGCACCTTGAACGGCAAGGCGGCCACCAGGTGCTTCATGAACAGGCAGCTCCAACGTTGCCGGCGCTCGATGGAGGCTTTGAGGCCCAGGCGTTCGCCAAGTGCGATCACGCTGGCCATCAGCATGCCGAGCAGCAGGACCAGAAGCAGCCGTGTCAGGCGGGCCAGTACCCGCAGCTGGGGCATCAGACCGCCGCCTTGAAGTGGCGGGCGTAGCGCGGGCAGAGGTCGTCGCGCTTGAGCAGGATGAACACGTCGGCAACCTGGAAGTCTTCGTCCCAGCACGGCTCGCCGCAGATCTTCGCACCCAGGCGCATGTAGGCCTTGAGCAGCGGTGGCATTTCGGCGATGACGTTGTTGGGCAGGGCCAGGCTTGGCAGGGGGGTTTTCGGCTCGGCACGTAGGTGATCGGTGCACAGGTAACGCTCGCGCAGGCGCTGCATGACCGCATGGGCCTGCACGCCACCGTCCTGCATGGGGATGCTGGCGCAGCCCATCAGGTAGCTGTAGCGCCCTTCGTTGAGTACTTCGGCGAGCTCGCCCCAGAGCACGGCGATGGTGCCGCCGTTGCGGTAGTCGGCGGCCACGCAGGTGCGCCCCAGCTCCAGGATCGGCCCTTTCAACTGCACCAGGCCGTGCAGGCTGAACTCTTCTTCGCTGTAGAAACGGCCCAGGCTGCTGGCCGCCTGGTGGTCGAGCAACCGGGTGGTGGCTACCAGCTCGCCGGTGCTCAGGTCGCGCACACCGATATGGCGGCAGTGCGGGTCGTAGTCGTCCATGTCCAGGCCGTGTTCGGCACCTTTGAGCTTGGCCTTGAATTCTGCACTGAACACTTTGTAGCGCAGGGCCTGGGCTTCCTGCAGGGCCGTGGCGCCGACCAGGCGTTCGGCTTGCAGACGGCGTGCAGTGCTGGTGTCGCCAGCGTGAGCGATCCGAGTCATTACGAGTCTCCATAAGCCAGCCATGAAGGGTTGCGGCCGGTCGGCTTTGTTGTGCAAAGTCAGCGTAGGTAGACGGGGTGTCACCCCTGTGAATCTTTGGTGATGCTTGCGTGACACCCTCCCACACGCCCCAGCAAGGAGCATCCTGCGATGGCTTGGCTACAACGACTCAACGACCCGCTGCGCCTCCCTATGGCCGGCACCCTGGGTGAAACCTACGCCGCGCTGCTCGAGCGCCTTGGCCAGGTAGCCCCGTTCGAACTGGCGGTGCTTGGCGGGCGCGCCATGCCCACGCCGGGCCTGGCGTTTCTGGTTGGCTACCAGGCCGCCTTGCGGGTGCTCTGGCCCAGTGCGCCACCCAGCCTCGGCGCACTGTGCGCGACCGAACGGCGCAGCGTGCGGCCGGCAGACATGCGCACCCGTCTCGACGGTTTGCGCCTTGGCGGCAGCAAGGATTTCGTCACCGCCGGCCTTGAGGCGGAGTGGCTGCTGGTGGCCGCGCGCAGCGAAGCGCCAGGCGAGGCAGTGCGGCTGAACCTGGCGGTGGTGTACCCGGGGGAGCCGGGCGTGACGCTGGAAGCGTTGCCGACCTTGCCGCTGATGCCCGAAGTCGGCCATGGCCGCCTGCACCTGGAGCAGGCGGCTTGCGAGTTGTTGGCAGGCGATGGCTGGGATGCTTACGTCAAACCGTTCCGCTCGCTGGAAGACCTGTACGTGCTCGCCGCGTTGACGGCCTGGCTGTATGGCGTCGGCCAGGAATGTGCGTGGCCGCAGGCGTTGCGTCTGCGTTTGCTGGGCGTACTGGCCGGCTGTGCCGAGGGTAGCCGCCAGTGTGCCGACAGTGTCGGTTGCCATTTGCTGCTGGCGGGGTTGTTTGGCCAGTTTCAGGCGCTGCGCGCCGACATCGATGAGGCGTTGCTGGCGGGGCCCGCGCAGTGGGCGCAGCTCTGGCAGCGTGATCAGGGGGTGTTGGCGTTGGCGGCGGCAGCGCGGGAGAAACGTTTGGCCAAGGCCTGGGCGGCTGCGGGATTGTCATGAAGGGCAGGCAGACTCGGTGAACCATTGAATGCTGGGGCCGCAAAGCGGCCCCATGGCGCCGAGGCCCAAGTGCTCGATACCCTGAAAGCCCTACTGGCAACCCTCAGCCTGGCAGTGGCCCCAGCCTGGGCCGAAGACTGGCCGGCCCCCGACTGGCAAACCGACCCCACCCGCATCGACTGGCAAGCCGTCGACGCCTATGCCTTCCCCCCTGACGGGCGCCTGCGCACCGACGCCCTGCTGATCATCCGCGACGGCCGCATCCTGCATGAACGCTACGCCGCGCCCACCACCGCCAGCACCGCGCACCTTACCTGGTCGGTGAGCAAGAGCGTGCTGGCCACGCTACTGGGCGTGGCCCAAGGCGAAGGGCGTTTCCAGCTGCAGGACCCGGTAGCCCGCTTCTACCCCCCGATGCAGGCACACCCAGAGGTGCGCCTGGGAGACCTGCTGCACTGGGCCAGCGGCCTGGCCTGGCAGGAAGACTACGAATACGCACCGTTGCACTCCTCGGTGGTGGCCATGCTCTACACCCGTGGTCGTGAGGACATGGCGGCCTATACCGCAGCGCGGCCTGCGGCGCAGCTACCGGGGCAGCGCTTTCTCTACTCCAGCGGCGACAGCAACCTGTTGGCAGCGGCCCTGCGCGGCATGCTCGATGCCGGGCAGTATGCCGACTACCCGTGGCAGGCGCTGTTCACGCCGCTGGGCATCAACAGCGCGGTGTGGGAACGCGATGGCGCGGGGAGCTATGTCGGGTCTTCGTACCTGTACCTCACTGCCCGTGACCTGGCGCGCATCGGCCTGCTGATGCAGCGCGACGGGCGCTGGCGCGAGCGCCAACTGGTGCCTGCGACATGGGTGGCGTTCAACCGCACGCCGTTTGCCCAGGCCGAGGCTGTACCCGGTGAGGCCAACCCAGGCGGCCACTGGTGGCTCAACACCGCGTCGCCAGGCGGGGCTCGTCCCTGGCCGCATGCGCCGGCTGACACCTACGCCGCGCTCGGTCATTGGGGCCAGGCGCTGTACGTGTTGCCGACGCAGAAGCTGGTGATCGTTCGCTATGCCGATGACCGAGGCGACAGTTACCAGCATGACCAACTGCTCGAACGGGTACTGGCGGCGCTGGCCGGGGAGGGCGCATGAGGCGGGTGCTGCTGGTGCTGTTGGCGCTGCTTGGCGTGTCGTTGGGATGGAGCGGTTGGCAGGCACGTCAGGCGTTGGCGGACTTCCCGGGCATTCTTTCGGCCTACTCGGCCAAGGAGTACTGCTCATGCCGCTTCGTCATGGGGTTTGACCCGGCGTATTGCCGGGGGTACGTGAAGCAATGGCTGCCCCTTGGCCTGCTGGCGGAAAACAGTGCGCAGCGCCTGGTCACGGCCCAGGGCCTGGGCCGGCGTAACCAGGCCGCATGGCAGGGCGCACGCATGGGCTGCCGCTTGCTGCCATGATGGCGGGCGGGTAAGGTTGCGGTCTTGTTTTACGAGATCTGTCATGTTCAAGTTGCCCCGCCTGCTGCCCGCCTTGTTGCTGGCTCTATGCCTGCCCGCCCACGCCAACTGGCACCTCGATGGCGAGTCATCGCGCCTGTCGTTCATCACCGGCAAGAACGGTGATACCGCCGAAGTCCATCGCTTCCTGGTGCTGCATGGCACGGTAGACCGCAAGGGCGCGGCCGGCCTGCGCATCGAGATGGACTCGGTGAGCAGCGGCATCCCTTTGCGCGACGAACGCATGCGCGACGGTCTGTTCGAGGTCGAGCGTTTTGCCGAGGCGACGGTGAAGGCGCAACTGGACCTGCGCCCGATCAACGACCTGGCCAGCGGTGCGCAAATCGAACTGCGCCTGCCGCTGACCGTTACCCTGCATGGCCAGTCCCACCGCTACAACGCCTTGCTGCTGGCCACGCGGCTGGACGAGCGGCGCTTCCAAGTGGTGACCCTGGAGCCCCTGGTACTGCGCGCCGAGGATTTCGGCCTGATGCCGGGCCTGGAGAGCCTGCGCAAGTTTGCCGGGCTCAAGTCCATCAACCCATCGGTACCGGTCAATGCGGTGCTGATCTTCACCGCCCGCTGACATGCCGGGGCCGGTCTTCCCCTGGCGGGATGGCAACCAGTTCGAACTGCTGATCGACGGCCCCGAATTCTTCCCTCGCATGCTCGAGGCGATCACCCGCGCCGAGTTCCAGGTCGACCTCGAACTGTATCTGGTCGAGGCTGGCGCCTGCGCCGAAGCGGTCGTCGCAGCGCTGGAGCACGCCGCCCGGCGCGGTGTGCGGGTACGCTGCCTGTTCGATGACTATGGCTCGCTGGCCTTCAACAGTGCCCTGCGCCAGCGGCTGCTGGAAGCAGGCGTGTACCTGCGCTGGTACAACCGCCTGCGCTGGAAGCGTGGCTTGCGCAACCTGTATCGCGATCACCGCAAACTGCTGCTGGTGGACGAGCGCTGGGCAGTGGTGGGGGGCACGGGCGTCACCGACGAGTTCTGGACGCCGGCCAGCGCTACCAGCGAATGGCACGAGGTAATGGTGCAGATGCAGGGGCCTGTGGTCAGCGACTGGCAGTTGCTGTTCGACCGCCAATGGCACGCCAACAACCGGCGCACCGCCTGGCGCCCAGCTGAAGGTTTCGGCCTGCCGCGCCTGCCCAAGGTGCCTGCGCAGGGGCAAGGCATGGGCCGGGTAGCGTATGCCGACGCCCGGCAGCATCAGGACATCCTGCATTCGCTGGTGCGCGCGCTCAACAGCGGCAAGCAGCGGGTGTGGCTGGCGACGCCTTATTTCTTGCCGACCTGGAGTGTGCGCCGCTCGTTGCGCCGCGCGGCCAGCAAGGGCCTGGACGTGCGCCTGCTGCTGACCGGGCCGCGCACCGATCACCCCTCGGTGCGCTATGCCGGGCATCGTTACTACCCGCGCCTGCTGCGCGCCGGGGTAAAGATTTTCGAGTACCAGCCGTGTTTCCTGCACTTGAAGATGGCCGTGGTGGACGACTGGGTGAGCGTTGGTTCGTGCAACTTCGACCACTGGAACCTGCGTTTCAATCTTGAGGCCAATATCGAGGCCCTGGACCCGCCGCTGACCGCTGCCGTGGTGGCCAGTTTCGAGCGTGACTTCGCCTTGAGCGAAGAGGTCGACCTCGACCACTGGAACGCCAGGCCGCTGTGGCGACGGGTGAAGCAGCGGGTATGGGGTTGGCTCGACCGTCTGGTGGTCAACCTGCTCGACCGGCGTGACTGAGAGCGACTATCGTGCAGTGACTGTTCACAAGCAATGGAAGGAGTGGATGCGATGACGGCGAAGAAAATTCTCATGCTGGTTGGCGACTACGTCGAGGATTACGAAGCGATGGTGCCGTTCCAGGCCCTTAGCATGGTTGGCCATACGGTGCACGCTGTCTGCCCCGAGAAGCTTGCGGGCCAGACCGTGCGCACCGCGATCCATGATTTCGAGGGTGAGCAGACGTACAGCGAAAAGCCGGGGCACAACTTTGCCCTGAACTATGACTTTGTGCGGGTGCGTGCCGAAAGCTATGACGCCTTGCTGATCCCCGGTGGCCGTGCCCCGGAATACTTGCGCCTGGATGAGCGGGTGCTGGAGCTGGTCAAGGCGTTCGACCAGGCAGGCAAACCGATTGCGGCGGTGTGCCATGGCGCGCAGTTGCTGGCAGCGGCGGGTGTGCTGGAAGGGCGCGAATGCAGTGCCTACCCTGCCTGTGCGCCGGAGGTGCGTTTGGCGGGCGGGACGTTCATCGATATCGCGGTGGACCAGGCGCATGTGGAAGGCAACCTGGTGACCGCGCCGGCATGGCCTGCCCACCCGGCCTGGCTGGCGGCTTTCCTCAAGGTGCTGGGTACACGTATCGCCTGATCTACACGGCCGCTCCTACAAAAGCGTACGCAGATTCAGCCGACCTGCTCGACCCAGTCATTGAGGTTGTAGTAGTTGGTCACCCGGGCAATCTTGCCGCAGTGGATATAGAAGAACGCCCCCGCCGACAGCACATAGGTCTGCCCGTTGGCCGCGGGCAGGCCTTCGTCATCGGCGATGTACTCGCCATGCACGGTGAACTCCGCGGCTGCGCGGCTGCCGTCGGCATTCTGCATGACCACGATATCGGCCAGGCGCTCGCGGTAGCAGCGGTTCATCTTGTCCATGAACGCGGCAAACCTGGCCTTGCCCATCTGCCGCTCGCCCTGGTTGATGTCGTGGATCACATCTTCGTTCAGCAGTGCGAGAAAGCCGGGCATGTCACCGGCATTGAAGGCGGCGTAGTAGGCATTTACCAGTTCGGTAGCGGTCATGGAACAATTCCTGTCGTGTTGGGAAAAGGCGGTGCGTTGGCTTGGATGATAGGGTTTCCCCTCAAGCCCGGCTTAGCCGAGCGCGTCATCCACATCGACAAAACGACCGCCAAGCATGGAAATCCGCCTGTTGCACGGCGCCGCTATCGCGCCTTACATCGATGACCTCGCTCGCCTGCGCTTGACCGTGTTCCGCGAGTTTCCCTACCTGTACGACGGTACGCCGGAGTACGAGGCCGACTACTTATCTACCTATGCCCGCTCCGGGCGCAGCCTGGTGGTACTGGCGCTGGACGCCGGCCAGGTGGTGGGTGCCGCCACCAGCCTGCCGCTGGTGGACGTTGCCGCCGAGTTCCAGCAGCCGTTCCTGGCCCAGGGGCGTGACCCGGCCAGCGTGTACTACTTCGGTGAGTCGGTGGTGCTGCCGGAATACCGTGGCCAAGGGCTGGGGGTGCGTTTTTTCATCGAGCGCGAGTCCTACGCCCACAAACTCGCCGAGTTCGATTATTGCGCCTTCTGTGCCGTGGAACGGCCGGGCGTGCACCCGCTGCGCCCGGCGCACTACAAGCCCTTGCAGGGGTTCTGGCGCAATCGTGGGTTCCTGCACGACCCCTCGTTGCGCACCCACTACGCCTGGCGCGACCTGGATGAACAGGAATCGTCTGAAAAGATCATGTCGTTCTGGCTCAAGGAACTGCCGATATGATCCGCCTCGCGGCCTGCCAGTACGCCATCGAGCTGCACAAGACCTGGGATGCCTACGTCGATCATCTGCAGGGCCTGTGCGCCGAAGCGGCCGAGGCCGGCGCTCAGCTGCTGCTGTTGCCGGAGTACGCGGGCCTGGTACTCAGCGGGCTGTTACCTGCGCAGCAGCGGGGTGATTTGAAGGCTTCTATCGCCGGTATCCAGCCCTTGATCGAACCTTGGAAAGCGCTGTGCGAGCGCATTGCCCGGCGCTGGGGCGTCTACCTGCAGCCCGGCAGCCTGCCGGTGCAGGACAGCGATGGCCGCTATCGCAACCGTGCCTGGCTGTTTGGCCCCGAGGGTGAACTGGGGCATCAGGACAAGCTGATGATGACGCGCTTCGAGCGGGAACAATGGGACATTGCCCCGGGCGATGGCCTGAAGGTGTTCGACACCCAGCTGGGGCGGCTGGGCATTCTGATCTGCTACGACAACGAATTCCCGATGCTGGCACGGCGCCTGGCAGAAGGGGGCGCCGACCTGATTCTGGCACCGAGCTGCACCGATACCGAAGCCGGTTACCACCGGGTGCGCATTGGTGCCCAGGCGCGGGCCCTGGAAAACCAGATTGCCGTGTTGCAGAGCCCCACGGTGGGGTTGGCCGCGTGGTCGCAGGCGCTGGATGAGAACATTGGGCGCGCCGGGTTGTTTGTGCCGCCGGACCATGGCATGCCGAAGGACGGAGTGGTGGCCCTGAGTACCGAGCTTGACCCGGCCGGCAGCCAGTGGCTGATCTGTGACGTGGACCTGGCGGCGGTGCGGCGGGTAAGGGAGCAGGGGCAGGTGTTTACCCGGCGCGACTGGCCAGCGCAGTTCGAGCGCAGCCTGTAAATGAAAACGCCCGGCAGATGCCGGGCGTTTTCGATCAGGCCGGAGGGTGAATCACTTCACTTCAACCGCCAGGCTTTCGGCGATCTTGCTCTGCCACAGCGCGGGGCCGGTGATGTGCACCGACTCACCGTTGCTGTCCACCGCGACAGTGACCGGCATGTCCTTCACTTCGAACTCGTAGATCGCTTCCATGCCCAGCTCGGCGAACGCCAGGACCTTGGACTTGCGGATCGCCTGGGCCACCAGGTAGGCGGCGCCGCCGACGGCCATCAGGTACACGGCCTTGTTGTCCTTGATCGCTTCGATAGCGGTCGGGCCACGCTCGGACTTGCCGATCATGCCCAGCAGGCCAGTCTGCTCGAGGATCTGGCGGGTGAACTTGTCCATGCGGGTAGCAGTGGTCGGGCCGGCTGGGCCTACCACTTCGTCACCGACCGGGTCGACCGGGCCGACGTAGTAGATGAAGCGGCCTTTCAGGTCGACCGGCAGTTCTTCGCCACGGTTGAGCATCTCGACCATGCGCTTGTGCGCGGCGTCGCGGCCGGTGAGCATCTTGCCGTTGAGCAGGATGGTCTCGCCTGGCTTCCAGCTGGCGACTTCTTCCGGGGTGATCGAGTCGAGGTCGACGCGACGGGCGCTTGGGCCAGCTTCCCAGACGATTTCCGGGTAGGCGTCCAGCGATGGCGCTTCCAGCTCGGCCGGGCCGCTGCCGTCGAGCACGAAGTGCGCGTGACGGGTGGCGGCGCAGTTCGGGATCATGCACACCGGCAGGGAGGCGGCGTGGGTCGGGTAGTCCATGATCTTGACGTCGAGCACGGTGGTCAGGCCGCCCAGGCCCTGGGCGCCGATGCCCAGCTGGTTGACCTTGTCGAACAGCTCCAGGCGGATCTCTTCGATGCGGTTCTGCGGGCCACGGGCTTTGAGTTCATGAATGTCGATGGACTCCATCAACACTTCCTTGGCCATGACCGCAGCTTTTTCGGCGGTGCCGCCGATGCCGATGCCGAGCATGCCAGGTGGGCACCAGCCGGCGCCCATGGTCGGGACGGTCTTCAGCACCCAGTCGACGATCGAGTCGGACGGGTTGAGCATGGCCATCTTCGACTTGTTTTCCGAGCCGCCGCCTTTGGCTGCGACATCGACTTCGACCTTGTCGCCAGGGACGATCGAGTAGTGGATGACGGCCGGGGTGTTGTCCTTGGTGTTCTTGCGGGCACCGGCCGGGTCGGCCAGGATCGAGGCGCGCAGGACGTTCTCAGGCAGGTTGTAGGCGCGACGCACACCTTCGTTGATCATGTCGTCGACGCTCAGGGTGGCGCCGTCCCAGCGCACGTCCATGCCCACACGCACGAACACGGTGACGATACCGGTGTCCTGGCAGATCGGGCGGTGGCCGGTGGCGCACATGCGCGAGTTGATCAGGATCTGGGCGATGGAGTCGCGCGCGGCAGGCGACTCTTCACGCAGGTAGGCCTCGTGCATCGCCTGGATGAAATCGACGGGGTGGTAGTACGAAATGAATTGCAGGGCGTCGGCGACGCTCTGAATCAGGTCGTCTTGCTTGATCACGGTCATGCAGCGCGCTCCTCTTAAAGACGGGAACATTCGTAAAGGCTTTCCGACACTGCACACCTGTGTGTCGAAACGCCTGGCAAGGCGTCGGCAGGTCAGGCCGACGTAAAAAGGCGCGGCAGTATAGCGCGCCTCACCGTGCGAAACACCTGCGCGTGGTCTGGACCATGGTCGGCAGTGCGGCGGGCATCCTTTTTGCTGCCGATAGCGGCTTGCCTTAGAGTGGCGATGTAGACCAAGGAAGTAATGACCATGCCTGAACTCTGTGTGGGCGAGCGCCGCTGGACGGTGCCCACCGGCAGTAACCTGCTCGATGCCTTGAACGAGGCAGGCTTGAATGTGCCCTACAGCTGCCGTGCGGGCAGTTGCCACGCCTGCCTGGTGCATTGCCTGGATGGGCAACCGGTGGATGCCCTGCCCGAGGCGTTGGCGCTGGACAAGCACGCACAGGGCTGGCGCCTGGCCTGCCAGTGCCGGGTGGTGGACGACCTGCGCGTGGCGGTGTACGACCCGCAGCTCGAAGGGGTGCCCGCAACGGTGTGTGAACTGGACTGGTTTGGCGATGTGTTGCGCTTGCGCCTGCGGCCGGAGCGGGCGCTGCGGTATCAGGCCGGCCAGCATCTGGTGCTGTGGAACGGTGCGGTCGCGCGACCGTATTCCTTGGCAAGCCTGCCGGGTGAAGACGCCTTGCTGGAGTTTCATGTCGATTGCCAGCGGCCAGGGGCTTTCTGTGACCAGGCCCGGGCCTTGCAGGTTGGCGATGAACTGCGTCTGGGCGAGCTGAGGGGCGGGGCGTTGCATTATGACCCGGACTGGCAGGACCGTGCGCTGTGGTTGCTGGCGGCCGGAACGGGGCTTGCGCCATTGTGGGGCATCTTGCGCGAGGCGCTGCGCCAGGGCCATCGGGGTGAGATCAGGGTGCTGCATGTGGCGCGTGAGCACGCCGGGCATTACCTGGCTGAGCCGTTGCTGGCAATGGACGGGGTGCGTGTCGAGCAGGTGCTGGGGGAGCAGCTGGATGAAGCGCTGGCGACGTTGCGGCCGTCATCACGGCAGACCATCGCGCTGCTGTGTGGCTCGCCGGGGAGTGTCGAGCGGTTTGCGCGGCGGCTGTTTATTGCGGGGGTGCCGAGGAACCAGGTGTTTGCCGATGTGTTTGTCGAGCATGCCTGAGGAATGTTGCGCGCCTATGCCGACCCTTTCGCGGGGCAAGCCCGCTCCCACAGGGACCTGACTGCGCCTGAGTTCAGAAGGGTAACTGTGGGAGCGGGCTTGCCCCGCGAAGGGGCCGCAGAGCGGCCCCCCCAGGAAGGCTATCAGCCGACCAGCGGATCACCGACATGCAGGATCTTCATGCCGTTGGTGCCACCGATGGTGTGGTAGCTGTCGCCCTTGGTCAGGATCACCCAGTCACCCTGTTGCACCAGGCCACGCTTGAGCAGTTCGTCGACCGCCGCCTGGCTCACCTTGTCGGCCGGCAGCGAAGCCGGGTCGAAGGCGATCGGGTAGACACCACGGAACATCGAGGCGCGAGCCTGGGTAGCGCGGTGCGGCGACAGGGCAAAGATTGGCACGTGCGAACGCAGGCGCGACATGATCAGCGGGGTGTAGCCACTTTCGGTGAGGGCAATGATCGCCTTGACGCCCGGGAAGTGGTTGGCGGTGTACATGGCCGCCAGGGCGATGCTTTCGTCGCAACGCTCGAAGGTGGTGTGCAGGCGGTGGCTGGATTTCTGGTTGGTCGGGTGCTTTTCGGCACCTTGGCAAATCCGCGCCATGGCCTGTACGGCTTCGATCGGGTAGGAACCGGCAGCACTTTCGGCCGACAGCATCACCGCATCGGTGTTGTCGAGCACGGCGTTGGCCACGTCGGACACTTCAGCGCGGGTCGGCATCGGGTTCTGGATCATCGACTCCATCATCTGGGTCGCCACGATCACCGCCTTGTTGTTGCGGCGGGCGTGCTGGATGATCTTTTTCTGGATGCCGATCAGCTCGGCGTCGCCGATTTCCACACCCAGGTCGCCACGGGCAACCATCACTGCGTCGGAGGCGGCGATCAGCTTGTCGAGGGTCTCGTCGTCGGCAACGGCTTCGGCACGCTCGATCTTGGCCACCAGCCAGGCGCTGCCGCCGGACTCGTCACGCAGCTTGCGGGCATATTCCATGTCGCTGGCGTCACGCGGGAACGATACGGCCAGGTAGTCCAGGTCCATTTCCGCGGCCAGCTTGATGTCGGCCTTGTCTTTTTCGGTCAGGGCCGGCGCGGTCAGGCCGCCACCTTTGCGGTTGATGCCTTTGTGGTCCGACAGCGGGCCACCGATGATCACCACGCAGTGCAGTGCATCAGCGGTAGCGGTCTCGACGCGCATGACCACACGGCCATCGTCGAGCAGCAGTTCGTCACCAACGCCGCAGTCCTTGACCAAGTCGGGGTAGTCGATACCGACGATGTCCTGGTTGCCTTCGGTCAGCGGGTGGGCGGTGGAGAAGGTGAACGTGTCACCGATCTTCAATTCAATGCGCTTGTTGCTGAACTTGGCGATGCGGATCTTCGGACCTTGCAGGTCGCCCAGCAAAGCGACATGGCGGCCGTTCTTGGCGGCGATGTCACGGATCAGGCGGGCGCGCGCTTTGTGCTCGTCCGGGGTGCCGTGGGAGAAGTTCAGACGTGCCACGTCCAGGCCGGCAAGGATCAGTTGTTCGATCACTTCCGGCGAGTTGCTGGCGGGGCCAAGGGTGGCGACGATTTTGGTACGGCGGATGGTCATGCACAGACTCCTATAGTGAAGCGCAGCGAAAGGCTACTCCTGAATCGCGCTGTAGTCATTGTTCCGTTGCACTACCTGCGAGCGAGGCAGGGTGGCGTTTGAACGGTCAGGCCATCCTTGCAAAAGGGTGTGAAGATTTATCGGCAAAGGCCGATACACTGGCATCAAAGGAGACCCCCCATGCGAGCCCTGATCGTTTTAGCCTTGGCGGCCAGCGCCGTCGGCTGCACCCGCTGGTCCATGGACCACCACTTGAACAACGCCTACCGTGCCTATGACCGCGGCGATTGCCAGCGAGTCATGCTGGAGCTGTCGCAGGTTGACCGCACCAGCCGCGCGCGACCGTTCGTCCACCCGGAGGTGTCGCTGCTACGCGGCCAGTGCCTGGAGCGCCAGAAGTTGTTCGTGGATGCAGCGCAGACCTACGAGTACCTGATCCAGCAGTACCCCGGCAACGAATACGCGTACCGTGCCCAGGCTCGCCTGCAAACACTGGAGCAGCTTGGCCATTACCGCGGTGCCGAAGCGGCCGTGGCCAACCCGGTGAAGGCCACCCCTTGGCGTTAATGCGAAGGTGTGATTTATTTCACGGGATTTACCGTGCGCGCTGCGCTAATCTGTAACTCAGTTGTTACAACAACCGCCAGTACCTCGCATTCCTGGCACCGGGTACGGACTGCACTTGTGATCATGTTCAACAAGCGGCATATCGAACGCCATCAGTTGCCCTGCGTTCTCAAGGTCTTCAACCGTTTTACCGATCAGGCGATCGGCCAGCTGGGTAATGCCTCCGAAGATGGGCTGATGCTGATCAGCCAGCTGCCGGTACTGGTCGGGCCAGACTACGAACTGCAACTGCGCTTGCCGCTGGCCGGTGGCGGGTACCAGTTCATCAACCTCACCGCCAGTTGCCTGTGGTGCCGCGAAGACCAGACGCCCGGCAACTACGATTCTGGCTTCATGTTGCTGCAGGCGCCCCGCGAGTACGATGAATTCGTCCGCTCGTTGCGCGACTATTTCAGTTTCCGCCCCGCCAACGCATCCGCCTGACCCCCCCCTGAGCCTTGGCGCGCGAGAATCGCGCTAGAATCGGGTCGACCTTGATACAGGACGACCCCGTGAGCTCCAGCATTTTCTGGCACGACTACGAAACCACTGGCATCAACCCGCGCTGCGACCGGCCACTGCAGGTGGCCGGTGTACGCACCGATTTCGACCTCAACGAGATCGAAGAACCGATCAGCCTCTTTTGCAACCCCTCCGACGACATCCTGCCGCACCCGGCCGCCTGCCTGGTAACCGGTATCACCCCGCAGCAACTGCAAGCCCAGGGGCTGTGCGAAGCCGAGTTCATGACCCGCGTGCACGAGCAACTGGCGCGCCCTGGCACCTGTGGTGCCGGCTACAACACCTTGCGTTTCGACGATGAGGTGACGCGTTACAGCCTGTACCGCAACTTTTTTGACCCTTACGCCCGTGAATGGCAGGGCGGCAACAGCCGCTGGGACCTGATCGACATCGTGCGCACGGCCTATGCACTGCGCCCTGAAGGCATCGAGTGGCCGCAGCAGGATGGCCGCACCAGCCTGCGCCTTGAACTGCTCAGCAAAGCCAATGGCATCGACCATGGCCATGCCCACGAAGCACTTTCCGACGTGCGGGCCACTATTGCCCTGGCGCGCTTGATTCGGCAAAAACAACCGAAGTTGTATGAGTGGCTGTTTCAGTTGCGCAGCAAACATAAAGTGATGGAGCAGGTTCGTTTGTTGCAGCCAATGGTCCATATCTCTGGGCGATTTTCGGCGGCGCGTAATTACCTGGGGGTGGTCCTGCCGCTGGCGTGGCACCCGCGCAATCGCAATGCCCTGATTGTCTGCGACCTGCATCAGGAAACCCTACCGTTAATACGGGAAAGTGCCGAAGTTCTTCGCCAGCGCTTGTATACCCGGCATGAAGATCTGGCCGAAGGTGAATTACCCGTTCCGCTTAAATTGGTGCAGATCAACCGTTGCCCGGTGCTGGCACCGCTCTCGGTATTGCGCCCGGCCGATCAACAGCGCTTGGGTGTGGACTTGACGTTGTTACAATGGCGCGGCGAGCAATTGGCCAATCAACAGGCGGACTGGCAAGACAAGCTGACGCACATTTATGGCAACGATGATTTCACGCCAAGTGAAGACCCTGAACAACAGTTGTATGACGGTTTTCTAGGGGACCGCGACCGCCGTTTGTGCGAGCAAGTTCGCACGCTGGAACCCGCGCAGTTGGGCCAGGGGCACTGGATGTTCGATGACCCGCGCATGCCTGAACTGTTGTTCCGTTATCGGGCACGCAACTTCCCTGACACCTTGAATAGCGAAGAGCGCCAGCGCTGGTATGCATTCTGTCAGCAACGTCTGAGCGACCCCCAGTGGGGCGCGCCGAATACCCTGGGTGATTTCGAGCAGGCGCGCCAGCGTGCCTGGGAAAGCGCCGACGAGGCGGGCCGCCAGGTATTGAACGCCTGGCAGGAACACGCCGGTAAACTGAAGACACAATTTGCAATTACGCCCTGAACGGACAAACAAAAACGCCGGCATCGAGCCGGCGTTTTTGTTGCGTCAAGCAATGTGAGCGTGCGGACTATCAGTCCAGCAGGGTCGCCCAGCTTTCAACCACGTCACCACCCCACTTGGCTTTCCATTCTTTCAGGGTCTTGTGGTTGCCGCCTTTGGTTTCGATCACTTCACCATTGTGCGGGTTCTTGTATTGCTTGACCTTGCGCGCACGCTTAGTGGCGGTGACCTTGACCGCGCCACGTGGCGCCTTGCTCAGTTTCGACTCTGGGTCGAGCAGGGCAATCACATCACGCAGCGACTTGGAGTACTCGCCCATCAGCGTGCGCAGTTTGCCTTCGAACTCCAGCTCTTGCTTCAGCTTGTCATCCTGGGACAGGTTGGCCAGGCGGGCCTGAAGTTCCTTGATGGCTTCTTCGGTGGCGCGGTACTCGTTAATCAGGGACATGGAGTGTTCCTTTAATACGTGTTCAGAAATGTGTGGGCCAATAATAGACAGGCCATACTCGCAAGTAAACATGGAATTGGGCAATTAACTGTTAATTAAGCTGTGACAACATTTCTCCACGTGAACAAAAATTTACATAAGCCCCTGCATTTTGTCATGGCGATGCGCGGCGGCTTGCCGTGTGTGTGGGCAGGTGCGCACAAGACGCGCCGTGCAATCCATACTGCGTTTTTTCTGGCGGGCCGCTAGAATGAGCGCCTTTGCGAAGTTCTGGAGTCTCATTCATGCGCACCTATCGTCTGGTGATCGCCTGCCCCGACCGTGTTGGCATCGTGGCGAAAGTCAGTAATTTCCTGGCCTTGTACAATGGCTGGATCAACGAAGCCAGCCACCACTCCGATGAACAGAGTGGTTGGTTCTTCATGCGTCATGAAATCCGTGCCGAATCCCTGCCATTCGGTATCGAGGCATTTCGCGAGGCGTTTGCGCCGATCGCCGAAGAGTTCTCCATGACCTGGCGGGTGACCGACTCGGCGCAGAAAAAACGCGTGGTGCTGATGGCCAGTCGCGAATCCCATTGCCTGGCCGATCTGCTGCACCGCTGGCACACCGACGAGCTGGATTGCGATATCCCGTGCGTGGTGTCCAACCACAATGACCTGCGCAGCATGGTCGAGTGGCACGGCATTCCGTTCTTCCATGTGCCGGTCGACCCCAAGGACAAGGCGCCAGCTTTCGCCGAAGTGTCGCGCCTGGTTCAGGAGCACGCTGCCGATGTGGTGGTGCTGGCCCGCTACATGCAAATCCTGCCGCCGCAGCTGTGCCAGGACTACGCTGAAAAAGTGATCAACATCCACCACAGCTTCCTGCCGTCGTTCGTCGGTGCCAAGCCCTACCATCAAGCGGCCCTGCGCGGCGTGAAGCTGATCGGTGCAACTTGCCACTACGTGACCGAAGAGCTGGATGCCGGCCCGATCATCGAACAGGACGTGGTACGTGTCAGCCATGCCGACAGCATCGAAGACATGGTGCGCTTCGGCCGTGATGTCGAGAAGATGGTGCTGGCCCGCGGCCTGCGTTATCACCTGGAAGACCGCGTGCTGGTGCATGGCAACAAGACGGTGGTGTTCGACTGACAGCGACACGGGGCTGCGCAGCAGCCCCGGCAATCCCGAGTGAAACGCCATGGCCGACCCCCGCGACAAAGCCACCGCCTCACCCCCGCCAACCCTCGGCGAGGGCTGCCTGGCCCGCTATGATCCCGAGGCCCTGAGCGACGCCGACGGCACCGACTTCCCCGGCGCTGCCGAGCTCTGGCGCCAGCTCAACCCGCCTGACGCCGCCAGCGTTCCAGCAACGGACGCGCCAGCAGGCAGGCAAACACCGGCCCCCCCGCCAGCAGATAAAAGTAGTAAGTGACCGCACGCCAGATCACGATCGCCGCAGCCGCTGTCGAGCTGCCCACCAAGGGCGTCAGCAGGCTTGCCGAGGTCAGCTCGGCAGCCCCCGCACCGCCTGGCAGCAGGCTGAACTGGCCAGCACTGAGCGAGAGCATCTGCACCAGAAAGCTGGGGATCCACGACAGTTCCACGCCCAAACCCTTGAGCACCAAGTACAGCACGCTGTAGCGCAGGCCCCAATGCACGCAGGTCAGCGTGAACACCAGCGCCAGGGTGCGTTTGGGCAGGCGCCAGGTCTGGGCCAGGGCGTCGATGAAGTGCAGCAGCTTGCGCGCCCAGCGGCGTTTACGGCATTCGGACATGCCCAGGCGGCGCAACAGCCGCCCATTGAAGCGCATCATGGCGCGCCGGTAGCGCAGCAGCCCCAGCACCACGACCAACGCCGAGCACAGCAGCAGCGCGCTGCCCAGCAACATGCTTTGCTGGCTGTGCCCCAGGCGGTGAAACAACGCATAGCCGGCAATCGCCAGCATCGCGCAGAAGAAGAACAGCAGGTCGTTCAGCTGGTCCATGGCGAACACCGCGCCGCTGCGCGCCGGGCCGATGCGGTCCCGCGCCAGCAGGGCCATCAGGGTCAGCGGGCCGCCGCTGCCGCCCGGGGTGGTGCAGATGGCGAACTCGGTGGCCATGACCACGCCGAGGCTGCGCAGGTACTTGAGCTGAGCACCTTGCTGGCCGAGCAGCAGGCGCAGGCGCAGGGCATTTATCACCCAGCACAGCAGGATCATGCCCAGCAGCGTCAGCAACAGGCCGGGGTCGAAGCGTTGAAGCCTGGGCAGCAATTCGCTACCGCCCAGCACTATCGGCACCAGCACGGCGCCCAGCAGGGCCAGGCCCAGCCAGCCCAGGCGGTTCATGCGCTGGCCTGGCCGTCCAGCCAGGCGGACTTGGTCAACGGCACACGGCCCTGTGCCAACAGTGCGCGCAAGGTGCGTAGCCAGTATTCGCGCGACGCCTTGTGGCGCATGTCCACCGGGTGCAGGCCCAGGCGCACGGTGCCGGCTTCACGCCAACGCCGGCATTGCCAGTCGCAAAGCATCTTCGATAGCCCTCGACGCCAGGCACTGCGGGCGCTCCAGACCAGCCCGGGGGCTTCGATGGCGGTGAAGTCCGGCAGGCGGTACAGGTGCTGCGGTGTGCTGGTATAGCGCAGCGGCAGCTGGCGCAATGCCTGGCGCGTGCCTTCGCTCATCAGCCAGGCCGGGGCGACGAAGCCGGCAACCGGCCAGCCTTGCCGGTCGAAAACTGCCAGCCCTTGCTCCAGGCGCTGCAGGGCCTGCTGCTGATCAAGCCCATAGAACTCGCCCTCGTGGGTATAGATGCGGCGCATGAAGAACGCGCTGGGGCTGCGCGGTGGCGTGCCGTCGTCGGCATGGTAGAAACCATGCAGCGCCAGTTCGTCACCCAGCGCCAGGCGCCGTTCGAGCAGGCGGCAGAAGGTTGGCGAGCGGTGCAGGGGGTTGCGGTGGTGAAAGTCCGGCACCACCAGCCAGGTCATGGGCACACCGCCCATCTCATCGATGGCCTGGACGAAGGGTTGGTAGTCGGGCCAGGTCTCGGGCGCGATGTCGTGCAGCACCAGCATCAGGCTGCGGGGGGCGCTGGCGCTTTCAGCCATGGGCGCGCACCAGCGGTTGGTGGCCGAGCACCGCCTGGTAATGCTGCAGCAAGCCGGCCACCACGTTGTCCCATGAATAATGCTGCTCGACATGGCGGCGGGCCTGGCTGCCGAGCGTGCGCACGCCCTCTTCGAACACCTGGCGCACGGCCTGCGCCATGGCTGTGCCGTCGTTGGCCTGGCACAGCCGCCCGCACTGTTCGTTGACGATTTCGCCAAAGGCGCCGGCGCGCACCGCCACCACCGGCGTGGCGCTGGCCATGGCTTCGAGGATGACCAGGCCGAAGGTTTCCTGGTCGCCGGCATGCACCAGCAGGTCGGCACTGGCCATCAGCCTGGCGACCTCCTGCGGTGGGCAGAAGTGGTCGATCACGCTGACGTTATCCGGCACATTGACTGGCATGTTGGAGCCGACCAGCAGCAGGTGATAAGGGCGGCCAAGGCGCTGCATGCAGTCGAGCAGCACCGGCAGGTTCTTCTCCCGCGAGCCACGGCCGGCGTAGATCAACAGGCGGCTGGTGTCGGCAATCCCCAGTTCGGCGCGCAGGTGCGGGTCGCGGTGCTCGGGGTTGAAGGTGGCCAGGTCCACACCCAGGCGTTGCACGTGCACGTCACGGATGCCCAGGCGGCGCAGTTTGTCGGCCATCACCTGGCTGGGCGCCAGCACCCGGTCGAAGTTGCCGTACAGCTTGCTGACATAGGCCTCGACATTGGGCGTGAACCAGTTGCCCATGCGGTTGCTGACCAGCAGCGGCAAGTCGGAGTGGTAGAAACCGATCACCGGTACGTCGAGTTGGCGGCGTGCCTCCAGGGCAGCCCAGGCGGTCAGGTAAGGGTCGCCGACTTCGATCAGGTCGGGTTTGAGGTTACGCAGCACATTGCACCAGGGCGCCAGACGCACCGGGAAGCGGTAGCCGTTGCCGAAGGGTAGGGGCGGCGCGGGCACCTGGTAGATGCCATCGGCGTGTTGCGCGCTGGCGCCGGGGATCAACAGGCTGTGGCGCACGCCTTGCAAGGCATCGAGGCGGCGGTGTTTGGCATCAAGATAGGTACGTACGCCGCCGCTGGCGGGGGCATAGAACATGGTGATGTCGGCGATGTGCACGATCAGCATCCCTCCGGGATCGTCTTCGGGTCTGTCATCCGGCCGTAATGGGCCGGCGATGACACGCCTAAAGGTTGACCTTTCAGAAGGATAGTTTGTTCGATCGGGGTTGGCTGGGGGTGAACCCGCTCCCATCAGGTTGCAGTGGGAGCGGGTTCACTCGCGAAGCAGGCGGATCAGATGCGGAAGCTGCCAACCAGGTGTTTCAGGCGCGAAGCCTGTTGCTCCAGGTCCGAACAGGCGCGCAGGGTGGCCTGCAGGTTCTCCACGCCCTCCTGGTTGAGCATGTTGATCTCGTTGATGTCCATGTTGATCGCCTCGACCACGGCAGTCTGTTCTTCGGTGGCGGTGGCCACCGACTGGTTCATGCCGTCGATCTCGCCGATGCGCACGGTCACGCTGTCCAGGCGTTCGCCGGCCTGGTTGGCGATCTGCACGCTGTCCTGGCTGTGGCGCTGGCTCTGGCCCATGGTGTCGACCGACTCGCGGGCACCAACCTGCAACTCTTCGATCATGGTTTGCACCTGCTGCGCCGACTCCTGGGTGCGGTGCGCGAGGTTTCGCACTTCGTCGGCGACCACGGCAAAGCCACGCCCGGCTTCACCGGCGCGGGCGGCTTCGATCGCCGCGTTCAAGGCCAGCAGGTTGGTCTGCTGGGAGATGCTGGTGATGACTTCGAGAATCTGGCCGATGTTGACGGTCTTGCTGTTGAGCGTCTCGATGTGCGCACTGGAGGTGACGATCAGGTCGGACAGCCGGTTCATCGCCGCAATGTTGCGTTCCACCACTTGCTGGCCTTCTTCGGCCAGCAAGCGGGCGGAGCTGGCATGTTGCGAAGCCTGGGCGGCGTTACCGGCGATTTCCTGGGCGGCGGCGCCCAGTTCGTTGATGGCGGCGGCGACGCTGTTGGTGCGGTTGGATTGCTCGTCGGAGTTGGTCATCGACGAGTTCGAGGCGCTGATCACGCGCAGGGCCACTTCATTGACCTGTTCGGTGGCCGACGACACTTCGCGGATCGAGCCGTGGATGCGCTCGACGAAGCGGTTGAAAGCGGTGCCCAGGATGCCGAACTCGTCGTGGTTGTGGATGCGCAGGCGTTTGGTCAGGTCACCTTCGCCTTCGGCGATGTCTTCCATGGCGCGGGTCATGGTCAGCAGCGGTTGCATCAGCACGCGAATCAGCAGGCCGAGCAGGCCGATGATGATGACAACCGCAACCAGCGTGGCGATCACCGCCGAGGTGCGGAAGGTGCTGAGCATGGAGAAGGCTTTGTCCTTGTCCACCGACAGGCCGATGTACCAGTTGGCCGACGGCAGGCCTTTGATCGGGGTGAAGGTCAGCAGGCGGGTCTGGCCCTGGGCCTGGACTTCGGTCAGCTCACCGGACAGCGTCGGTGTGTGCTGCGGGAACAGGTCCGACAGCGATTTCATCACCAGGTCCTTGTCCGGGTGAACCAGGATCTTGCCTTGGTCGTTGACCAGGAACGCATAGCCCATGCCGCCGAAGTTCAGCGAGTTGATGATCTCGACCAGGCCGTCGAGGGCCAGGTCGCCACCGACCACGCCCACACTGTTGGACACTTTGCTGAGGATGCCAATGACCATCTTGTTGGTGGTCATGTCGATGTACGGCTCGGTCAGGGTCGCACCGGAGGCGTTCATGCCGTCCTTGTACCAGGGGCGAGTACGTGGGTCGTAGCCGTCGGGCATCTTCGCGTCGGGGCGCACGCTGAAACCACCGTCGACCTTGCCCAGGTACACCGTGAGGAAGCTGGTGATCAGGGCATTTTGCCCCATCAGGGTTTCAGCGTCGTTGGGGGCCTGGGCAATGTTCTGTGCCAGGTTCTCTACCAGCTTGATACGGCCTTCGAACAGGTTGCGAATATTGGTCGAAGTGGACTCGCCCATTTCAGCCAGATAGTTCTCCAGGTCCTCCCTGATCGCATTACGCTGGAGATAATCGTTGTAGAGGGTGAAGAGGCTGAAGGCGAGCATCACGATCAGTGACGCGGCCACGAGAATCTTGTGGCTGAAACGAAGGCTTTTGTTCATGGTGTAATCGGTTCCGCTAAGGTTTTATCGGGCGTTCGCACGAATACATCTGCAAGACAGTGCAACATCCCGGGAAGTCCTAGTTGGGTTGTTACTGTGTTCTAGGCGAATATCACCCCGAGGTATCGGCCGATACGCGGCAAAGCTTGAGAAGAGGATGAAAGAAGATGTCAGATCCTTCGCAAATTGTTGTAGGAGCGGGCCTTGATGGCCAGCCTGTCCATCAAGCCATGCGCCTCGCCAACCGCCATGGCCTGGTCGCTGGGGCCACCGGCACCGGCAAGACCGTCACCTTGCAGCACCTTGCCGAAGTGTTCAGTGATGCCGGCGTGGCGGTGTTCGCGGCCGACGTCAAAGGCGACCTGTGTGGCCTGGGCGCCGCGGGCGCGCCGCAGGGCAAGGTGGCCGAGCGCATTGCCGGCATGCCGTGGTTGGGGCATGCACCGCAGGCTTACCCGGTGAGCTTGTGGGATATCGCCGGGCAGTCCGGCCACCCGTTGCGCACCACCCTCAGCGAAATGGGGCCGCTGCTGCTGGGCAACCTGCTTGAGCTGACCGACAGCCAGCAGGCGGCCTTGTATGCAGCGTTCAAGGTGGCGGACCGAGAAGGCTTGCTGTTGCTCGACCTCAAGGACCTCAAGGCGCTGCTTGCGCACCTGAAGGACAACCCGCAGATGCTGGGTGAAGACAGCGCGTTGATGACCAGCGCGTCCACCCAGGCCTTGCTGCGTCGCCTGGCGACCCTGGAACAGCAAGGCGCCGAGGCGCTGTTCGGTGAGCCTGCGTTGCAGCTCGAAGACTTGTTGCGCCCTGGCAGCGACGGCCGTGGGCGTATCCACTTGCTCGATGCCAGCCGGCTGGTGCATGAGGCACCGAAGGTGTATGCCACCTTCCTGCTGTGGCTGTTGGCGGAGTTGTTCGAACAGTTGCCCGAGCGTGGCGATGCCGACAAGCCGGTATTGGCGCTGTTCTTCGATGAAGCGCACTTGTTGTTCAATGGCACGCCCAAGGCGTTGCAGGACCGCCTGGAGCAGGTGGTCAGGCTGATTCGCTCCAAGGGCGTGGGCGTCTACTTCGTCACTCAGTCGCCGGGCGACCTGCCCGATGCGGTGCTGGCCCAGTTGGGCCTGCGTATCCAGCATGGGTTGCGTGCATTCACCGCCAAAGAGCAGAAGTCGCTGCGGGCCGTGGCCGATGGCTTTCGCCCCAACCCCGCGTTCGACAGCCTGGCGGTGCTGACCGAGCTGGGTATCGGTGAGGCCTTGGTGGGTACGCTGGAGGATAAGGGCACGCCCGCGATGGTGCAGCGGGTGCTGATCGCACCGCCGCAATCGCGCATCGGGCCACTGAGTGCCGCTGAGCGCAGTGCATTGATTGCTTCGTCGCCGCTGGTTGGGCGCTATGACAAGCCGGTTGACCGTGAGTCGGCCTACGAAATGCTCACCCAGCGCAAAGGCGAGCCTGTGGAGCCTGCGCCCGTACCTAAGGCCGATGAGGAGAGCTTTGCCGACAAGGCCGGTGACTTCTTGCAGAGTGCGGCAGGGCAGGCGATCAAGTCTGCGGTGCGCCAAGCGGCCAATCAGTTGGGGCGGCAGTTGGTGCGCGGGTTGATGGGGTCGTTGCTGGGTGGCAAGAAGCGCTAGTGGGGCGCATGAAAAAGGCGCCCGAAGGCGCCTTTTTCTACAGCGGTACCGCTCAGCCGATCGCCTTGGACGCCAGCCAGAACAGGCCAGCTGCCAAGCCCATCGAGGCTGGCAGGGTCAATACCCAGGCCAGCAGGATGGTCTTCACGGTGCCGCCTTGCAGGCCGCTCTTGTTGGCGACCATGGTGCCGGCGACGCCGGATGACAACACATGGGTGGTCGATACCGGCAGGCTGAACACGTTGGCCATGCCGATGGCGCAGGCTGCGGTGATCTGCGCCGACATGCCCTGGGCATAGGTCATGCCCTGCTTGCCGATTTTCTCGCCAACCGTCAGTACCACGCGTTTCCAGCCGACCATGGTGCCCAGGCCCAGGGCCAGGGCAACGGCCACGATCACCCAGAACGGTGCGTATTCTGTGGTGGCGGTGAGGTCTTTGCGCAGCTTCTCCAGGTCGGCCTTTTCACGGGCATCCAGGCCTGGCAGCTTGCCGACCTTTTTCGCCGTGTCATCCAGGCAGAGCAGGTAGCGGCGCACTTCAACGCGCTTGTCGGCTTCCAGGGTGTGGTAGTCGGTCACGCCCTTGAGCGAAGCCTGCAGGGCCGCGATGGTCGGCTCGGTCTGCTGCGGGTTGCAGCTGAACTGCTCTGGCAGGTCGGTCGACTTGGCCTTGCCCAGTGCCAGGAACTCACCCAGGGTGGCGGCGTTGCGCTGGTAGAACTGGCTCATGTGCAAGGTGGCGTCGCGGGTGCGCTCGATCTGATAAGTGGTGCTGTTCAGGTCGAGTACGAACTTGGCCGGTACGATACCGATCAGCACCAACATGATCAGGCCGATACCTTTCTGACCATCGTTGGAGCCGTGCACGAAGCTCACGCCCATGGCCGAAATCACCAGTACCAGGCGGTTCCAGAAAGGAGGGTGCTTCTTGTCGTCGAGCTTGCGACGCTGTTCGGGCGTCTTGTGCATCTTCGACAGCGGGCGCCACCATTTCAGGCCGAGCAGCACCAGCGCCGCGACGGCAAAGCCGGCCATGGGCGAGACCACCAGCGACATGGCGATGTCGATCGCCTTCTGCCAGTTGACGCCATCGCCCAGCGGGATGTCGTTGATCAGGGCATTGGCCAGGCCAACACCGAGGATCGAACCGATCAGGGTGTGCGAGCTGGACGCAGGGATACCGAAGTACCAAGTGCCCAGGTTCCAGGTGATGGCCGCAGCCAGCAGCGAGAAGACCATGGCCAGGCCGTGTCCGGTGTTCACATTGATCAGCAGCTCTACCGGCAACAGGTGAACGATGGCATAGGCCACCCCGACACCACCGAGCAGAACGCCGAGGAAGTTGAACACGCCGGAGAAGAACACGGCGAGGTGCGGCGGCATGGCTTTGGTATAGATGACGGTAGCTACCGCGTTGGCGGTGTCATGAAAGCCATTGATGAACTCGAAGGCGAGTACGAAGGTCAAGGCGAGCAGCAGGCTCACCAACACCCAGGCATCCAGTCCGCTGAATAAATCGATCATGAAGGTTGTCTGGCGGTCATAGGGGGGCGCGATTATGCCAGAAAACCTTGGCAATCGATGCACCTGCGACAGATCGATGGCAGGCATCCAGGTGCGATCAGCAAGCGCAATACCGCGCTATCTGGCAAGGAAATGTCCGATAAAAAACGAGAAATGTCACTAAAATCGGTAAATATCTGGAAAACGTACGGCGTGGCATTCATTCAAACGGTCGTATGAAATTTGTGTAATTCCATTTCATCTACGACCTCTGGGTAAAGATCGACCGCGCCCGGGCTTGCCGGGCGACGACGCGGATAGCGTGAACCTGGCGCTCAGGGCTTGTCGCTGCGCAGGTCCTTTTCCATTTTTTCCAGCTCCTGGTTGAACGCCTGGTCGCGCACGCTGGCACGCTTGCGCCACGGTTTGCGCTCCGGGTCCGGTTGAGCGGCGTACGTGGTGACTTCACCACCGTAAACATCCTTGTAACGTTCAGCCTGGCGCTCGAGCTCTGCGCGCAGTTCATCTTTCGTCACAGTAGTACCTGAGTAAGTTGAGTTAAGACTGTTGTTGTTTGCTGTACAGCGTGCCCCTGTGCATACAAAGACAGCACATGGAAAAGCTGCGGGGATGCCATACAGGGCCTGCACACACACACATGGGTTGAAGCGAAGTGCTGATTATAGCGGTGTGTTCCATTACCCCAGCATCGGGCATTCAACCAAATTGATTATAGCAACCGACCCTTCTTCGAACAGGGGTATTTATGCGGGCCTGACAATGCCGGTCGAAGTTGTCGGTTTCATTCGGCAATGTCTGACGGCGTGCGTATAACTTTGAAGGGCGGCAAGGGCAAAAGTTTCGTTGCCACGCACACGCGAGGAGGGGAAGTAAAAACGGCCTCGCACAGGGCGAGGCCGTTGCCTGGGACTTCTACGGTGGGTACCTGACCAGTCTCTCCAAAGAAGCCACAAGTGGCAGGAGAAAGGTATAAGCAAAAGTGTCAGCGGTCAATTGCGATTATCGGCCGTTCGTTCGATAATCGCACGAACCAGCGATTTTTTTGAGGTGAGCGATGAGCGACGAAACACCGGCCAACGAATCTGCCAACCCAGAGTCGGCACGCCCTGCCGCCCCGGCGCTGGCGCCGCCGATCGTGGCATCGCCGGCCAAGCGTATTCAGGCGTTTACCGGCGACCCGGACTTCATGACCTCGCTCGCCCGGGGGCTGGCGGTGATTCAGGCGTTCCAGGAGCGCAAGCGCCACCTGACCATCGCCCAGATCAGCCACCGCACCGAGATTCCTCGGGCGGCGGTACGCCGCTGCCTGCACACGCTGATGAAGCTGGGGTATGCGACGACCGACGGGCGCACCTATTCGCTGTTGCCCAAGGTGCTGACATTGGGCCATGCGTACCTTTCGTCGACGCCCTTGGCGATTTCCGCCCAGCCGTACCTGGACCGTATCAGTGACCAACTGCACGAGGCGGCCAACATGGCCACTCTTGAAGGCGACGACATCCTTTATATAGCCCGCTCGGCAACCGTGGAGCGGCTGATCTCGGTCGACCTGTCGGTAGGCGGGCGATTGCCGGCGTATTGCACATCGATGGGGCGTATCCTGCTGGCGGCGATGGATGACACCAGCCTGCGCGAGTACCTGGACCGGGCTGATCTCAAGGCGCGCACCAGCCGCACTTTGAATGATGCCGAATCATTGTTTGCCTGCATCCAGCAAGTGCGTGCCCAGGGCTGGTGCGTGGTGGACCAGGAGCTGGAACAAGGGCTACGCTCCATTGCCGTGCCGATCTATGACGCGTCGGGGCAGGTGCTGGCAGCATTGAATGTCAGTACCCATGTCGGGCGGGTAACGCGTAGCGAGCTGGAACAGCGCTTCTTGCCGATCCTGTTGGCGGCCAGTCGGGATCTTTGCCACCAGTTGTTTGGTTGACGCGCGCAGGGGGGGCACCCCCTGCATGCCCCATTATCGAACACGCCCGCCGTTTCCTGTTCGATAAACGCACAATGTCGCTCCCAGCGAATTGCGTCCGCCCCGTCTGCTGATTAATGTCTCTCGCAACGGTCGGCTGTGCCGACCGAACAAGAAAAACTCGAGAGGCACACACCATGACTGCTGTCCCATCGCTGCTGCGGCCGCACCCGCACGCAGTACTGTTGTATCCAGGCTGAAGCAGGCCACCATCATCCTATTACCCAACCCTGTACTTGCGCCCTGAGTGCAGTGGCATGGCTGTGCCCTAATTCTGGATAACAACAATGAACCAACCACACACCAACGTCGGCAGTTGCCTCGACGTTCAGTCGTTCATCAACGATCAGCCGCTGTCCCGCTATCAATGGCGGGTGGTGTTGCTGTGCTTTCTGATTGTCTTCCTCGATGGCCTGGACACCGCCGCCATGGGCTTCATCGCCCCGGCCCTGTCGCAGGAGTGGGGTATCGACCGCGCCAGCCTCGGCCCGGTCATGAGTGCCGCGTTGATCGGCATGGTGTTCGGTGCCTTGGGCTCTGGGCCGCTGGCCGACCGTTTCGGGCGCAAGGGCGTGCTGGTTGGCGCAGTGCTGGTGTTCGGCGGCTTCAGCCTGGCCTCGGCCTACGCGACCAATGTCGACCAGTTGCTGATCCTGCGCTTCTTGACCGGGCTCGGGCTGGGCGCGGGCATGCCCAATGCCACCACGCTGCTTTCCGAGTACACCCCTGAGCGCCTCAAGTCGCTGCTGGTGACCAGCATGTTCTGTGGTTTCAACCTGGGCATGGCCGGTGGTGGCTTCATTTCCGCGAAGATGATCCCGGCCTACGGTTGGCACAGCCTGCTGGTGATCGGTGGCGTGCTGCCGCTGCTGCTGGCGGTGGTGCTGATGGTCTGGCTGCCGGAGTCGGCGCGGTTCCTGGTGGTGCGTAACCGTGGCACGGACAAGGTGCGCAAGACCCTGGCGCCGATTGCGCCGCAGGTAGTGGCCCAGGCGGCCAGCTTCAGCGTGCCGGAGCAGAAGGCGGTGGCTGCGCGCAGCGTGTTTGCGGTGATCTTCTCCGGTACCTACGGGCTGGGCACCATGCTGTTGTGGCTGACCTATTTCATGGGCTTGGTGATTGTCTACCTGCTGACCAGTTGGCTGCCGACGCTGATGCGTGACAGTGGTGCCAGCATGGAAGAGGCGGCCTTCATCGGCGCGTTGTTCCAGTTCGGTGGCGTGCTGAGTGCGGTGGGCGTGGGCTGGGCCATGGACCGCTTCAACCCGCACAAGGTCATTGGCATTTTCTACCTGCTGGCCGGGGTATTCGCCTACGCCGTTGGGCAGAGCCTGGGCAACATCACCTTGCTCGCCACCTTGGTGCTGATCGCAGGCATGTGCGTCAACGGCGCCCAGTCGGCGATGCCGTCGTTGGCAGCACGCTTTTACCCGACCCAAGGGCGTGCCACGGGCGTCTCGTGGATGCTGGGCATCGGCCGCTTTGGCGCAATTCTCGGCGCCTGGAGTGGGGCGACGCTGCTGGGCCTGGGCTGGAACTTCGAGCAGGTGCTGACAGCATTGCTGGTGCCGGCTGCATTGGCAACGGTGGGGGTGATTGTGAAAGGGATGGTCAGCCACGCGGACGCGACCTGAGCAGCGCTGGAAAGTGGAGGGTCAGGGTGACAAATAGTTCGATAATCGCACGGATAGTCGATTATCGGATTGTCACCGACCTGTCAGCCTCCTTAATCTGAACTCACTGATGCACCCTGACCAGGAGTCTCCAAAATCATGCGTGACGTATTTATCTGTGATGCCATCCGCACCCCGATCGGGCGCTTCGGCGGCGCCCTGGCCGGCGTGCGCGCCGATGACCTGGCGGCTGTGCCGCTGAAGGCGCTGATCGAGCGCAACCCGTCGGTGCAGTGGGACCAGGTCGACGAAGTGTTCTTTGGTTGCGCCAACCAGGCCGGCGAAGATAACCGCAACGTGGCGCGCATGGCGCTGCTGTTGGCAGGCCTGCCCGAGAGCATCCCAGGCGTGACCCTCAACCGCCTGTGCGCATCGGGCATGGATGCCATCGGCACGGCGTTCCGCGCCATCGCCAGTGGCGAAATGGAGCTGGCCATCGCCGGTGGTGTCGAGTCGATGTCGCGTGCCCCCTTCGTCATGGGCAAGGCCGAGAGCGGTTACTCGCGCAACATGAAGCTTGAGGACACCACCATTGGCTGGCGCTTCATCAACCCGTTGATGAAAAGCCAGTATGGCGTGGACTCGATGCCGGAAACTGCCGACAACGTTGCCGACGATTACCAGGTCTCCCGCGCTGACCAGGATGCCTTTGCCGTGCGCAGCCAGCAGAAGGCCGCAGCGGCCCAGGCAGCTGGGTTCTTTGCCGAAGAGATCGTGCCGGTGCGCATTGCCCACAAGAAGGGCGAGACCGTGGTCGAGCGCGACGAGCACCTTCGCCCGGAAACCACCCTTGAAGCCTTGACCAAGCTCAAACCGGTCAATGGCCCGGACAAGACGGTCACCGCTGGCAACGCGTCGGGCGTCAACGATGGCGCGGCGGCGTTGATTCTGGCCTCGGCCGAGGCGGTAAAAAAACATGGCCTGACCCCACGCGCCCGGGTACTGGGCATGGCCAGCGCCGGTGTGGCGCCACGGGTGATGGGCATCGGCCCGGTACCGGCGGTGCGCAAGCTGACCGAGCGCCTGGGCGTGGCGGTGGCTGATTTCGATGTGATCGAGCTCAACGAGGCGTTTGCCAGCCAGGGCCTGGCGGTGCTGCGCGAGCTGGGTGTGGCGGACGATGCGCCGCAGGTGAACCCTAATGGCGGCGCGATTGCCCTCGGCCACCCGCTGGGCATGAGCGGTGCGCGGTTGGTGCTGACGGCGCTGCATCAGTTGGAGAAGAGTGGCGGACGTAAAGGCCTGGCCACCATGTGCGTGGGCGTGGGCCAAGGTTTGGCGCTGGCTATCGAACGAGTTTGACCACTACCGGCCTCTTCGTGGGGCAAGTCGGATCGCCGCACCGCTGCCCCCACGGCGGACCACGCATTCTCTGTGGGAGCGGCGGTGCAGCGATTCGATTTGCCCCGCGAAGAGGCCGGTACTGTAAGACACAAGGCCAATTGCCAGCCTGCGAGCGGAACGAGTGTGTTACTAGGTATGTCTAGACTTACCTAGGACCCTCCAGGAGTAAAACCACCATGACCTCAACCTATTACACCGGCGAAGAGCGCAGCAAGCGCATCTTCGCTATCGTCGGTGCCTCTTCGGGCAACCTGGTGGAATGGTTCGACTTCTACGTCTACGCCTTCTGCGCGATCTACTTCGCCCCAGCCTTCTTCCCCTCCGACGACCCCACCGTACAGTTGCTCAACACCGCCGGCGTGTTTGCCGCGGGCTTCCTGATGCGCCCCATTGGTGGCTGGATCTTCGGCCGCCTGGCCGACCGCCATGGCCGCAAGAACTCGCTGATGATCTCGGTGCTGATGATGTGCGCCGGGTCCTTGATGATCGCCTGCCTGCCCACCTACGCCAGCATTGGTACCTGGGCACCCGCGCTGCTGTTGCTCGCCCGCCTGATCCAGGGCCTTTCGGTGGGTGGCGAGTACGGCACCACCGCCACTTACATGAGCGAAGTGGCGCTGCGCGGCCAGCGCGGCTTCTTCGCCTCGTTCCAGTACGTGACCTTGATCGGCGGCCAGTTGCTGGCCGTGCTGGTGGTGGTGATCCTGCAGCAACTGCTGACAGAGGACGAGTTGCGTGCCTGGGGCTGGCGCATTCCGTTCGTGGTCGGCGCCGTGGCCGCACTGATCTCGCTGATGCTGCGCCGCTCGCTGCACGAAACCAGCAATGCCGAAACCCGCAATGACAAAGATGCCGGTTCGATCAGCGGGCTGTTCCGCAACCACACCGCAGCGTTCATCACCGTGCTGGGTTACACCGCGGGCGGGTCGCTGATTTTCTACACCTTCACCACCTACATGCAGAAGTACCTGGTCAATACGGCCGGCATGAACGCCAAGAACGCCAGCTACGTGATGACCGGCGCGCTGTTCCTGTTCATGATCCTGCAGCCGTTCTTCGGCATGTTGTCCGACCGGATTGGCCGGCGTAATTCCATGCTGCTGTTCGGCGCCTTGGGCACGCTGTTCACCGTGCCCCTGCTGATGGCGCTGAAGACCGTGACCAGCCCGTTCCTGGCCTTCGTGCTGATCAGCCTGGCCTTGTGTATCGTCAGTTTCTACACCTCGATCAGCGGCCTGGTAAAAGCGGAGATGTTCCCGCCGCAGGTGCGCGCGCTGGGTGTCGGCCTGGCCTATGCAGTGGCCAACGCGATGTTCGGGGGTTCTGCCGAATACGTGGCGCTGGGCCTGAAGACGCTGGGCATGGAAAACACCTTTTACTGGTACGTGACGGGCATGATGGCGATAGCCTTCCTGTTCAGCCTGCGCCTGCCGAAGCAGGCCGCGTACCTGCACCATGACGATTAAGGACCTGCAATGACGTACCGTGCGGACAACCAGCTGTTCGATGCCTACTTCACCGCGCCGGCCATGCGCGAGATCTTCTCCGACCGCGGCCGCCTGCAGGGCATGCTCGATTTCGAGGCTGCCCTGGCCCGCGCCGAAGCTGCCGCCGGGCTGGTGCCGCACAGCGCGGTGGCGGCCATCGAGGCCGCCTGCAAGGCCGAGCGCTACGACACCCGCGCCCTGGCTGATGCCATCGCCAGCGCTGGCAACTCGGCCATCCCACTGGTGAAGGCGCTGGGCAAGGTGATCGCCAGCGGCGTACCCGAGGCCGAGCGCTATGTGCACCTGGGCGCCACCAGCCAGGACGCCATGGACACCGGGCTGGTACTGCAGCTGCGCGATGCCCTCGACCTCATCGAAGCGGACCTTGGCCAACTGGCCGAGAGCCTGTCGCGCCAGGCCTTGCAGCATGCCGATACGCCCCTGGTGGGGCGCACCTGGCTGCAGCACGCCACGCCGGTCACCCTGGGCATGAAGCTGGCCAGTGTGCTGGGCGCGCTGACCCGCCATCGCCAACGCCTGCAGGAACTGCGCCCGCGCCTGCTGTGCCTGCAGTTTGGCGGTGCTTCGGGCAGCTTGGCGGCATTGGGCAGCAAGGCCATGCCGGTAGCCGAGGGCTTGGCCGAGCAGCTCAAGCTGCACTTGCCTGAGCAGCCTTGGCACACCCAGCGCGACCGCCTGGTGGAATTTGCCTCGGTGTTGGGCCTGATCGCCGGCAGCCTGGGCAAATTCGGCCGCGATATCAGCCTGCTGATGCAGACCGAGGCGGGCGAGGTGTTCGAGCCTTCCGCGCCGGGCAAAGGTGGCTCGTCGACCATGCCGCACAAGCGCAACCCGGTGGGCGCCGCCGTGCTGATCGGTGCCGCCACCCGTGTGCCTGGCCTGGTGTCGACGCTGTTTGCCGCCATGCCTCAAGAACATGAACGCAGCCTCGGCCTGTGGCATGCCGAATGGGAAACCCTGCCGGATATCTGCTGCCTGGTGTCCGGCGCCCTGCGCCAGGCCCAGGTGATCGCCGAAGGCATGCAGGTGGACGCCGAGCGCATGCGCCGCAACCTCGACCTGACCCAGGGCCTGGTGCTGGCCGAAGCCGTCAGCATCGTCCTGGCCCAGCGCCTGGGCCGTGACCGCGCCCACCATCTGCTCGAGCAGTGCTGCCAGCGTGCCGTCGCCGAGCAGCGCCACCTGCGCGCGGTGCTTGGTGACGAGCCGCACGTCAGCGCCGAACTGTCGGCGGAAGAACTCGATCGTTTGCTCGACCCTGCCCATTACCTCGGCCAGGCCCGCGTCTGGGTGGCGCGCGCCGTGGCTGAACATCAACGTTTCACTGCCTGAAGGAGACTGCTGTGGCGCATTTGCAACTGGCCGATGGCGTACTGAACTATCAAATCGATGGCCCGGCGGATGCTCCGGTGCTGGTGTTGTCCAATTCCTTGGGTACCGACCTGGGTATGTGGGACACGCAGATTCCGCTGTGGAGCGAGCACTTGCGCGTGTTGCGTTATGACACCCGCGGCCATGGTGCCTCGCTGGTCACCGCAGGCCCTTACAGCATTGAGCAATTGGGCCGCGATGTGCTTGCCCTGCTCGATGGCCTGGACATCCAGAAAGCGCACTTCGTCGGGCTGTCGATGGGCGGCCTGATCGGCCAGTGGCTGGGGATCAACGCAGGCGAGCGCCTGCACAGCCTTACCCTGTGCAACACCGCGGCCAAGATCGGCAGTGACGAGGTCTGGAACCCGCGCATCGACACCGTGCTCAAGGGCGGCCAGCAGGCCATGGTTGCCCTGCGCGATGCCTCCATTGCGCGCTGGTTTACCCCAGGCTTCGCCCAGACGCAGCCCGAGCAGGCCCAGCGTATCTGCCAGATGCTGGCGCAGACCACGCCTGAGGGCTATGCAGCCAACTGCGCTGCGGTGCGCGACGCCGACTACCGCGAGCACGTGCAGCGTATCCAGGTGCCGACCTTGATCGTTGCCGGTACCGAAGACGTGGTGACCACCCCTGAGCATGGCCGCTTCATGCAGGCTGCCATCCAGGGCGCCGACTATGTCGACTTCCCGGCTGCGCACCTGTCCAACGTCGAGATTGGCGAGCGCTTCAGCCGCCGAGTGCTCGACTTCCTGCTGGCCCACTGAGGATAACGCCATGGATGAGAAACAACGCTACGACGCAGGCATGCAGGTGCGCCGCGCGGTGCTTGGCGATGCGCACGTGGACCGCAGCCTGGAGAAGCTCAACGACTTCAATGGCGAGTTCCAGGAGATGATCACCCGCCATGCCTGGGGTGATATCTGGACTCGCCCCGGCCTGCCGCGTCACACCCGCAGCCTGATCACCATCGCCATGCTGATCGGCATGAACCGCAACGACGAGCTCAAGCTGCACCTGCGGGCCGCTGCCAACAACGGCGTGACCCGTGACGAGATCAAGGAAGTGCTGATGCAGAGCGCGATCTACTGCGGCATCCCGGCGGCCAATGCCACCTTCCACCTGGCGGAATCGGTGTGGGATGAGCTGGGCGTCGAGTCGCGCTCTTAAGCCCCGTGGGCTCTTGGTAGGAGCGGCCTTGCGTCGCGAAAGGGCTGCGTAGCGGCCCCGGATATGTGCGGTGACGCTGAAATCGAGGGGCCGCTGCGCGCCCCTTTCGCGACGCAAGGCCGCTCCTACGACGACCGCAGGGCCACTGGGCCGGCATTGGCCTCCACGGCTTGCTTGAGCGCTGGGCACAACCCCAGCATGAATGCCGCTTCCGCCACCACGAACAGGGGCCCGATGATCAGCCCGCTGATATCGTCGACGAACGCCGGCTTGCGGCCTTCGTAATAGTGGCCGACGAACTGGATGATCCAGCCCACCACGAACGCCCCCAGCCCCGCACCGAGCCACAGCCCGGTGCTTTGTACCGCCAGTACCTGGCCAAGCCACAGGCACAGACCCAGCAGCAGCCCCATGACCAGCCCGAAGCGCAGGTCCAGGCGCAGGTAGAACCACACCGAAGCCGCCGCCGCCAGCAGGGCAGGGGATAGCCAGATACCGGCAACGTCCCAGCCTGGGCGCGACAGCAGGATGGACACGGCCAGCACGATCAGTGGGATGCCGACGAAATGAGTGGCGATGTTGCGTGGGTCGCGGTGGTAGTTGGCGTATTGGCTCAGGTGTTCGACGAGGTTTTTCATTGTTGTGCCTCCCTGGTTGGCCGGTACAGGCCCCCATATAGCTCAGGATAGCCCGCAGGCACCATCTTCATCAGTTCAGCGAATGGCGGCACTGCGCAGGGGCGCATCCAGCCCCACCAGCGTCTCGATCATGGCCCGCGTCGCCGGCGACAAGCGATAGCCGCTGCGGCTGACCGGGCCCCCGCCAGGTGCTCGGTCTGCAGGTGTGGGGTGAAGTCGCTGCGCCCGCGATGCCTTCAAGAATGGTTTGTTTCGTTAGTTATTCTTTTGGGTTATTTAAACCCTCGTCACGGGTTTGACCGCGACGAGGGTGGCCAGATCACAGCAGATTCAACGGGTAACTCACTATCAGCCGGTTCTCATCGAAGGCATTGGTGCTGAAATCTCGGCGCATGGTGGAGTTGCGCCATTTCACCGACAGGTCCTTGAACGACCCCGACTGCACCACGTAGGCCAGTTCGGTCTCACGTGCCCATTCCTTGCCATCGTCGACGCCACCCGCCGTCACGTTGTCACCCTTGATATAGCGGTTCATCAAGGTCAGCCCCGGTACCCCGACGGTGGCGAAGTTGAAGTCATGGCGCACCTGCCAGGAACGCTCCTTGGCATTGTCGAAGCTGGCGTTGTAGCTGTCGTTGGCCAAGGTGCCGCCGCTGGTGCCGTTGACCCGCAGCCAGGCGTCATCGCCACTGACCTTTTGCAGGCCGACGTAGAAGGTATGGCCCTGGTAGCGTGCCGAAAGCAGTGCTGAGGCGGTGCGGTTATCCAGTTCCCCGGCGCGCTCGGCGCCGTCTTCCTTGCCGATGAAGTAGCCGAGGTTGGCGCCCAGGGTCCAGTCGCCCAGTGGCTGGCTGTGTACCAGGTTGAGGTACTGCTGGCGGTAGATGTCCTTGAGCTGGGCATCCCACAGGCCAATCATCGTGCGCTTGTCGTTGAAGGTGTATTCACCACCGCCGAAGTTGAAGCGGTCCGAGGTGAAGGCTGCACGGCCATTGAGCGACATGTCTTCCATGCTGGCGTCGTTGCGCGGGCTGTTGCCGCGGAACTGGCCGGCATACAGGGTCAGGCCGTCGATTTCCTTGGAGGTGAGCTGGCCGCCGCGGAAGGTCTGTGGCAGCGAGCGGCCATCGTCCGAACGCAGGATCGGCAGCACTGGCATCCATTCGCCGACCTTCAGTTCGGTCTGCGAGAGCTTGGCTTTCAGGGCCACGCCCAGGCGGCCGAAATCGTCTGCGGGGCGGCCGTCATCGTGCACCGGCAACAGGTGGGTATTGGTGGTGCCTCTGCCGCCATCGAGCTTGACCGAGTACATGCCCAACACATCCACGCCGAAACCCACAGTGCCCTGGGTGAAGCCGGAGCGGGCATCGAGGATGAAGCTCTGGGTCCATTCCTCGGCCTTGCTCTGGGGGTGGGCTGGGTCGACGAAGTTGCGGTTGATGTAGAAGTTGCGCAGGTTGAGGGTGGCCTTGGCGTCTTCCATGAAGCCGCCGTCCGCAGCAAACGCGGGGAGGGTGCAGGACATGGCCAACAGGCCGGGCAGCAGCTGGCGTGCGGTATGCGAAGTGCTCATCTGTCGTGGATCTCTTGTTTTTATGGGCGAGCCGTTGCGCTGCAGGATGCGGCCTGCAGGTGCGGGTCTTTGATGAACGTGGGCAACGTTGCGTGAGCGGATGGTGCGGGGAAGGGAAGGGGCGAGGCAATTCGTCGCAGACGGTATGGGGCGATAATCGAACGGAATGTTCCAGGTGGTTAATTGTTTGCCTGCCCAAGCAAGCGACAACAAAAAGCCCACCGCGAGGGTGGGCTTGATGTTGCTACCAGGGCATTCAGCCTTTCGGTGTTGCCACCGAAGCCTGCTGATTGGCCTGCCCGGTCTGCTCGTACCAGCCGCCGCCGAGCGCCTTGTACAGGTTGACCTCACTGGTCAGCTGCGACAGGCGATCACCGATCAGTGCCTGCTGGGCGCTGAACAGGTTACGTTGGGCGTCGAGGAAGGTCAGGTTGCTGTCGATACCGATACGGTAGCGACGCTCGGCCAGGCGGTAGTAGTCCTGGTTCGCCTGCACCAGGTCACGCTGGGCCTGCAACTGCTCTTCGAAGGTCTTGCGCGCCGCCAGGCCATCGGAGACTTCCTGGAAGGCGGTCTGGATGGTCTTCTCGTACTTGGCGACGTTGATGTCCTTCTGGATCTTCGAGTAGTCCAGGCTGGCCTTCAAGCTGCCGGCGTTGAAGATCGGCAGGTTGATCTGCGGCTGGAACAACCAGGTGCCCGAACCGCCTTTGAACAGGCCGTCCATGTCGGTACTCAAGGTGCCGGCGTTGGCGGTCAGGCTGATGCTCGGGAAGAACGCTGCACGGGCCGCGCCGATGTTGGCGTTGGCGGCCTTGAGCAGGTGCTCGGCTTCCTGGATGTCCGGGCGACGCTGAAGGATGTCCGACGGCAGGCCGGCCGGTACTTCGGCCAGCTGGTCGGCGTTCAGCTCCAGCGGCTGGGGCAGGTTGGCCGGTACGCCGGTACCCAGCAGCACAGTCAGGCTGTTGAGGTCCTGGGCAACCAGGCGCTGGTACTGCGAGTACTTGACCCGCGCGCCTTCCACGGCGGTGCGTGCCTGGCTGAGGTCGAGCGCCGAGGCGACACCGACTTCATTGCTGCGACGGGTCAGGTTGTAGCTTTCTTGGTAGGTCTTCAGGGTGTCTTCGGTCAGCTTGAACAGCGCCTGATCCGCCTGCCAGGTGTAGTAGGCGTTGGCCACGCTGGCCACCAGGGCGATCTGCGTGGAGCGCCGTGCCTGTTCACTGGACAGGTAGGTTTCCAGCGCTTGCTCGCTCAGGCTGCGCACACGGCCGAACAGGTCCAGCTCATAGGCACTGACGCCGAGAGTGGCCGAGTACTGGCTGGTGATACCGGCTTGGCCGGTCTGCGACATGTCTGCCGGTACCCGCTGGCGGCTGCCGCTGCCAGTGGCCGAAACCGCCGGGAACAGGTCGGCCCGCTGGATGCGGTACTGCGCGCGGTAGGCGTCGATGTTCAGCGCCGCGACACGCAGGTCGCGGTTGTTCACCAGCGAGGTCTGAATCAGCTGCTGCAGCGCCGGGTCGTGGAAGAACTGGCGCCAGCCCTGTTCGGCGGCGGCAACGTCTGCCGATTGGGTCGGCGAATACGCAGGGCCTTGCGGCCACTGCGCTGCCACCGGCGCTTCCGGGGTCTGGTAATCAGGGATCAGCGAGCAACCGCCAAGAATGAAAGCGGTTACCGCCAGGGACAACAAAGACTTGGTCATTGCCCAGCCTCATAACGTGGAGTTTCAGGGGTGTCGTCTTTTTTCGGCTCTTTGCTGCCGAACATCGACGACACTGCGACGAAGAATAGCGGTACCCAGAAGATTGCCAACACGGTCGCACTGATCATGCCGCCGATCACGCCGGTGCCGATCGCATGCTGGCTGCCGGCGCCTGCGCCGCTGGCGATGGTCAACGGTACCACGCCGAGGATGAACGCCAGCGAGGTCATGATGATCGGGCGCAGACGCATGCGGCACGCCTCGATCGCAGCGTCGTACAGGCTGCGGCCCTGCTCGTGCAGCTCTTTGGCGAACTCGACGATCAGGATCGCGTTCTTCGCCGCCAGGCCGATGGTGGTCAACAGGCCGACCAGGAAGTACACGTCGTTGGACAAACCGCGCAGGCTGGCGGCGATCAGGGCACCGATGATACCCAGCGGTACCACCAGCACGACCGCGATCGGGATCGACCAGCTTTCGTACAGCGCTGCCAGGCACAGGAACACGAACAGAATCGAGAGGGCGAACAGTGCCGGCATCTGCGAGCCGGAGAGTTTTTCCTCGTAGGACATGCCCGTCCAGGAGAAGCCGATACCGTCCGGCAGCTCGCCAGCGATGCGTTCCACTTCAGCCATGGCCTCACCGGTACTGTAGCCCGGCGCTGGCGCACCAAGGATTTCCATCGCCTCGACGCCGTTGTAACGGGACAGCTTCGGCGAGCCGTAGGTCCATTCGCCCTTGGCGAAGGAAGAGAACGGCACCATCTCGCCCTTACCGTTGCGTACGTACCACTTCTGCAGGTCTTCCGGGCTCATCCGGGCATTGGGTTCACCCTGGATGTACACCTTCTTGACCCGGCCACGGTCGATGAAGTCGTTGACGTAGCTGGCACCCAAGGCAATCGACAGGGTGTTGTTGATGTCGGCGATGGTCACGCCCAGGGCGCTGGCACGTTCGTCATCAATGGTCAGCTGGTACTGCGGTTCATCGTTCAGGCCGTTAGGGCGCACGGCACTGAGTATCTTGCTCTGTGCAGCCTTGGCCAGGAACTGGTTGCGTGCTTCCATGAGTTTTGCATGGCCGACACCGCCGCGGTCCTGGAGGAACACGTCGAAGCCGGTGGCGTTACCCAGTTCGAGTACCGCAGGCGGGGCGAAGGCGAACACCATCGCATCGCGGAAGGTGAAGAAGTGCTGCTGCGCACGCTGGGCCAGGGCGAACACACTGTTCTCCTGGGAGCGCTCGCCCCACGGCTTGAGCATGATGAACGCCATGCCCGAGCTTTGGCCGCGGCCGGCAAAGTTGAAGCCGTTGACGGTGAACACCGACGAAACGGTATCGGCTTCGTCCTTGAGCAGGTACTCGCGCATCTGGTCGACCACCACTTGGGTGCGTTCGGCACTGGAGCCTGCCGGGGTCTGCACCTGGGCAAACAACACGCCTTGGTCTTCTTCAGGCAGGAACGCCGTCGGGATGCGGGTGAACAGCCAGATCATGCCAACCACGATCAGTGCGTAGCCCAGCAGGAAGGGCACCTTGTTGCGCAGGATGGTGCCCACGCTGCGCTCGTAGCCGTTTACGCTGCGGTCGAAGTTGCGGTTGAACCAGCCGAAGAAACCACCTTTGGCGGTGTGGTGCTCGCCCTTCTTCAGCGGCTTGAGCATGGTTGCGCACAGTGCCGGGGTGAAGATCAGTGCCACCAGCACCGACAGGCCCATGGCCGAGACGATGGTGATGGAGAACTGGCGGTAGATCACACCGGTAGAGCCGCCGAAGAAGGCCATGGGCAGCAATACCGCCGACAGCACCAGGGCGATACCCACCAATGCACCCTGGATCTGCTCCATGGAACGCTTGGTGGCTTCCTTGGGTGGCAAACCCTCCTCGGACATCACCCGCTCGACGTTCTCCACCACGACGATGGCGTCGTCCACCAGCAAGCCGATGGCCAGGACCATGGCGAACATGGTCAGGGTGTTGATGCTGAAGCCCGCAGCGGCAAGGATGCCGAAGGTACCCAGCAACACCACCGGTACGGTCATGGTGGTGATGATGGTAGCGCGGAAGTTCTGCAGGAACAGGTACATCACCAGGAACACCAGGACCACGGCTTCGATCAGGGTGTGGATCACCCCACTGATCGATTCGGTGACCACTGGCGTGGTGTCATACGGGAACACGGCCTTCACGCCCGGCGGGAAGAACGGCTCGAGGTCGCTGATGGTCTGGCGCAGCGCCTTGGCAGTGTCCAGGGCGTTGGCGCCGGTGGCCAGCTTGACCGCCAGGCCCGAAGCCGGTTTGCCGTTGAACTGGGCACTGACCGCGTAGTTCTCGCCGCCCAGGCCAACCTCGGCGACATCACCCAGGCGTACCTGGGAACCGTCGTTGTTGACCTTGAGCAGGATCTTTTCGAACTGCTCGGCGGTCTGCAGACGGGTTTTGCCGATGATGGTGGCGTTCAGCTGGGTACCCGGCAGGGCAGGCAAGCCGCCGAGCTGGCCGGACGATACCTGCACGTTCTGCGCAGCGACCGCAGTCTTCACGTCGACCGGGGTCAGCTGGAACTTGTTCAGCTTGGCCGGATCGAGCCAGATACGCATGGCGTACTGGGCACCGAATACCTGGAAGTCACCCACGCCGGCGGTCCGCGAAACCGGGTCCTGCATGTTCGAGACGATGTAGTTGGCCAAGTCGTCCTTGGTCATGCTGCCATCTTCGGACACCAGGCCGATCACCAACAGGAAGTTCTTCACTGCCTTGGTGACACGGATACCCTGTTGCTGCACTTCCTGCGGCAACAGCGGTGTGGCCAGGTTCAGCTTGTTCTGAACCTGAACCTGCGCGGTGTCGGCGTTGGTGCCTTGCTCGAAGGTGGCGGTGATGGTCATGCTGCCGTCGGAGTTACTTTCCGAAGACACATAACGCAGGTTGTCGATACCGTTGAGCTGCTGCTCGATGACCTGCACCACGGTGTCCTGCACCGTCTGCGCCGAGGCGCCCGGGTAGGTCACGGCGATGGCGATGGCCGGTGGCGCGATGCTTGGGTACTGGTTGATCGGCAACTTCAGGATCGACAGGGCCCCGACCAGCATGATCACCAAGGCGATCACCCAGGCGAAGATCGGGCGATCGATAAAGAACTTCGACATGGTTTACTCCGCTTTGGCGTCTGCTTTCGCCGCGTTGGCCTGATCAGGGCTGGCCGGCTTGTTGACGTTGGTGGCTTCGCTGACCTTGACCTCGACGCCCGGACGCACGTATTGCAGCCCTTCGGTGATCAGGCGATCGCCCGGGTTCAGGCCTTCCTCGATCAGCCAGTCACTGCCCAGGGTACGGCTGGCCTTGAGCTGGCGCAGTTCGACCTTGTTTTCCTGGTTGACCACCAGTGCGGTTGGCGCGCCCTTGAGGTCGCGGGTCACGCCCTGCTGTGGGGCCAGGATGGCGTTGGCGTTGACCCCGGCGCGCAGGCGGGCATGCACGAACATGCCTGGCAGCAGGGTGTGGTCGGGGTTCGGGAAGATCGCACGCAGGGTCACCGAGCCTGTGGTCTCGTCGACCGAGACTTCGGAGAACTCCAGGCGGCCTTGCTGCTTGAACAGGCTGCCGTCTTCGAGCACCAGTTGCACCGAGGCGGCGTTTTCGCCGGCCTTTTGCAACTGGCCGCTTTCCAGGTCACGGCGCAGCTTGAGCAGCTCGGCGGTGGACTGGGTGACGTCGACGTAGACCGGGTCGAGTTGCTGGATGGTGGCCATGGCGTTGGTCTGACCATTGCTCACCAGCGCGCCTTCGGTAAACGCGGAACGGCCGATGCGGCCGCTGATCGGTGCCAGGACTTTGGTGTAGCGCAGGTCGATCTGGGCACTCTTGAGTGCAGCCTCTGCCTGCAATCGTTTGGCATTGGCGTCGTCGTATTCCTGCTTGGACACAGCCTGTTCATCGATCAGCTGCTTGTAGCGCTCGGCCAGCGAGCGGGTGGCCTGCAGGTTGGCCTGGGCATTGGCCAGGTTGGCCTCGTAGACGGCAGGGTCGATCTGGTACAGCTGCTGGCCTTCCTTGACGTCGCTGCCTTCCTTGAAGAGGCGCTTGAGAATGATGCCATTGACCTGTGGTCGCACTTCGGCAACCCGGTAGGCACTGGTGCGCCCCGGCAATTCCGAGGTCAGGGTGAAGGCTTGCGGCTGAATGGTCACGACGCCGACCTGAGGAGCCTGCGCGGCAGGCGCTGCTTCTTCTTTCTTGCAGCCACTGAGCAGAGTTGCCAGGGCGACGGCGGAAACCAGAGCGGTAACGGCTGGCTTGAATTGCATGAGGATCCTCGGGGCGCTGGAGCAGGAGACGCTCAAGAGTAATGGAAGAGTCTGATCGGAAAAATGCTATCCGGTGGATAAATAGCTTGCTAAGGAATATACTTACATTCATGGTTGTTTGTAAATACCGCTGCGCAGTACTTGGTGACTGCAGCAGCCCTTGATTAGCCCATTCGGGAGACGCCCTGCAGAGGCGACCCCGGCGGTTCCCCCGAGCACGCCGCGTGCTCGGGCCCAGATGAGGTTGTACTGCCATGGTCCGTAGAACCAAAGAAGAAGCCCAGGAAACCCGCGCCCAGATCATCGAGGCAGCGGAAAAGGCCTTCTACAAGCGCGGGGTTGCGCGAACCACCTTGGCCGACATCGCCGAACTGGCGGGCGTGACCCGAGGTGCGATCTACTGGCACTTCAACAACAAGGCCGAACTGGTGCAAGCGCTGCTCGACAGCCTGCATGAAGCCCATGACCACCTTGCACGCGCGAGCGAAAGCGAGGACGAACTGGACCCGCTGGGTTGCATGCGCAAGCTGCTGCTGCAAGTGTTCAACGAGCTGGTGCTCGATGCCCGAACCCGGCGTATCAATGAAATTCTGCATCACAAGTGCGAGTTCACCGATGACATGTGTGAAATTCGCCAGCAGCGCCAGAGCACGGTGCTGGATTGCCACAAGGGCATTGCCCTGGCGCTTGCCAATGCCGCGCGCCGGGGCCAGTTGCCTGTCGAGCTGGATGTCGAGCGCGCGGCGGTGGCCATGTTTGCCTATGTCGATGGCCTGATCGGGCGCTGGTTATTGCTGCCGGACAGTTTCGACCTGCTGCGTGATGTCGAAAAATGGGTCGACACCGGGCTGGATATGCTGCGCTTGAGCCCAGCGCTGCGCAAATGACACTTTGTTAAGGATTGTGAGGGAGTGTTGCCCCATTGTATTAACGGGGCATTAAAGGCGGGGTCGCGTTGCGGCCCTGCTTTATTAGTGCCCGCGCAATTGCCGGTCCGGCAACGCCAGCGCCGCCACCAACCCCAGCAGTGCAACCACACCACTGCCCATCAACAAATGCTTGAACGTCTCCAATAACCTTGCCTGGGTCAGTGGGTCGGCCTCGCCTGCCTTCAGGCTGCCCAGCAAGGGGTTGCCCAGCAGCTCGAACCCACCCTGGTGCAGCAACGCCAGCAGCAGGCTGGACATGCACGCCACCCCCATGGCCCCCCCAAGCGAGCGGAACAGGTTGGTGGTGCTGGTGGCCACGCCAATGTCCTTGCTGGCCACCGCGCTTTGCGTGCCCACCAGCGACGTCGGAAACTGCAGCCCGCAGGCAATGCCGGTCAGCAACATGAACACGGCGCTGAGCAGCGCCGACTGCGGCGGTGTCATGGCCATGGCGAAGATGGCCACCGGCATCAGCAGCGCGCCGGTGAGTATCTGCGGTTTGTAGCGCCCGGTGAGGCTGGTCATGCGGCCGCCGGTGAAGGCCCCCATCGGCAGGCCCATGGCCAGTGGCAGCAGGTGCAATGCCGCGCTGTCGGCACCTGCACCGGTGATGCCCTGGTAGCGCAAGGGCATGAGCATGGTCAGGGAAATCGACTGGAAACTGGCGAAAAATATCACCCCCCAGCACAGCACGGCGACGCGGTTGCCGAACAGGTCGAGGGGCAGCAGCGGCTCCGGGCAGCGCCGTTCATGGCCAATGAAAAGCGCCAGGCCAAGCACCGCGCAGGCGAACAGCGCCAGTACGGATGGCGCTGCCCAGGCGTGGCCCTGGCCGACCAGGGTAATGCCCAGCAGCAGGCTACCCAGGCCAACAATCAGCAACACGGCGCCGAGGTAATCGACCTGCGCCTCGCGGCGCTTGACCGGCATGTCGCGCAGTGCCCGATGGATCGCCCACAACGCGACCATTCCCAGTGGCAGGTTGATCCAGAACACCCAGCGCCAGGACAGGTACTCGGTCAGCCAGCCGCCGAGCACCGGCCCGGCGACGCTGGCCACTGCGTACATGCTGCTGAAATAGCCCTGGTAACGGCCACGTTCGCGCGGTGGCACGAAGTCGCCGATGATCGCCTGGCTGACCGACACCATGCCCCCTGCACCGACCCCTTGCAGCACGCGGGCCAGCACCAGTTGCTGCATGTCCTGGGCGAGGGCGCAGGCAATCGACGCCAGGGTGAACAGCGTGATGCCGGTAAGGATCATGCGCCGCCGGCCATACAGGTCACCGAGTTTGCCGTAGATCGGCACCGCCACCGTCATCGCTACCATGTACCCGGAGATCACCCAGGCCAGCAGGCCGACATCGTTGAATTGTGCGGAAATGGCCGGCAGCGAGACGGCGACAATGGTCTGGTCCAACGCGCCGAGGAAGATGGCCAGCATCAGAGCGGTGAGCACGTTGCGCAAGACGGTCGGGGGCAGGGCGGCAGTCACGAAATTACCTTAGGCATGGCAATGAGGCCGATGAAGTGTAACCTGACTTAGGTAGCTTCCTATGTACTATCTGCATCCCCTATGCAAGATCGGCATTGGCGCATTCATCCAGTGAGGCATGGCCGCGTGATATCGTGGCTGGACCGCAGGGGCTGTGATCCGTGGCCTGCACCAGCTTGGTGCAGCTAATTGCCGCAGGGTTTTCGTGTCGCTGTATCCCATACCTTTTATTCCTCTGCCTGCATGTCGAGCATGACCGCCCGGATGGCGACGGTTGGAACAGGTCAGGTAGACCCGATTCAGGGGTTGGTAGCAACCGTTCAATTTCACGTTATTGCGGAGTGATCATGCCCAGGGCTTCCCACCAAGATTTGCGTTTTGCCTTCCGCGAGCTGCTCGCTTCAGGTTCCTGTTACCACACAGCGTCCGTGTTCGACCCGATGTCGGCGCGCATTGCCGCTGACCTGGGTTTCGAAGTCGGTATTCTTGGTGGTTCGGTGGCTTCGCTGCAGGTGCTGGCCGCACCGGATTTTGCCTTGATCACGCTCAGCGAGTTCGTCGAACAGGCCACACGCATTGGCCGTGTGGCGCAACTGCCGGTGCTGGCCGATGCCGACCACGGCTACGGCAACGCGCTGAATGTCATGCGCACGGTCATCGAACTGGAGCGTGCCGGCGTTGCGGCACTGACCATCGAAGATACGCTGCTACCGGCCCAGTTCGGGCGCAAGTCCACCGATTTGATTCCAGTCGATGAAGGCGTCGGCAAGATTCGCGCGGCGCTTGAAGCACGGGTCGATTCGTCGCTGTCGATCATCGCCCGCACCAACGCCGGCGTGCTGAGCACCGAAGAAATCATTGTGCGCACCCAGAGCTATCAGAAAGCCGGTGCCGACGGGATCTGCATGGTGGGGGTGAAGGATTTCGAGCAGCTCGAGCAGATTGCCGAGCACCTGACCGTGCCGTTGATGCTGGTGACCTACGCCAACCCCAACCTGCGTGATGACGAACGCCTGGCACGCCTGGGCGTGCGCATCGTGGTCGATGGCCATGCGGCGTACTTTGCTGCCATCAAGGCCACCTACGACTGCCTGCGCCTGCAGCGCGGCCAGCAGAACAGGTCCGAGAACCTCAACGCCACCGAACTCTCGCACACCTACACCCAGCCCGAGGATTACATCCGCTGGGCCAAGGAATACATGAGCGTCGAGGAGTGACCGGCAGGGCGCCGTCAGCTCAACGGACGGCGCTCAAGGTTGCGCTTTGCGGCACGCAGTGCGCGTGCTGACAATTGGCTGCCGAGCCGGGTTGGTCGCGGAGCAGTTCGACCCGCCAGCAGGCTGAGCCGTAAAGCCCGGCAACGGCAAACAGCGCCATCACCACTGCGAACCTTCTTGTCTTGATGCCCATGGTGCTCACCTCCTGTTACCGCGCCAGGTGATACCGGTAAGCGTAGGCCAATTCGCGGCGCCATGGGCTTACATCAGGTGCTTGTCCCATTCCGGCTCGTCCCGGAATCGCTGTGCGAGAAAGTCCAGCATGCTGCGCAAGGTCGCCGGCATGTGCTTGCGCGAGGTATACACCGCATTCAGGTTGAGCTCGCGCGGCCGTGCCTCGGGCAGCAGGCGCACCAGTGCGCCCGTGCGCAGCGCAGCGGCAGCCTGGTAGGTTGGCAGCATGGCAATGCCCGCACCGGCCAGTGCCGCCTTTTGCAACGTCATGGCCTCATTGGCACTGATGTTGCCCTCGACCGGGACGGCAATGGCGTGGCCCTGCACCTCGAAATGCCAGAGGCTGTGGCCGAAGTAGGCATGGGTCAGGCAATTGTGCCCGCTCAGTTCCTCAACCCGCTGCGGCGTCCCATGTTCGTGCAGGTAGCCCGGTGCCGCGCACACCACCGAGCGGCACACGGTCAGGCGCCGGGCGATCAGGTTCGGGTCCAGGTCGTTGCTGGTGCGGATGGCCAGGTCGATGCGCTCATCCACCAGGTTGACCGTGCGATCGAGCATCTGCAGTTCAACCTTCACCCCGGGATAGCGCCGAACATACGCGGCCACGGCATCCACCAGTTGCGCCTGGCCGAATGACGTACTGACGCTGATGCGCAGCGCGCCGCGGGGCGCGTCGTCCGGTTGGCGTACGGCAACCTGCAGGTCGCCGGCAAGTTCCAGCAGTTGGCGGCAGCGGGGCAGTGTCTCCTGGCCAGCGGCGGTCAGGCTCAGCTTGCGCGTGGTGCGCTGCATCAGCCGCGCCCCGACCCACTCCTCGAGTTCTGCCAGGTAGCGTGAAACCACTGGCCGCGACAGTTGCAGGTGATCCGCTGCCGCAGACTGGCTGCCCAGGTCGACAACAGTGACAAAAACGCGCATGGCGTTGAGACGGTCCATGATTTGCCCGATTTTAGAAACAAACTATGTTCGAGCATCGCATTTTTTGTCATGGATTTGGCAACTAAGCTGTTGACCATTCTTCTACAGACGGACCGTTGCGATGTCGCTATTCACTCCCTTGCGTGGCCTGTTATTGGCCTGTGTTGCGTTGACCGGCCCGGCCCTGGCTGCCGAGCCGTTGCAGCTGGAGGTCTACAACCCTGGGCACGAGGCCATTTTCCCGGTCAGTTCGGTGATTGTCAGCGGCGCCCACGATGCCATCCTGGTCGACGCCCAGTTCGGCAAGGCGCAGGCTGAACAGGTGGTCGAGCGGTTGCGTGCCGGCGGCAAGCGGCTGACCACCATCTACATCAGCCATGGCGACCCGGACTACTACTTCGGCCTCGACACGCTGACCCAGGCGTTCCCCGCCGCCAAGGTGGTCGCCTCGGCGCCCACGGTTGCGCACATTCGCCAGACCATGGACGCAAAGCTGGCCTACTGGGGCCCGCAAATGGGCGCGGACAAACCGGCTCGGCTGGTCGTGCCACAGGTCCTCGCGGGCGATCGCCTGACCCTGGAAGGCCAGACGCTCGAGGTGGTCGGCCTGGACGGGCCGCAGCCTGATCGCAGTTTTGTCTGGATTCCGTCGATCAAGGCAGTCGTCGGCGGCGTGGTGGTTGCGGAGCATATCCACGTGTGGATGGCCGATACCCAGTCGGCCCAGTCGCATGCCGACTGGCTGGGCACGCTCAAGCACATCGAGCAGCTGGCGCCGCGCACCGTTGTGCCCGGCCATTACCTGGGCCAAAGCAGCCGTTCGCTCGCCGCTGTGCGCTTCGCGGCCAATTATGTTGAGGCGTTCGATGCCGAAGCCGCCAAGGCGAAAGATGCCGCTACGTTGATCGCGGCGATGAAAAAACGCTACCCGGGCCTGGCTGACGAGAGCTCGCTGGAGCTCGGTGCCAAGGTCGCCAAGGGCGAGATGAAGTGGTAATTCCGTTCAATTGATGGAGTGTTTCCCATGAGCAAGATCGCAATCATTGGTGCCACCGGCCGAGCCGGCAGCCAGTTGCTGGAAGAGGCCCTGCGCCGTGGCCACAGTGTCGTGGCCATTGCCCGCGACCCGTCGCGGCTGCAGGGGCGTGATGGGGTGACGGTCAAGGCGCTGGACGTCAAGGACAGTGCGGCGCTACAAGCGGCTGTCGCCGGTGTGGACGCGGTGTTGAGCGCTGCGCACTTTGCAACTATCGACGCGCACGCGATCATCGAGCCGGTCAAGCGCGCTGGGGTCAGGCGCCTGCTGGTGGTGGGCGGGGCCGGCAGCCTGCTGCTGCCTTCCGGGCACAGGGTGATCGACAGCCCGGACTTCCCCGAGGCCTACAAAGCCGAGGCGAGTGCCGGCGTGCGCTTTCTCGAGGTGCTGCGCCAGGAGCAGAATCTGGACTGGACGTTCCTGTCGCCTTCGGCGGAGTTTGTCGAGGGCGAGCGGAGCGGGCACTACACGCTGGGCAAGGATCATCTGCTGATCGGTGCCGACGGCAAGAGCTGGATCACCTTTGCCGACTATGCGATTGCCATGCTCGATGAGCTGGAAAAGCCGGCGCATTCGCGGGCGCGGTTTACCGTCGGGTACTGAGCCGCAGCAAGGCCTCGTGTAGGAGCGGCCTTGCGTCGCGAAAGGGTCGCGGAGCGGCCCCTACGTTCTTACAGGCACCCGAAAACCCGGGGCCGCTCCGCGA